>DASZQO010000128.1:0-5923 GCA_035549615.1 Acetobacteraceae bacterium
TCGGCGCGCCGATCGGCGCAATCGGCGGATTTTCTTCGGCCCCGAAGGGCTCTATAGGACCCCTGCCCATGACCGAGCCTGCAACACCGCTCGAGCCGCGGCGGCGGCGCGTGCTCTACCGCGCCACGCACCGCGGCACGCATGAAAACGATCTCCTGATCGGCGGCTTCGTCGCCCAGCGCATCCGGGGGATGGACGAGACGACTCTCGCCGCGCTCGAAGCTCTGCTCGAGCTGCCGGACCCAGACCTCGCGGACTGGATCTCCGGCCGCCGCCCGATCCCGCCCGAGCATGACGCACCCCTGCTGCGCGCGATGCGCGCCGCCCAAGGGAAATAACCCGAGGGAAATGATGAGCAACCTCACCGTCTATGGCGCGCCGGAAGGTTATGATGCGCTCCTGCTGGCGCGCCGGCGGGCCGAGCACAAGGGGACTCTGCTGCACGTCGCCCGTGACGATGCACGGATGGCGCGGATGAAGGAGGCGCTCGGCTGCTTTGCCCCAGAAATCGAGGTGCTGAGCTTTCCGGCCTGGGACTGCCTTCCCTATGACCGGGTCTCACCCAAGCCGGAGCTGGTTTCCGAGCGCATCGCCACCCTCGCCAATCTGCTTGGGCCCGCCCCTTCCCTCCCCTCGGCCCGCCCGCGCATCCTGCTCACCACTGTCAATGCGCTCGTCCAGCGCGTCCCGCCGCGGGCCGCTTTCACCGGACGAAGCCTCGCGCTCAAAGCCGGTGGCACGGTCGATTCCGCGGCACTCCTGCATTTCCTCGAAGCCAATGGCTATGGGCGCGCCGGCACGGTGATGGAGCCTGGCGAATTCGCGATACGGGGGGGCATCATCGATATCTTCCCCGCCGGCGCCGAGGAGCCGGTGCGGCTCGATCTCTTCGGCGAGCAGATCGAAACCCTCCGCCGCTTCGACCCGGCAACCCAGCGCAGCGGCGCCGCGCTCTCCTCTCTCACGCTTCATCCGGTCTCGGAAGTCCCGCTCGATGCGGTGGCGATCGCCCGCTTCCGCGCCGCCTGGCGCGAACGCTTCGGCCTCGCCGCGAGCGCCGATGCGATCTATCTCGCGATCTCCGAGGGACGACGCCATCCTGGCATGGAGCACTGGCTGCCGCTCTTCTACCCCGCGCTCGAAACGCTGCTCGACTATCTGCCGAACGCCGCGGTGAGCTTCGATCATCAGGCGGATGAGGTGCTGGCCGCGCGGCTCGAAATGATCGCGGATCATTACGAGGCCCGCCAAAGCCCGCCGCGCGATGGCGAGACACCCTATCGCCCGCTGCCGCCCGAGCTTCTCTATCTCGATCGCCCCAGCTTTGCCGCGATGATCGAGGGCCTGCCCGTCTTCACCTTCAGCCCTTATGCGCGGCCGGACGGTGCGCCAGGCCTCGATGCCGGCGCCCGCCCGGGGCCCCTTTTCACCCGCGCCGGTGGCCGCAGCGATTCCAATGCCTTCACCGAGCTTTCCGCCGCGGCCGCGCGGTGGGCGGCGGAGGGCAAAAAATTCGTCCTCGCCGCCTGGACAGAGGGGTCCTGCGAAAGGCTTCGCCATCTTCTGTCCGAGCACGGCTTCCCCCGTGCCGAGCGCCTCAAGCGCTGGGCCGATATGGCATCACACCCCGCCGACCGGCCGGGCCTGCTCGTGCTCGGTCTCGAGCGCGGCTTCGCCGCGGAGAATGTGGTCGTCGTGGCTGAGCAGGACCTGCTCGGCGAGCGCATCAGCCGTCCCCCAAGGCGGCGCAAATCAGCCGATGAGCTGATCGCCGAGGCCAGCGAGCTCGCCTCCGGCGATCTGGTCGTCCATCAGGAATACGGGATCGGCCGCTATGACGGGCTGGCCACGCTCGCTGTGGATCAGGCGCCGCACGACTGCCTGCGTCTGATCTATGACGGGGACGAGAAGCTCTTCCTGCCGGTCGAGAATATCGAGCTTCTCTCGCGCTACGGCCAGGCGGATGGTGCCGCACTCGACAAGCTCGGCGGCGCCGGGTGGCAGACCCGCAAAGCGCGGATGCAGAACCGCATCCGCGATATCGCGCGCGAGCTGATCGCGCTCGCGGCCGAGCGGCAGGTGCGCGAGGCGCCGCTGCTCGCCCCGCCCGAAGGCAGTTGGGAGGAATTTTGCGCCCGCTTCCCCTTCGTCGAGACGGAGGACCAGTCGCGCGCGATCGCCGACGTGCTGGGAGACCTCGCCTCCGGCCGGCCGATGGACCGGCTGATCTGCGGCGATGTCGGCTTCGGCAAGACCGAGGTCGCGCTGCGCGCGGCTTATGTCGCAGCCATGGCGGGCATGCAGGTCGCCGTGGTCGTGCCGACAACGCTGCTCTCTCGCCAGCATTACCGCACGTTCTCAAGCCGCTTCGCCGGCCTTGGCCTGACGATCGCCCAGCTCTCGCGGATGGTCTCGGCGAAGGAAGCGGCGGAGGTACGCGCCGGCCTCGCCTCCGGCGCCGTCAACATCGTCGTCGGCACCCATGCGCTGCTCGCCAAGGGCATCCATTTCGCGGCCCTCGGGCTGCTCGTGATCGACGAGGAGCAGCATTTCGGCGTCGCCCACAAGGAGCGGCTGAAAAGCCTGCGCGCCGATGTGCATGTCCTGACACTGACCGCCACGCCGATACCCCGCACGCTCCAGCTCGCCCTTTCCGGCGTGCGCGAGATGAGCCTCATTGCAACGCCGCCGGTCGATCGGCTCGCGGTGCGCACCTTCATCATGCCCTTCGATGCGCTGGTCATCCATGAAGCGATTCAGCGCGAACGGTTCCGGGGTGGGCAGGTTTTCTGCGTCGTCCCGCGCATTGAGGACCTCCCGCGCATGGCCGAACGGCTGCGCGAGATCGTGCCCGAGGCGCGGCTCGCCGAGGCGCATGGGCGGCTCGCGCCCACCGCGCTCGAGCGGGTGATGACCGAATTCAGCGACGGACACTACGATATTCTGCTCTCGACCAACATCATCGAGAGCGGGCTCGACATGCCGGCGGTGAACACGCTCATCGTCCATCGTGCGGATCAGTTCGGCCTCGGCCAGCTCTACCAGCTTCGCGGCCGGGTTGGGCGCGGCAAGCAGCGCGGCTACGCCTATTTCACCTGGCCGCCGAACCAGATCCTCTCCGCCACCGCCCAGAAGCGGCTCGACGTCATGCAAACGCTCGACAGTCTCGGCGCCGGCTTCACCCTCGCCTCGCACGATCTCGACATTCGCGGCGCCGGCAACCTCCTCGGCGCGGAGCAGTCGGGCCATATCCGGGAGGTCGGCATCGAGCTCTATCAGCAGATGCTGGAAGACGCGGTGGCCGAGGTGCGCGGGCGCGAAGGCAAGGAGCGCCGCGCCGACCGGGACTGGACCCCCGGCATCAGCCTCGGCCTGCCGGTACTCATCCCCGAGACTTATGTGCCGGATCTCCCGGTCCGGCTCGGGCTCTATCGGCGCATTGGCACGCTTGCCTCGGACGCCGAATCGGAAGCCATGGCGGCCGAGCTGGTCGATCGCTTCGGCCCGCTCCCGGCGGAGGTCGAAAACCTTCTCGCCGTGGTGGCGCTCAAGCGCGCCTGTCGTGAGGCGGGAGTGGAACGGCTGGAGGCCGGGCCGAAAGGGCTCGTACTGAGCTTCCGAGCCAACCAGTTCCGCAATCCCGGCGGCCTTGCGGCCTGGCTTGCCACCCAGCGCAGCGGCGTCCGGCTCCGTCCCGACCACAAGATCGCCCTCGCGCGGGAGCTCGAACCCGCCCAGCGTCTCGCCGCGGCGCGCGCCCTCCTCGCCGAGCTTGCCCGCATCGCCACCCGCGCGGAGGCGGCCTAGAGTGGAATGCGTTTGCTTTCGCTCACGCATTCCACGCTAGCCATTTGTTTTCTCCCACGATTCAGACCTGCGGTGAGTCCACCTCCGGGCATCGCGCTCGAGATTTCGAAGCTATGAAGGTTGTTCACCTGGGGAGGGGCTGAGACGCTGGGGTTGCGAAGCCACCCCACTTCCGCCGGCGGTCTCCTCGGATGAACGTCCATCAGAATGTCGGCCCGACAGACGCGGGGCCGGCCGCGGGCCATCAATCGTCGCGATGAACACGCTCCATGCGCTCATGGCGCTCCTGCGCCTCGAGCGAGAGAGTCGCGATCGGCCGCGCCTCGAGCCGCCGGATGCCGATCGGCTCGCCGCTCTCCTCGCAATAGCCGTAGATTCCGCTCTCGATCCGCGCCAATGCCTGATCGATTTTGGTGATGAGCTTGCGGGCGCGGTCGCGTGTGCGAAGCTCGAGGGCGCGGTCGGTCTCGACGGAAGCGCGGTCGGTGATGTCGGGCTCGCGGATTCCGCCTTCGGAGAGGCTGGCCAGCGTGCCGTCGGCGTCTCTGAGCAGATCAGCCCGCCAGTTCAGAAGCTTGCGGCGGAAATATTCAACCTGAAGGGGATTCATGAACTCTTCGTCCTCGGAGGGACGGTAGTCGGGGGGCAGCGTCACCATCATCGATGCTTGCACCTGAGTCTCGGCAGACCCGCCGTCGGGCCGGCCGGCTTATAGCCAGCGGCCGCCGCGCCGCCAAGCCACTGCGCGGCTTGCCCCGCCGCTTGAAGCGCCAATTTGACGCAGGTTTCAAGCAACTGACATTCAATCCGTTTTCGTTTTGTACTTCTCGGGCTCCGCGCCGCCACAGCGCGCGCTCGCCATGGACGCTCACGCTTTTCGTGCGTGCCTGGCGTCCTTTCGGAGCTCCCCTCCCAACGGCGTGCGCAGGATCGTGCGGAGTGCCTCGACCGCGCGGCTCGGGAATCGCTCGCGATGGAGGAGCACGTTATAGGCACGGGCCAGAAGAGCGAAGCCGGCACGGATGAGTGTGCCCGCCGCAAGCGCGCGCACGACGACAAGCTCCGAGATCGCCGTCGCGCCGGCCCCCGCCTCGACCGCGCCACGCACCGCCTCGTTCGAGGGCAGCTCAAGCGCGACCGGAAGCGAAGCCGGCGCGATACCGTGGGCCGCGAGCGCCGCTTCGAAGACCGACCGCGTGCCCGAGCCCGGCTCGCGCATCACCCAGCTCGCGCCGGGCAGATCCGGCGCCCGGAGCGCCCTGCCATCGGCCCAGGGATGGCCGGGCGCGACGACCAGCACCAGCCGGTCGTGGGCCACGGTCTCGCTGGCCAGGAGCGGATCGTCCACCGCCCCCTCGACGAGCCCGAGCTCGGCCTCGCCTTCCGCAACCGCGCGGGCGACCTGGGCGGTATTGCCGATGCGGACCTTGAGGGCGATGTCAGGAAAGGCCGCGCGGAAACGGACCAGGCGCTCCGGCAGCCAGTAGCTGGCGATCGTCTGGCTCGCCTCCAGGGTGAGCCGCCCGCGCTTGAGCCCGGCCAGTTCCGCCAGCGTGCGCTCGGCTGCGGCGGCGCGGCTCAGCACCGCCCGAGCCTCGGCAAGGAAGACCCGGCCGGCCTCGGTGAGCACGATGCCGCGGCCGACGCGATGGAAGAGCGGCGTGTCATGCTGGCGCTCGAGGGCGCGAACAGCCGCGCTGACCGCGGATTGGGTGCGGTTGAGCGCGCGGGCCCCTTCCGTGAGGTGCTCACGCTCGGCCACCGCGACGAAGATGCGAAGCTGCTCGAGCGTCATCGATTCCCTGCGCGCGCGGCATCGCGCCGGCCTGGCTCATGTCTCCGCGCTCATACCACCGCGATCACCCGCCCGCACGCACCGCGCGCCCGGACTGGTGGATGCATCCGGCGGAAGCATCCGATGAGGCATCTTGAACCCTGTTCCTCGGACCACCGATTCTGGGTAGGTACTCGAGAGAGCAGGGCCTGTGACGGCCCAGGGAATCGGACGAGATGGCGATGGATCAGTCCCTTCCGCCGCGTTCGGGCGCCACGAACGGGGCGCCGGGCGCAAGCAAGCTGCCGGGCGGGCTGGATGCGCGCTCGGCGGCAATCCTGC
>DASZQO010000129.1:0-12888 GCA_035549615.1 Acetobacteraceae bacterium
ATCGTCTGGCCATTGAGCAGATGGTAGGTGACGACGGGCTCCCCGGAGCCGGTGCCATCAACGGTGATTGTCGCGCCGGAGATCGCGGTCAGGGTGGTCTTCTTGCCGGCGAACGAGTCCGGCGGATACTCACCCGCCACGACGTGGTTGCGGATATAGAGGATGAGCTTTGCCGTGTTCGGGAACATCTGGCTGCCGCCCGGAATCAGCGTCTGGTAGTAATTGGGATATTTCGCGAAGGCGCGGTTGGTCGGCGCGAACAGGGTAAAGTTGCGGGCGCCCCGGGCCTCACCCGACAGGCCGGATTGCTGCAGAATGCTGAAGAATGTGCTGAACTCGGGATAGGATGCGAGCACAGTGCCGACATCGTACTGCGCGGCATTGATCATCGCCATCTCGGCGCGAGCGGCACGCATGAAGAAGGGGGCGGCGAGCAGGCCCGCTCCGGCGGCCAGCGCGGAACGGCGGGCAAGGCGCACGCCGGTCCGCCCTTGCACCAATCCATCTGGTTCGGCCGTCACACGTTCCGGAACCGCCGCTGCCGTGCGGCCCGTCAGATACCCTGGTGTCATTCGGAGTCTCCTTTTGCGATCGGGTTTCGCCCTGTCGTCAGGTCATGTCGTCAGGTCATCAAGTCAGCGTCGCGCGGCGTGCACCGTAACCGGCGGTTGCCAATCCCGGGTGCCGCTTCGGCGCGGAAAAAGCCCAATCGGCGCAAATCCCTATCATCCCCCGTGGCCCCCCCGAGACCGTAACATAGTGCAGAAGATACAGGCTTCTGTCCACCTTGTCTTGCGGACCAAGCCGCTACGGCGAGACCCGCTGTCCCCGGCCAGCGATTGCGGCGGGACATCGGCAGCCGCACGCTCCCGCCAATTTTCCCGGAGGGCGGGAAGATGGCAAGGCCGGGAAGCATCGTCCGGACGTCTCGCCCGGCGGGTCCGCCGTGGCTCCGCGAAACGGGATCGGAACCGGGACGTGCGCGAAATCTGCGTCGTTCCAGGGTAGAACTGCCGCGGGGAAGACTGTGTCCTTGCTGAAGTTCGGGCCTTCCGCGCGGGGGCTCTCCCGTCTTTCCCGCTGGACTTTTCCCCGGCGTCTTTCCGGCCCGTGCAAGGCTCGGTCACCCGACATTTCGCTTTCTCGCGTCATATGTGTTTCGCACGACACACCAACCGGACGATCGGTGCGTCACCGGCATGCCTGCCTCCGCCGCCCGCACGCTTTGCGCCACGCCGGAAAGCGCCTGCGATGCGCTTGCTCCGGTGATGGGTCCGTGCTTCGGCCTCGGGCGTCATTGCCGCGCCCGAGGCATGTCAGAACGATATCGAATCGATGCCTCCTCCTCCCCCGAGGGATCTCGGCCATGATGTCCGGGCGATGTCTGCGCGATATCGAACCGCGGAACGGCCGGGCAAATCGATGCATCTCCGCATTGGAATGCCCGTCGTCGGAATGCCGTCGCCGAATATCCATTGCTAAGGCACTTGCTGAACTTTCGCTGCCATGATAGTTAAGCGTATGCTTAATCAACAGTCCGGCCTGGACCGGCTGTTTCATGCCCTGTCCGATCCCGCGCGCCGGGCAATGGTTGAGCGGCTGAGCCATGGGCCCGTCTCGGTGAGCGATCTCGCCCGCCCGCTCCCCATGTCCCTGCCGGCGGCCATGCAGCACCTTCAGGTGCTGGAAAGCGCCGGCCTCGTCCGGTCGGAGAAGATCGGGCGGGTGCGCACCTGCGCCATCGAACCGGCTGCGCTCAGCCAGGCCGAACGATGGATCAGCGCCCGCCGGATGGAGTGGGAACGAAGGCTCGACCAATTGGGCGAATATCTGAAAATCCTGCAGGGAGAGGAAGGAAACGATGGAGCGGACACCTGAAATCGAATCCGGAATGAATCTGCCCGAGATCACGTTGTCTCGTTTCTTTCCGGCTCCTCGCGCCCTGGTGTTCAGGGCGTGGAGCGCCACCGAACATGTCAGGCGCTGGTTCTGCCCGGAGACCTATACGATCCCGCAGGCCGAGGTGGCATTGCGCATCGGCGGCCCGTTCGACATCTGCATGCGCAGCCCCGAAGGGGTCGATCATTGGATCCGCGGCCGCTTTACCGACATCGTGCCCCTCGAAAGGCTGGTGATCGAAATGGAGGTCACGGATGCGGCCGCGCATGCGCTTTTCGGCGCCCATACATTCGTGACTTTTGCCGGCGAAGCGGGCGGAACACGGATGGAGGTGGTGCAGAAGTACAAGCTGCACGATCCCGCCTGCCTTTGGATGCTCCGAGGGGCGTCCTCCGGCTGGGATCAGACCTTGAATCATCTCGCCGAGGAGCTTGCCCGCATGCAAGCGGGCGCCGAGCCGGTCATGCGCTCCGTGGTTCATGACAGCTTTCATCTGGAACGAATTTATGAAGCGCCGCCCGCGCGGATCTGGAAGGCCTTCACCGACGAGACGGCCAAGGCGCGGTGGTTCAGCGGCCCGCCCGACTCATGGGAGCTGCTGGAGCGTCGGATGGATGTGCGCGCCGGCGGACGGGAGCGGCTGAAGGGAAGATGGAAGAGTGGCGTGGTCTCCACTTTCGATGCCATCTATCACGATGTCATTCCGAATGAGCGGCTCGTCTATAGCTACGAAATGCATCTGGACGAGACGAAAATCTCGGTCTCCCTGGCGACGGTGGAGCTCAGGAAGGAGGGCGCGAAGACGAAGCTCATGCTCACCGAGCAGGGCGCCTTTCTCGATGGCTATGATGATGCCGGCGCGCGCCAGCACGGCACCGGGTTCTTGCTTGAGAGGCTTGGCGCTTCGTTGGAGGGCTGACGGCGTCCGCCCGGCTGGCCGGAACGATAAAACAACGATCTGCCAGGCCCCGACGGGCTTTGGAAGATCCGGCCTGCGGGGGGCTTTTTTGGCCTAGTCGTTCATCGGGTAGGAAGCCATCAGGCGCTTCTGCCGCCGCCAGAGGCGGAGCGTCTCGCGGATGCCGAGCGGGCGGTGCCCGCGTGACCGATTGGCCCGGCCGATCACGAAAGCCGCGTGATAGTGGAAGAACTGGGCGGCATAGGCATCGACGAGGCGCGTGCTCGGGTCCCAGATATGCGTCGCCTCGGAGCCCGCGCCGTTGATCTCGATGATGCGGAAGCTCTGTCCGCGGCGAAGCTCGGCGAGCGAGGCGAAGCGCACATCGATGCGGCCGAAATGAAATTCCGGGATCGCCCGGGCGATGGAATCGACCACCTGTGTCAGGGCGGCGGTGACCTCGCCCGTGCCGTTGCGGAAGGTCGAGCCCTTGCAGTGGTTGCCGACGAAGACCAGCCGCACGGCCTCGCCCGTCGCCGGCACTTCGCTGAGCCTTGCCTTGAGCCGCGTGAGATAGAGATGCGGCACCAGCCCGGCACGCGGGTCTTTCAGGATCAGTTCCTTGAGCGTTGAGCGGCCGTCGCCGATGACCATCGGCGCCGATTTGAGCGTGAGCGAGGTGATCCGTCCGGCGCTCTCCCCGGGCAGGCGGACATAGAAAATGCCCGCCTCGCCCTCATAGGGCACGAATTGCTGGAAAATCACCTTCACGCCGCGCGGATAGTCGGCCAGGAAGCGGGCAAGACCGGCGCGATTCTCGATCAAGCGCACGCCGGTGCCGTTGCAGCCGATATCGGGCTTGCCGACGAGAGGGTAGGAGAGCCCGGCCCGAGCCAGCGCCGCCTCGGCTTCCGGCAGGTCGCGCGCCGGCTCGGCATCGGTGATCAGGGTCGTGTACGGGGCGATCCACTCCCGCGCCTCGCCCTCCACCTGATTGAGAATCGACGTTTTCGATTCCCCGCAAAGTCCGCCGGCTTCGATCCGCGGATTGGCGGCGGTGGGCAGAAGCGGGGAGCCGTAGCGCACGCCCAGCACCAGCCATTGCAGAACAATCGGCGCGTAAAAGAGCCAGCCGGGCCAGAACTCGAAGAACGAGAGCGGTTGGGAAGAGTGAACCCGGAGCCACCAGAAGGCTTTCGGCCGGGCGGCATCTCGCAAAGCGGCGTCCATCGCTCAGCGTCCCGCCTTGCCGGACGAAGCACGCCATCCGCGACAGTCCCCTTCCCCCATGATCCGAGTCTCCTGATGTGAACAGACGGACAGACTGGTACGCAGATGCGGCGTCGTACCACTCAAACGGGGAGGCCGGCGCCAAGCCAGTACGGCAGGCGCATAGAGACATGGTCTTTCGCATCGTGGCAACCAGGCATTTGGTAAGAATGTGTTCCTGATGGCTTTTGGCGGGCCCTCTCGCCGCCTCTCTGGTCAGCGGGGGGCGCCTTCGGCAGGATCGGGGGGAGGAGCAAGGCCTTGCCAGAGTGAAGGAAGCAGAGACGGCGCGCCGCGCCGCGAGCATCGTCATCTTCGCGGCCACCTACGCGGTGATCGCGCTCGGCCGGCTGCCGGGCTTCCGGCTCGACCGCGCCGGCGCGGCCTTTCTCGGCGCCGCCCTGATGGTCGCGGCGGGTGCGCTCACCCTGCCGGACGCCTACCGGGCCATCGACATGAACACGATCACCCTCCTGCTCGGGATGATGATCGTGCTCGCCAATCTGCGCCTCTCGGGCTTTTTCCGCCTGCTCACGGCCTGGGCCGCGGCGCGGGCGCATCATCCGCTTCTGCTGCTCGCGGCTGTCGTGCTGCTTTCGGGCCTGCTTTCGGCCTGCCTCGTCAATGACGCCGTCTGCCTCGCCTTCACCCCCCTGGTGCTCGATCTCGTGCTGAGCCTCCGGCGCAACCCGGTGCCCTATCTGCTCGCCGTCGCGATGGCGGCGAATGTCGGCGGCGTGGCGACGATCACCGGCAACCCGCAGAACATGATCATCGGCAGCCTCTCGGGCATCTCCTATGGACGGTTCGCGGCCTCGCTCGCGCCTGTCGCCTTGGTCGGGCTGATGCTCACCTTCGCCCTCATCGCGCTTGTCTGGCGGAAGGAGTTCTTAAGCCGCGGCCGGCTGGCGGCGAGCCTTCCCCCGGCGCGGCCGAACGTCATGGTGATGGGCAAGGCGCTCACCGTCACGCTCGGGCTGATGGTGGCGCTCTTTGCCGGCGTTGCGCCGGCCAAGGCCGCCGCGCTCGCCGCCGCCGTCCTGCTGCTCTCGCGGCGGGTCAAGATCGAGAAGATCTATGCCGAGATCGACTGGACGCTGCTTCTGATGTTCGCCGGGCTCTTTGTCGTCGTCGCCGGCTTTGAGCGGATGGTGCTCACGCGCTCGGTGCTTTCGGCGATCGGCGGGCTCCATCTCGCGAATGTGCCCGTGCTCAGCCTGATCACGGCAGTGCTCTCGAACATCGTAAGCAATGTGCCGGCGGTGCTGGTGCTGCGCCCGTTTGTCGCGATCCTGCCCGATCCCGGTCATGCCTGGCTGGTCGTGGCCATGGCCTCGACGCTTGCCGGAAATTTCACCATTCTTGGCTCGGTGGCCAACCTGATCGTGGTCAGCCGGGCCCGGGCGCAGCGGGTCGAGATCGGGTTCGGCACCTATTTTCTCGTGGGCGGGCCGCTCACGGTGCTGACAATCGCGGCAGGCGTGCTCCTGCTCTGATAGGTCGGTCTGAAGGAGGCGGGGGGAAACGAAGGGATGGACTTTTCCTACACGGAAAAGGTGCAGGCGCTTCGCGCCCGGCTCACCACCTTCATGGACGAGGAAATCTACCCGAACGAGCCCGTTTACGAGGCCGAGCGAGCGGGGGCAGCGGATCGCTGGCAGCCCGTGCCGGTGATCGAGCGGCTGAAGCAGCGCGCGCGCGCGGCGGGGCTCTGGAATCTCTTCTCGCCCAATCCGGCGCACGGGAGGGGGCTTGCCAACCACGAATATGCCCCGCTCGCCGAGATCATGGGCCATGTGCCCTGGGCCTCGGAGGTCTTCAACTGCTCCGCCCCGGATACCGGCAATATGGAGATCCTGGATCGTTTTGGGACCGCCGCGCAGAAGGAGCGCTGGCTCACCCCCCTCCTCGCCGGCGAGATCCGTTCCTGTTTCGCGATGACCGAGCCCGATATCGCCTCCTCGGACGCGACGAACATCCGTGCCCGGATCGTCCGCGACGGCGATTCCTACGTGGTGGACGGGCGCAAATGGTGGACCTCGGGCGCCGGCGATCCACGCTGCCGGCTGATCATCCTCATGGGCAAGACCGCGCCCGACGCGCCCGACAAATATCGCCAGCAATCGATGATCCTGATCCCGCGCGAGGCGCAAGGCATCACGGTCAGGCGGATGCTGCCCGTGCTCGGAGCCGATGACGCGCCGCACGGCCATGCCGAGATTCTTTTCGAGGGCGTGCGCGTTCCGGCGGAGAATCTTCTGGGTGCCGAAGGCATGGGGTTCGAGATTGCCCAGGCACGGCTCGGGCCGGGCCGCATCCATCATTGCATGCGCGTGATCGGGCTCGCCGAACGGGCGCTCGCGCTGATGTGCCGCCGCGCGAGGGAACGCGCGCCCTTCGGTCGGCCGCTCGCCGAGCAGGGGGTGACGATCGAACGTGTGGGCGAGGCGCGAATCCTGATCGATCAGGCGCGCCTTCTCGTCCTGAACGCCGCCTGGAAGATGGATGTCGCGGGCGCCAAGGCGGCGCGGCAGGAGATTGCGATGATCAAGGTCGCGGCGCCGAACATGGCCTGCCGGGTGATCGACTGGGCGATCCAGATGTTCGGCGGTGCCGGCATGGCCGACGATTTCGGCCTGCCCGAGATGTGGCGGGTTGCGCGGTCGCTGCGCATCCTCGACGGCCCGGACGAGGTGCATCGCCACCAGATCGGCCGGATGGAGCTCAGGGGCGGAGGCCGCGCATGACCGAGTCCGCTGAAGGACCGCTGCCGATCGAGGATTATGCGCTGATCGGCGATTGCCGCACGGCCGCCCTGGTCGGCCGCAATGGCTCGATCGATTGGCTCTGCCTGCCGCGCTTCGATTCCGATGCCTGTTTCGCGGCTCTGCTTGGCAATGCCTCGCATGGGCGTTTCAAGATCGCGCCGGTCGATCCCAAACCGCTCGTGCGGCGCGCCTATCGCGACGACACGCTGGTGCTCGAGACCGAGTTCGAGACCCGTTCCGGCACGGCCGCGGTGATCGATTTCCTGGCCTGGGGCGCGACGCAGCCGACCCTCGTTCGCCTCGTCGAAGGGCGGCGCGGGCACGTGGCGATGCAGCTCGACCTCGTCATCCGCTTCGACTACGGCCGCACCGTCCCATGGGTGACACAGCTTGAGGACGGCAGCGGCATCAGCGCGATCGGCGGGCCGCATCGCCTCGTGCTGCGTGCACCGGTCGGGCTGTGCGGCGAGCATATGGCGACGCGGGCGTCATTCACCGTGAGCCAGGGCCAGACGATCCATTTCGTGCTCGCCTATGGCGGCTCCAGCGACCGGATGCCGATCGTCATCGACGCGACCCACGCGCTGGAGCGGACCGAAGCACACTGGCGACACTGGAGCCGGCGGATGCGTGAGGCCGGCGAATGGACCGAACCCGTGCGGCGCTCGCTCCTTACGCTCAAGGCGCTGACCTACGAGCCCACGGGCGGGATGGTCGCGGCGCCGACGACGTCTTTGCCCGAAGAGCTCGGGGGCACACGCAACTGGGACTATCGCTATTGCTGGCTGCGCGACGCGACGCTCACGCTCGTGGCGCTGATGGAAGCGGGCTATTTCGATGAAGCCGCCGCCTGGCGGGATTGGCTACACCGCTCGATCGCGGGCAGCCCCGAGCAGGTGCAGATCATGTACGGCATCGGCGGCGAGCGGCGGCTGGCCGAGTGGGAGGCCGCCTGGCTGCCGGGCTACCAGGGCGCGCGGCCGGTGCGCATCGGCAATGCGGCCGCCGAGCAACGCCAGCTCGACGTTTATGGCGAGGTGATGGATGCGCTGCACCACGCGCGCGAGGGCGGATTGCCGCTCTCCCATGCTCCCTGGGCGCTGCAGCGGGAGGTGATGGAGCATCTCGAGGAGGTCTGGCAGGAGCCGGATGACGGGATCTGGGAGGTGCGCGGCGGAAGGCGCCACTTCGTGCATTCGAAGGTGATGGCGTGGGTTGCCTTCGACCGTGCGGTCCGTGATGCCGAGACCTATGGCCTGCCCGCGCCGATCGAACGCTGGCGCGCGCTTACCCAGCGCATGCACAAGGAGATCTGCGAGAAGGGCTTCGACACCAAGCGCAACAGCTTCACCCAGAGCTATGGTTCCTCGGCGCTGGATGCGAGCCTTTTGATGATTCCGGCCGTGGGGTTTCTGCCCGCCGATGATCCGCGCGTGATCGGCACGGTGGCGGCAATCGAGCAGGAGCTTCTCGTCGATGGGTTCGTGCTTCGTTATCGCACCGAAGCCGGCGTCGACGGACTGCCCCCCGGGGAAGGGGTTTTCCTCGCCTGCAGCTTCTGGCTCGCCGATGTCTATGCGATGCAGGGTCGGATGCGCGAGGCACGGGCGATGTTCGAGCGGCTGCTTTCACTGCGCAATGATGTCGGCCTGCTCGCCGAGGAATATGATCCGCGGGCCGGCCGCCAGGTCGGGAATTTCCCGCAGGCCTTTTCTCATCTTGCCCTGGTCGGCACCGCGCTCAACTTGATCTCCCGTGGCCCGGCGCAGAAACGCAGCCGCCGCGCCCACCGCTCCACGCACTGAGCCGGGACACGCGGAGGCCGGCGAATGTCCCGATGTTTCACGTGAAACATCAAGAAAAACAACAAGTCGCGATTTGACCCCGGAATGGCGCGTGCCATTTTTGCGAGGATTCGCGATTGATGAGCGAGGCCAGGGGGCTGATTGCGCGCGCCGGCCCAACCGCGTTCAATCGGCGGCGGCGCGCATAGCCGCCGCTGCCAGGAAGGAGGAAATCGCGATGTATGACATGAAGAATCTCGGCAGGCTCAAGACCATGGACAAGGCGGCCGAGGCTGGAATGAAGGCTTTCTGGGCCTTCGACAAGGCGGCCTTCGCGCCCGGCGCGCTGGATGCCAAGACGAAGCAGATCATGGCGCTCGCGGTGGCCCTGACGACCCAGTGCCCCTACTGCATCGAGATCCATACCGATGAGGCACGCAAGGCAGGCGCCACCGACGCCGAGCTCGCTGAGACGGCGCTGGTGGCGGCGGCGATGCGTGCCGGCGCGGCGATCACCCACGCGACACACATGTTCCGGGGGTAAAGCCGGATCAGGCGTGGCCGGGTGTGGAGTCGGTCGTCCACTCGGCGCTCGGCAGGGCGACACCGATCATGGTGTCGCGCGTGACGATGGTGGCAAGCTTCTCCTCGCTCCAGCCTTCGGTGCCGCTCGGCCGCATCGGCAGGACGATGTAGCGCGTCTTCTGATTCGAATCATGCACGCGCACCTCGACATCCGGCGGAATGATCGTGCCGAACTCGGCGAGGACCTGGCGTGGCCAGCGGACGACACGGCGGCGATAGGTTGGGCGCTCGTACCACGCGGGCGACATGCCAAGGAGCGGGCGCGGATAGCAGGAGCACAAGGTGCAGACGATGACATTGTGCACCTTCGGCGTGTTCTCGCAGACGATAAGGTACGTGAAGTCGCTCGGCGTGCCGACACCGGTGGGCTGCATCCAGTCGATCCCGATCTCCTTGCACGCGGCCACGCCATCCGCCAGCAGCCGTTGCTTGAACGCCGGATCGACCCAGGCGCGGGCGACCAGACGCGCGCCACCGGTGGGGCCGACCTTGTCGTACCATTCCATGAAGCGGCGATGGTCCTCGGCCGAGAAGAGCCCCTTCTCGATCGAGAGCTCGCGGATGGCGGCTTCGAGGATCGCGAATTCGACCGCTTCGCCGCGCTCCTCGATCGGCGCATGATCATGATCGTGTCCGGGAGTTTGGCCTGCGGGATGCCCGTGTGTCGTGCTCATGGCGGGATTCCTGTTGCGATATCGTTATGAAGAGGGGTCGAGCCAGCGTTCGGAGAACTCGGTCTCGAGCGTGTCGAGCGGCGCACCACCATAGTCCGGCCAGAGATCCTGCTGGCGGAAGCGGACGATGTAGAAGGGCTCGCGGCGGCCTTCATAGCGGCCCCATGCTTCATCCTCCGGGATCACCCATTCCGGGCGCAGCGCCACCACCACACCGGTGCGCCCGCGCGTGTACCCCTGCGTGCGGGTGTGGAAGATGGAGGGAATGTCGCGGACCGTGACCCGGTCTCCGATCTTGAACCGGCTCATGCCGCGATCTCCTCACGGGCGCGGACTTGCTCCATCTTGGCGAACAGCTCATCCGGCGTGATCAGGCCCTTGTCGAGCAGCATCTTGGCGGCGGCGAGCAGCCATCGGGCGTAATAGGGCGTGCCGAAATAGAGCGTCTCCCCGAGATCGTTCTCGCGCCGGCGGCGCTCCTCGCTCACCCAATGGCCGCGCCAGGCCAGGCACTCCGCCGTGCAGTGGGTGCTTTTTTCCCAATGCGCAGGCTTGTGAAGGGATTTGTCGATCGGGCCGTCGGGTTGGCCGCCGACATCATGAACCACATGCAGAAGCGCTTCAGCGCGTGTCTGCGAAATGCTGAGCGGCAGGTTTGCCACGCCATGCTCGGCAGGCGCGTGGGATCTGATGCATTCCATCAGCGCCGCATAGGCACTCGACGATTTCGTCCCCATCGAAAACTCCCGGTAGCGATCGGTACGGCGATCTTCTAGCGAATCGTTCCGGATGGGAATATACAAAATGTGACGTCCTGGCAGCGCAGCGGAACGGGCGGTCCGCCGCGTCCTTGCGGATCTTGGCTGATCACCGGGGCTGCGATCGCTCCAGATAATCGGGGTTGAGCGCGGCCGAGACGGCGAGGGCGGCGGCGCCGATTGCCGCCGCGTCCTGGCCGAGGGCGGCGCGGCGCAGCCGCTGGGCGGCCGGACGGTTGCAGGTAACGGCGATCGGCAAAGGCTGGATCCGCTCCATGAACAGATCGAGGAGCCAGCCCGGAAAGTCACCACCGAGATAGACGCTCTCAGGATCGAACATGTTCTCGACGATCGTGATGCCCATTCGCAGCGGCTCGATGGCCTCCGCGATCCATGTCTCGATGAGAGGATCACCCGGTTTCACGAAATGCTCGAACGCCTCCATCGATGTGAGGGTGATGCCGTGGCGCGCGAGATGGTGCAGCGCAGAATCGAGAGAGACATAGGTCTCAAGACAACCCTGCTTGCCGCAGATGCAAGGATGGCCGCCAGGCCGAACGACGATATGCGCGATCTCCCCGGCATTGCCGGCAGCACCCCCCATGATCTGTCCATTCACGACGAGGCCGGTGCCGATGCCGTTGCCGATGAAGACATAGACGAAATTCTCATGCCGCCGCGCTTCGCCGAACCGCCACTCGGCCATCGCGGCCCCGGTGCCGTCATTGGCGAGCATGACCGGAAGCGCGAGCCGCGCCTCGAGCATCGGGCGGACGGTGAGCCCATCCCAGCCGGGCATGCGGGTGGGCCAGAGCCCGGCAACCCCGAAAGGCCCCGGCATGACCAGCCCGACCCCCATCAGGCGCGACCGGGCGATTCCTGATTCTTCGTAAAAAGCCTCCACGTGGCGGGCGATCTCATCGACCGTGCCGGTGACGTCGCTTGTCTCGAGCGGCCAGGTCCGGCGCTGCCGTACGGAGCCGACGAGGTCGGTCAGGACGGCGGTGGCGCGGCCATGATCGAGATGCAGACCGACGGTGAAGGCGCCTTCCGGATTGAGGTCGAGCGGGGTTGAAGGCTTGCCGACCGCGCCCGTGCGCACCGCGCCCTCGCGAATGAGGCCCATGGCGTCGAGCTCGTCCACAAGGCTTGAGACGCTCGGCTTGGAGAGCGTGGTGAGGCGCGCAATGTCGGAGCGGGAGAGCGGCCCATGGAGCCGGATACTCTCGAAGACGACCCAGAGATTGACGAGTTTGCCATGGCTAACATTTGTAGCCCGCATTCGCATCGGCGACTCCGCTTCAAGTTAGTTATTTTAACAAAATATCTTGACGGTGGAAAACCGCTCCCCCACCCTGGGGCGCCAACACGCCGTACGCCGAAGACGGAATGATCCTCACAGGGAAGGATCCCTTGGGAATGACCCTTTGGGAATGAAGCCAGGAAACGGCACAGGAGATCGCCATGAGAGACGACATCACCCCTCTTTTCCCCCGGCGCGCATTGCTGCAGGGCGCGGCGGGTGCCGCCGCGATCGGCAGCCTTTCCGGCCTCGCATCGAGGCCGGCGCGGGCGGCGGAGACAATGCTCGACGTCTTTGCGCCGCTGCCGCCCGATCCATCGCCGCCCGGCGCGGCCAAGTTCGGCGAGGCGGCGTTCGCCGCCTGGCAGCAGGCCAACAATGCGAAGGTGAAATACGAGCTGCTGGCGTGGCCGCAACTGCATGACCGCATGGCGACGGCGTTCGCCTCCGGCACGTCCGAATGGGACGTGGTCTATATGTGCGCATGGGTTCCGGAATTCATCGATTTCATCGTCCCCTATGCCGACAGGCTGCCGGCTTCGACGGTGGCGGACATGCCGGCCTCCAGCTTCAAGACGGTGACCTGGGATGGCAAGCGCTATGGCGCCGTCTTCACTCTTTCGCTGCTGACGCTTTTTTACAATACCGAGCATTTCGAAATCGCAGGATTGAAGGAACCGCCGAAGAGCTGGGACGATCTCAAGCGCTATACGAAGGAGCTGACGCGGGACGGCCGCTATGGCTGGGTGCTCGATTACGGTGATTCCGCGGGCATCGGCGGCACGGCCTCCTACTGGATGTGCTTCCTCCAGCAGGCCGGCGGAACGATGTACGGCCCGGATGGCAAGCCCGTCTTCAATTCGGAGGCGGGTGTGGCGGCGCTGCAGATGATGATGGACCTCATGAAGCTCGGCACCGATCCGGGCTCGATGTCCTATGCCGGGATCAAT
>DASZQO010000130.1:0-19540 GCA_035549615.1 Acetobacteraceae bacterium
ACCGGCATGACGCGCCGCGGGCAGACGGAGAAGCCGCCTGGGGCCTGGATGCCCGATCAGGTCGTGAACATGCTGATCGAGGGGATGAATCAGGGTGATTTCTACATTCTCTGCCCCGACAACGAGGTGACACGGCAGATCGACAACAGAAGAATCCTCTGGGCCGCGCAGGATATCATAGAAAACCGTCCCGCCCTCTCACGCTGGCATGCGGACTATGCGGACTCCTTTGAGCGTTTTCTGAAATCCGCCGACAGCCAGGCCTGATCGGTCAAACTCGGCCGAGCGCGGGATGGGACCGCTCACGCGCCCGCGTCCCGCCCCGGTCATTGTTTCCTCGCGTGATTGAGACCGACGGTGAGCTCGCCGTCGGTGATCGCGCTTTATCCAAACGTGAACGTGAAAGCCTGAAACCCGGCCTTGGGCACGGTCACGGTCAGCATATGGTCGCTATAGTCGTCGCTGTTGAAGAGCGTATAGAGCTGGCTCTGCTGCACCGTAACCGGCTTCTGGGGCTTGCCGTCCACGGAAATGCCCAGCGTCACCGGCGTCGGGCTGCTCGCCACCATGTAAACCTTGGCCGAATGAAAGTGAAGCTGCACGGAACCGCCATCCTTGGCCAGCGTCGCCTTCTCGTCCGAAAGATTCCAGGTCCCGACAAGCGCGAATTGGTTGAGCGGAAGATGGGCGGGGGCTGTGTAGTCCGCTTCGCCGGGACGCGGCGGCTCGGGACTTCCGAGCATGGCGACGCGCGCGAGCCCGAAATACATCTCCGGTGAGCCGATCCCCGAGAGATTCATCCCGTTATCGGCCGGCATCGCCGCATTGAGCGAGAGCAGGGAGCGGATGGCGTTCTCCATCTCGGAATAGCGCCCCTCTCCGAAATGCTCGAGCACGATCTCGCCCTTCTGGTTTATCAGGTACTCGGCCGGCCAATACTCGTTCGAATAGGCTTGCCATGTCGCGTAGGAATTGTCCTGCGCCACCGGGTAGTGAATGCCGAACCGCTTGATGGCTCTCTGCACATTGGCGGTGAGATGCTCGAACGCGAATTCGGGCGTGTGCACGCCGACGACCACGAAGCCCTTGTCCTTGTATGTATTGTACCATCGCGTGACATAGGGAAGCGTGCGCAGGCAATTGATGCAGGAATAGGTCCAGAAATCGATCAGCACAACCTTGCCGCGCAGACCGGCCATGGTCAGCGGCGGGGAGTTCAGCCAGTGCGAAATCCCGACGAACTCGGGCGCGCGGCCATAGTTGGAGAAATGCGGCGCCTGTGCTTGCGCCTCGGCGCCCGGAAGCATCGCGGCGGCGACAGCGCTCAGCACGGCGGAACGGCGGGTCAGAGCAAGCATCGTCACAATCCTACATTGGCGTTGGGATAGAACTGCGAAAGCCAGGCTGTCACCACCGTGTCGTACTGGTAGTAGAGCCCGACCGCGACCAGGATCACCACGACCCCGAAACCCTGCTGGAGGCGATGGGAGTAGCGGGCGATGCGCTGCACATGCGTCGTCACGTACTGCCCGCCATAGGCAATGCCCAGCATCGGGAGCCCGGCGCCGATCGCGTAGGCGAGGAGGAGCAGTCCCGACCAGGCGAGCCGGTGGGAGGTCGCGACGACGGTCAGGATCGAGCCGAGAACCGGCCCCGCGCAGGGTGTCCAGACGATCCCGAGCGTCGTTCCCAGCACGAATCCTCCCCAATTGCCGCCGCCGGCATTTTGCCCGACCTCATGGGCACGATTGACGAGGCCGTGCATGCGCGCCGTCAACAATTCGAAGGGCCGCGGGAAGATCATCAGAAGGCCAAAGATCAGCAGCAGGATGATCGCCACCCTGCGCAGCACATCCTGGGAAGCGCCAAGGCTCGTCGCGAAGGCGCCGAACAGCAGGGCGACGATCGCGAAGCTCACCACGAAGCCGAGCGCGATAAAGACCGGCCGCGTCCGGCTCGTCTGGCCCACCGAGACACCGAACAGGATCGGCAGCACCGGCAGGATGCAGGGGGCCGCCACCGTCAGCACCCCTGCCGCCAGCGCGAGCAACAAAGCGGTCATCGCCAATGCTCCGTCACGTCACTTCGCTTGGGAAGCACTCTCAGGTTCTCTGATCCGGGTTGCTCACCAGCACCGGCTTAGCCCGCCAGCTCTCCGGAAACAGCGCCTTCAGACTGTCAAGCTTCGGCATATCGTTGATGACGATGTAGGGATTGTCGGGGTTATGGAAAAGAAAGTCCTGATGGTACGCCTCGGCGGGATAGAACGACCCGGCGGGGTCGATCCGCGTCGCGATCGGGCGGCGGAAGACATGCGCGGCCTCGAGCTGTGCCACGTAGGCGTGCGCGATCCGCGCCTGCTCCGCCCCGTTCACGAACAGCTCGGAGCGATATTGCGAGCCCCAGTCCGGCCCCTGATGACCCACCTCGGTCGGATCGAGCGCCACCGAGAAGAAAATCTGCAGCAGCTTCCCATAGCTGATCTGTGCCGGGTCGAAGGTCACGCGCACCGATTCCGCATCACCAGTGGTGCCGGAGCTGACCTCTTCATAGCTCGGATCGACGGCATGCCCGCCGGTGTAGCCGGAGACGGCCTGCGTCACGCCCTTGACATGCTCGAAGACCGCCTGAACACCCCAAAAGCAGCCGCCGGAAAATATGGCGGTCTGCAAACCGGAGCCGGCCTTGAGCGTCTCGTCGAGCGCCGGCGCAGGCATCCTCCCCGGCGTGGATTCGGCGCGAACCGGCGGCGGAAGCGTGAGGAAAAGCGTCAACGCAACCGCAGCAATGCCGAGGATCGCACAGCGGTCGCGAAACGGGTGACGGGTCATGCTGGGCCTCACAACAGCTTGGTCTCGACGAAGAGAGGGAAAGCGATCTCTTTCCTGCATCGGGAGCTTTTCCAGTCAGCTTCGCCGGAAGGACGTCCGGCGCTGGCAATTTATTCCATCCTCTCGAACCCCTCGTTCGTCCAAGTCTCCCGGCGGGTTACAGACCTGCCCGCTCCAGGCCCCGCCGCGACAAGCCTCTGACGACGGAGCGGCAAAAGATTGGAAACGGCGCCCCCGTCCGCTCTGGCGCTATACCATCTTGAATATAGCGGAAAAAATATCGCGAACCGCCGGATCGCCCGGCGTCCCGTCCGTCATTACGAGGCGGTCATTTCCGGCCGAACACGCGGTTCAGCGCCTTGAGATGCCTGCCCGCCACCACCGTGCTTTCCGCCTCAATCGCCCGATAGCACGCAACCACGGCCTCGCCCGCCTCGGTCAAACGGGACCCTCCTCCGCCGGCGCCGCCGGCGATCGTTTCGACGACCGGCTTGCCCAGGGCAAGGTTGAGGTCTTCCACCAGCATCCAAGTGCGCCGGTAGGACATCCCGAGCGCGCGGCCGGCGGCCGAAATCGACCCGGTGCGGGCAATCTCTTCCAGCACCGCGATCTTGCCCGGACCAACCCGCCCCCCATCCGCCAAATCGATGCGGATGCTGAGCGCGTCTGCGGTCCTCGTGCCGCGGCTTTCTTTCGATCGCGATCCCGCCATGGCGGGAGGCAAACATGCCTCGAAGCCCGAAATCAACCTTGCCTGTTCCTCAAGCTCGGCCCGGCCGCTGACGCGCGCGGCACTGGCTCCGCACCGTTATATGTGTCTAGATATAGCGGGCTCACGCCCCGATCAGGCTCGGACGGCCCCTCGCCGGCCGCACCGCACGCCGCAAGAAGAGGAGGAAAGAGAGATGGACACGATCGCGCTTGACCCGAGGCTTCGTCATGCGTCCGGATTTCTTGGGCGCTCGCCAAAAATGCTGGTCGATGGGAAGCTCGTCGGCGCCGTGTCGGGCAAAAGCTTCGCGGTTTACAATCCGGCAAGCGGAACCGTGATCGCCAATGTCCCCGAGGCGGACAAGGAGGATGTCGATCTGGCGGTCGCCGCCGCTCGGCGCGCCTTTGACGAACGGCGCTGGTCCAGCCTCAGCCCGTCCCAGCGTGGCCGAATGCTCTGGCAGCTTGCCGACCTGATCGAGCGCGACCTCGAGGAGCTGGCCGAGCTCGAATCCGTCGACAACGGCAAGCCCTACAGCGTGGCGCGCGTGGCCGATCTGCCGCTCGCAGTCGATATGTTCCGCTACATGGCGGGCTGGGCGACCAAGATCACCGGCTCCAACCTCGCCCTCTCCCTGCCGGGCGAATATCTTTCCTACACCCGTCGTGAGCCGGTGGGCGTGGTCGGGCAGATCATTCCCTGGAACTTCCCGTTGCTCATGGCGGCCTGGAAGCTCGCCCCGGCGCTTGCCGCCGGCTGCACCGTGGTGCTGAAGGCCGCGGAACAGACCCCGCTGAGCGCGCTCCGCCTCGCAGAGCTCGTCCAGGAGGCCGGCATTCCGGCCGGTGTCGTCAATATCCTGACCGGTTTCGGCGAGACGGCGGGCGCGGCGCTCGCGGCGCACCCAGATGTCGACAAGGTTGCCTTCACCGGTTCCACCGAAGTGGGCAAGCTGATCGTCCAGGCGGCGGCGGGCAATCTGAAAAAGGTGTCGCTGGAGCTGGGTGGCAAATCGCCGGCGATCATCCTCCCGGATGCGGATCTCGACCTCGCCATTGCCGGCGCGGCCAACGCGATCTTCTTCAATCACGGGCAATGCTGCTGCGCGGGCTCGCGGCTTTATGCGCACAAATCGGTCTATGACAAGGTGGTGGCCGGGGTGGCGGACATTGCCGGCAAGATCAGGGTCGGCCCGGGCCTCGATCCCGAGACCGAAATGGGCCCGCTCGTCTCGGATGAGCAGTTCGCCCGCGTGACCAGCTATATCGAGGATGGCCGCCAGTCCGGCGCGCGCGTGGCGGTCGGCGGCAATCGCGTTGGCAATCTCGGCTATTTCGTCGCCCCAACGGTGCTTGAGAACACCAACCCGGAGATGAAGGTCGTCCGCGAGGAGATTTTCGGCCCCGTGGTCTGCGCCCAGCCGTTCGATGACGACGATCTCGACAGGATCGCCGCCCAGGCGAATGACACGATCTATGGCCTTGCCGCGAGCGTCTGGACCCGTGATGGCGGCACCGCTCACAAGCTCGCCAACCGCATCCGCTCGGGCACGGTCTGGATCAACTGCCATAACGTGTTCGACGCCTCGCTCCCCTTCGGCGGCTACAAGCAGTCCGGCTGGGGCCGCGAGATGGGTGAGGAAGTGTTCCACAACTATACGGAGATCAAGGCCGTCACCGCCGCGCTGTGAGGCCGTGGCAAAGACATCCCATCCAGAAGAGGGCGGCGGGCGGGCACGCATCCCGTGTCCGCCCACTGGCTGTCCGCTGATTTCGGGGCCGGGCCGCCAAGCGGCTTGACCGCGCTTTTCGGCGTCTTTACCAGTCTGAACCTCACGGAGATGAAGCCCGGGGCAAGGGTTTCCACCGCGAGGTGAAGGTGGTCGATCGGAGAGTGACGGCGCCGTCCAGGCTTGCCGAGAGACGGTTTCTTTCGCTCCGCCCGATCGATGGGCTCGTCGCGATCCTTTTCCTCGGGCTCGGTTCAGGCCTCTTGCTGCGGGTCTACATCACCGGCCAGGCCATGCCCGGTGATCTCGGCGATGCGCGCTTCAAT
Organism: Acetobacteraceae bacterium; assembly: GCA_035549615.1. Classification (GTDB taxonomy): domain Bacteria; phylum Pseudomonadota; class Alphaproteobacteria; order Acetobacterales; family Acetobacteraceae; genus JAKAWQ01. Next base: position 5,599 of record DASZQO010000130.1, read on the forward strand.
CTCGCCGTGCTCGAATTCTTCTATCGGAATCTCGCTGCCCTTCTGCATGGGCGGCCGACCGGCTTCCTGAACGCGCCGTTTTTCTACCCCTGGCCCAAGGTCACCAATTTCTCGGACACGTTCTGGGGTGATGGCGAAACCTATGCGCTCGCCCGCGCGCTCGGTGCCGGAGAGCTTGCTTCCTTCCGGGCATGGTTCGTTGCCGGTTTCGTTCTCACCTACGCAGCCACCTTTCTGAGCCTCCGCGCGCTCGGGCTGCGGGCCTGGGGCGCGGCCGCGGGTGCGTTCCTCTTCACCTTCCCGCTGCCGATGACCGCTCAATTCGGTCATGCGCAGCTCATCTACCGGCTATGGGTGCCCCCTGCCTTCGTCGCGTTCGATCGCCTGCTGACGCGGGCGAGCCTCAGGGCCGGTGCGGCGTGCGTGCTCTTCGCCGCACTTCAGTTCGCGGCCAGCGTCTATCTCGGCCTCTTCCTCTGCCTCCTGCTCGCATCGCACACCGTGGCGGTCCTCCTTGTCGGGCGTGACCGCCTGGCGCTTCCCTCTCCCGCCTCGGTTCGCGCTTTGCGCCCATCCGCGCGTTGGGAAACCTGGATGGTTTTTATCGTCGGCCTGATCATTCTCGCCGTGGTGATGGTTCCCTACCACGCCGTGCAATCGCTTTACGGATTTGGGCGCTCCTGGCCCGAAGTCGCCACCCTCCTGCCGCGGCCAGGATCCTTCCTTCTCACCAACGTATCCCGAATCTGGCCGGATCTCTCCTCGGACTTTCCCTATCCCGCCGTGTGGGAACAGCAGCTTTTCCCCGGGCTCTCAGCGATCATCCCGCCAATCTGGTTCCTGATCTCACCTTCAGCACGCCGGCGCCAGCCACAGGCTGCGGCCCTGCTCGTTACGATATTGATTTTCTTCCTGCTGACCATCGATGTACGGGGCCACACGATCTACCGACTGATCTACCCGGTCCCCGGCTTCTCAGCCATTCGTGCCATGTGTCGCGTGATCCTTGTGATGATGCTGCCGCCCTCGGTGCTGCTCGGGCTGATGATCGACGATCTCACCAAGGCGCAAGAATTGAAGACTGCGGAATGGCAAGCCGCCGGGCGCGCATGTGCGTTCGTTCTCTCCGCGTTTCTGATCCTGGAATGCGGGTTCGTGAGCGCCATCACATCGGCCCCGGCGGCCTGGCGGGAACGCGCGGAAGCGCTCGCGGCCCGGCTGCCCAAGCAATTGCCTTCCGGCGCAGTGCTCGCTCTCAGCACCAAGACGCGAAGCGAGGACATCACATTATGGACATTTGGGCAGATCGATGCCGAGCTGGCGGCATCGGCGCTCGGCATCCGCACAATGGACGGCTACTCCGGCTATTTCCCGCAAAGCTGGAAAACCCCGTCCACCTGCGATGATGTCAGCCACGATCTCCGCGCCGGGCGCCATTTCCTCGTAGAGCATGGGATGTTGGGGCCCCGCATCGCGCCGGAGCAGCTCGTCCTCGTGGGCTATGGCATGTGCGACGCGGCGAAACTCGGCCATGATCCGGAACTCGTGCTCGGGCGGAGCTATCGGTTCGGCACGGGCGGATCGGGCGGTGAATTTGTGGGGGATGGATTTTCCGGCCCCGAAGAGTGGGGCCGCTGGACCGATGCGAAGACGGCCTACCTCTTCTTCCGCCTACGCGCCGTGCCCGCGGGTCCGCTCGCGATCACCATCGCGGCACGATCCTTCTCGTCTGCGCCGGATCGAAGGCAGGTGATCAAGCTCAGCGCCAACGGCCGGGACTGTGGCCGCTTCGCAATCCGGGAGCACGCCCCCCACGCGCGCGTGACCTGCCCTGCAGGCGTGCTTCGGCCGGGCGAGAACATGCTGCGCCTCCGGATCGCGCGCCCGGCACGCCCGATCGATCTCGACAGAAAGAGCCAGGACCGACGGCATCTCGGTCTCGGCTTGGAGATGCTCACCATCTCGGCGGAAAGGTGATTTCTCCGCCGCTTTGCTGTCTGCAGCGCATGTCGGTTTTGGCAATCACAAGCATGCAATTGCGCAGGCCTTATTCCCCATCCCGGTCACTGCACCACCTCATAGCCAGCCAGCGCCATCACCCGCATAAGTTCCTTGTGCCCCTTCTTCGCCATGTCGAGCGGCGGGCTGACTTTCGGATCCTGTTCCGCTTCGACCACGAACCACCCCTCGTAGCCATAGGAGGCAAGACGTTTTACTATAGAAACAAAATCGAGCGAACCATCTCCTGGCACAGTGAAGGCGCCCTTCACCACCGCGTCGAGGAAGCTCTCCTTGCTCCGGTCGAGCTTCTCGATCACTCCCATCCGGACGTCTTTGGTGTGGACGTGGCTGATGCGCGAGTGGTGCCTATCGATAACGCGCAGCACGTCGCCGCCGGCAAAGGCCATGTGGCCAGCATCAAACAAAAGCGGCAGGCCCTCGCCTGAGTGCTTCATGAGCAGGTCGAGTTCCGTCTCGGTCTCGATCGCGGCAGCCATATGGTGGTGGTAGGCGAGAGGCATTCCCTGCTCGGCGCACCACTCCCCGAATTCAGTCATCTTGCGGCCATAATCCCTGATCTCCTCTTCAGAGAGCTTCGTCTTGGTGGCCAGCGGTGCCGAACGAACGCCCTGGATCGAACGCGCGGTTTCACCATAAACGATGCAGGGCGCGCCGGCGGCGATGAAGAAATCCATCTGGGCGCGTATGCGATCCTTTTCCCTCTCAATGTCACCGTCGAGCAGAAGGCCAGAGAACCAGCCGCCGCAGACCGAGATGCCATAACGGGCAAGAATCGGTCCGAGTTCGTCCATATTCATGGGAAAGCGCCGACCCGTCTCCATGCCTGTGAAACCCGCCACGCTCGCCTGACGAAGGCATTCCTCCAAGCTCACGTCGTCGGAAAGTTCCACGAGATCGTCGTTCCACCAGGCGATGGGGGCAATTCCAAGTTTTGCTTTCATTCTCCGTCATACTCCGACGCGCTGCTTCGCGCGGATCTCTTCCTGCTGCTTCCGCGCATTCCGCACTGATTCACGCGGGGAGACCTCCGGCACCCCGACATCCCAATCGGCATCGCCCGGCAGCCAGGTATAGGCATCGGTGGCGATGGAAAGCACGGTGGTCCGATCCGTGCCCTTCGCCCATTCGAGCGCAGCCACCAGGTCGGCGAGGCTGTCACAATGCCGCGCCGCCGCCCCCATTGCCTCGGCGTGTTTTGCGAAGTTGACGTGAGGGGGGGCTGCGGGGTTCCTCACTCGGCAGTCAGTAAGGAGATTATTGAAGCCGGGCACACCTTTGAACTGCTGCAGCCGGTTGATGACCGCGAAGCCGCCATTGTCACAGACAACAATGATCATCTTGTGGCCGGTCAACACGGTTGAATAGATATCGGAGTTCATCATCAAATAGGAACCGTCGCCAACCATCACGATCGGCGTGCCGCCAAGCCCACCGGGGCCGGTATTGGCCATGGCGTGGCCCCAGCCCGCCGCAATCTCGTACCCCATGCAGGAGAAGCCGAACTCGAGGTCGAAACTGTTCGGCGCTTTGACACGCCAGCCTTTGGCAACCTCGCCGGGCAGGCCGCCGGCGGCTGTGATCAGCGTGTCCCTCTCACCCGCTGCCTCGTTCACCGCGTGCACAACCTGGGCATAAGTCGGAACCGGCGTATTGGTTGGCATCTGGAGCCTGTCGAGCAGCGCATCCCATTCCTTGAAGAGAGCCTGGGCCCGGGCCATGTGCGCGGGCTCCGCGCGCCATTCGCCAAGCGCCGCATCAAGCTCCGTCACAGTTTCGCGCGCGTCGCCCACCACGGCCAGCGCGCGGTGTTTCACTGCGTCGAAGCGGGCAGCGTTGATCGAGATGAATTGCGCCCGCGGGCTGAACGCCGTCCAGGAGCCGGTGGTGAAGTCCTGCAGCCGCGTGCCGACGGCAAGGATCACGTCGGCCTCGGCAGCCAGCGTATTTGCAGACGTGGACCCGATAATGCCGATCGGCCCGGCATGGGCCGGATGGTAGTGGGTCACGCCGCCCTTGCCGGCGATCGTCTCCACGATCGGGATACCGTGCCTGACCGCGAATTCTGCGACTGTCTGCTCGGCCAGCGAATAGCGTACTCCGCCGCCTGAGATCAGAATCGGCTTCTTCGCCGCTTTCAGAAGCGCCGCTGCCTCGGCCAGTTTCACGCGGTCAGGGCGCGGGCGCGGAATGGTCCAAAGGCGGGGCTCGAAGAAAACCTCCGGGTAGTCGAACGCAACTTCCTGTGTGTCCTGCGGCAATGACAGAAAGGCGGGCCCGCAGTCTGCGGGATCGAGCATTGTCGCCACGGCCTGCGGCAGGGACGAGATGATCTGCGCCGGATGGGCAATTCTGTCCCAGTAACGAGTCACCGCCTTGAAGGCGTCATTCACCGTCACCGTCGGATTGCCAAAATGTTCAACCTGCTGAAGAACCGGATCAGGCAGACGATTCGTGAAGGTATCGCCGGCCAGAAGCAATACAGGAAGGCGGTTCGCATGCGCCGCGCCCGCCGCCGTCACCATGTTCAGCGCCCCGGGGCCAATGGAGGAGAGGGCCACCATGATCTGCCGCCGACGCTTCGCCTTCGCGAAACCGATGGCGGCAAGTGCCATGGATTGCTCGTTCTGGCCTCGCCATGTCGGCAGACGATCCTGCACGGGCTCCAGCGCTTCCGAGAGGCAGGTCACGTTCCCGTGCCCAAAAATACTGAAGACACCGGCGAAGACAGGCTCGCGGCTGCCGTCGATCTCGATGAACTGCTGTGTCAGCCATCGCACCACGGCTTGAGCCGTGGTAAGTCGGACCGTTGCCTGCGTCATTTGGTCTCCTCCCTTAACGCATGGTAGCAACCATACCTCGCCGCCATCGGAATTGACAATTGACATGGCGCGCAACATAAGCTGCGGAATAGGTCTGGGGGGCCAGATGCTCAGAATCGCCGTGTCTGCGTGCGGCAGGATCAGTGCCCCGGTGATGAGCGCGGCGGGCATGCGCCGCTCATCTTCCATAACGTTGCCAATCTGGACACAGTGTGGAACGTCGCAGCTCCGACAATAGGCTTCCGTGCAGGCGCCCGCATTCAGGGCCTTGTGGATGAGATGCAATATTCGAGCCGTGTCGGTACTTGGAGAAATGTGTGATGAGCCTGGCAGTCGGTATTGTCGGAGCGGGAGTCATGGGCGCGGACCATGCCCGCATTCTGCGCGAACAGACAAGCGGCGCCCACCTCGCCGCCGTCTGTGACGCTGATTCGGCCCGCGCAGCGGCAGCCGCGCAAGGGGCGCGAATTTTCAGCGATCCGCACGAATTGATTGCTTCCGATTGTGTGCAGGCGGTGGTGATCGCTTCACCGGATGCGACACATGCCGAGTACACCCTGGCCGCGATCGCGGCGGGCAAACCTGTGCTTTGCGAAAAACCGATCGCCGCGACGGCAGAGGCCGGTCTCCGCATCGTTGAGGCAGAGGCGAAGTTCGGTCGCCGCCTCGTTCAGATCGGCTTCATGCGTCGTTTCGATTCTGGTTATGGTGAGATGCGGCAGGCTCTCCATGAGGGCAGAATCGGTGCGCCCATTGTGCTTCACAACGTCCACCGCAACCTTGCCGCGCCGGACTGGTTTACCGGGCCCATGGTGGTGACCAACGCCTTTGTCCACGAAATCGACATCAGCCGCTGGCTGCTTGGCTCGGAGATGACGGCAGCTCAGGTGTTTCCGGCAGGCGGTACTGGCCTTTTGATGATCGTGATGCGCACCAGCAAGGGCGAAATCGTCTCAACGGAGATGAACATCAACAGCGGTTATGGCTATCACGTGCATGCCCAGCTGGTCGGTACAAAAGGCACAATCGAGATGTCTGCCCCCACGCGAACGCTCATCAACCACGCTGGCACCCAAAGCTTCGACTTCCCAAAAAATTGGCTTCCCCGCTTTGCCCAGGCGTACCGTGACCAGATGCAGGCTTGGGTAAGCGCCATCGTCTCGGGCACCTCTGTCGGCGCCTCTGCCTGGGATGGATATGTCACAACCGTCATTGCCGAGTACGTCGTCGCCGCCCTGAATACCGGCCGGGCAATGGAGATTGAGATACCATCACGGCCGACGCTTTACATTGACGCGCCTTGATCATGGCGGTGGCCATCGCCGCCACCCGTTCGGCAACGGCCTCGCCGATGCAATTCTGCGTTCGTCGGGATCACGGATTGGGCATATCGCGTGGCATCCTCGCCCAGGTACTGACTCGGTCAGATATCCATATCGAGACAGCAATCGCGATACGTCGGCGAATGCGGTTGGGCGAATGCGGTTGGGCAAACGCGCCATGCCGTCAGCACGCCAGGCTTGTTGATCGGGCCGGCATCAGCGGGAGGCAATCTTCCACATTCGGACGTTGCTCAATCCCGCGGGAAGCCAGATGGCTGAAGCGGGATACATAAACCAAAGCGGTCGCATCCTGCTTCCGGCAAAGCAACTCAGATTTGCATCGTCTCGCACGGTCTGTTCTCGTTCATGGCCGCGGCGGGCCAGCGCGCATGCCAGCCCCTTCCAAGGAGAAGGGCCTTCAGCCGCTCACTGCTCTCGGCCCAGGTCAGCCACGGCAAATGTTCTGATCTTTCGTGAGCACCCGCCGCGAACAGTGCGAGCCAATCCTGAATCTCGCTCATGAGCGCTTCGGGCGTGGCCGCGCGGAAATAATGCGCATGCTCTCCCGCCACTTCACGAAAGACAGGGATATCGCGCGCCAGAATCGGAAGTCCGTGCCGCGCGGCCTCGATCAATGGGAGGCCAAATCCTTCACCTTCGGACGCGGCAAGAAGGCACGCGCAGGACGAATAGAGTCTTTCGAGGTATTCGTCGCTGATACCTTCCAACCAGAAGAGCCGCCTTTCCCACTCGGGATGAGCGCGAAGCCCGTTGGTGAATGTCTCCACCATCCAGCCCCGCTTTCCGACGATGACGAGATTGACATCGCTTCCCTGCGCCGAGCCTCCGGCCCAGAGACGTTCGAAAGCGGCGAGAACCTGCGCATGTCCCTTCCTTGGCTCGATGGTACCCACCATGAGGAAGCTCGGGCGGGCGTTCAGCGCCGCCAGAATCTCGCCGGCCCGTTGGGGCAGTCCGCTTGTGGGCCTGGTCTTTTCGATATCCGCCCCTGGATGGGCCCAGCCGATCCGCAAAGGGCGGAGACGCCGCGGGCCCGTTTCATTCAGCCATTGAATAACCTGTTCGGCAACCGTGCGGGAGACGCAGATGATGCCATCTGCATAGGCCGCCACGGTCGAGAGCCAGCGTGCGTGCACCTCCGCCGCGCCCTCGGCAAAGAACTGAGGCATCAGGATCGGCAGAAGATCGTGAACCACGAAATGGATTTCGACTCCAGCCCTCCGCATCTCCGCGAAGCGTTCCGCCTGGCGCGGTACGATATGGGGTTGCAGGTCGACGCCCAGAAAAACATCGCCGTGGTGGAAAATGATGGCTTCGTCCTGCAGTGAATCCTGCGCGCAGCCGAAAAATTGCAAGGCAAATGCCCGGGCATAGCGATAGCCGCTTCTTTCCACTGTCGCATAGACCGGCTCCACACGATAGCCTGAAGGGGGGTGCGCTATCAGCTCGCCCAGAATGTTCCGCACCACTCTCTGAATGCCGGTGCCGACATCCCGCTGCACCAGTTCCGAAATATCGACAAAAATCTGCCGCCGCGGCTGTCGCCAGGGAAGATCGCGGCACATTGCCCGTGCCGCAACAACCCAATCCCGTTCGTCTCCATGCGCGGGATCGAAGGCCGCCAGCGCCGCGAAAGCGCGCGCTTTCACGGCCTCGCGGCCACGGGTTGCGAATTGCTCAATAGCTTGCCAATACTGATCAGCCGCCTGACGCGGCGAATGATGGTCCTTGACATAGAGATGCGCGCTTGCGCCAAGCCGCTTGCGTGCCTCCGGATCTGCGCGCAGCTCTTCGATCGCCGAAAACAGCTCCTGGTCAGTGAAACGATCCGGCAGCATGACGAGCGATTGCCTCGGCAGATCGGCAAGCGAGCCATGGGCATTGACGATTGTCGGAAGGCTGTAAGCCATGCAGTCGAGGACGGTCCCCGAGCTTTCCCCGCGCGAGCGGGTCCGGAGCTGCACGGCCGCATCGGCGGCCGCAAGATACTGCCGATAGCGCTCGCCGGAGGCGAAGCCGGTCATGCGGATGCGCACCGCCGGCGCCGGTGAGTGGTTCAGCAGGCTGCGGAGCTGATCCGCATAGGGTTTCGGGGGATCCTCGCCTACAAAGACAAGATGGCATTCCGGGGCCTGGGCCAGGCTGCTTTGGAGCCATGCCTGCAGCAGGCGATGGTTGAGCTTCGCCGGTCCCATGACGCCGAATGCGCAAACCACGAAATCATGTTCGGAAAAACCGAGGATCCGGCGGGCCTCGCTTCGGGATCCATCCCTCGGCAGGCGGCGGAGATGCGGGACAATCGCCCAGTTTTCGGCAAATCCCTCGCCATAATATTGCGTCGCCAGGCGGCGGGAAAATTCGCTGTGGACGATGATGCCGAGTGCGTGCTGCAGCACCTCCAGGTTGGCAGGATATTTCCAGATGATATCGGCCGGATCCGCGGCACGATAGCGTTCCTGAACCGCATGGTACCCGTGTGATCGGTAAAGCGCGCGCGCCCAGTATCCTGTCCTTCCATCATGAAGATCCATATGCGCAATGATTCCGCTGAGATAGAAATCATGCAGCATGACAATCCCCGGATGACGCCGGATCAGATCAAACATATGCCGGTGGAATTCGGAATTTCCGAAGTGATAAAGAATACGATCATAGAGATGAGCGTTCCTGTCGAACCAGCCGACATCGCGCACAGCGCAGTTCGCCGCGATCCAGGGCTCCGCCACCGGCGGGCGGGAAACAATGACATCGATATCGTAATGGCGGACGAGCTCTGGCAAAAGCTCCGCGCTATAATCGGAAATGCCGCTTCGTTCAGGCGGAAGGGGGGATATGTAGGCGAGCCGCGGGCGTTTTCCTCCCGCCTCTGCCCGCGCCCGCCCTCCGCGCGGGGGCATCTCTGCATGGTGCGCCTCAAAGGCGGCCCAGGCGCGCGCGGCACTTTCCTGCCAGCTATATTCCTTGGCCTGCTGCAGTCCGTGCTCCGCGAGGCTCTGCCGGTACGCGGCATCGGTCAGAACCTGATGGAGCTTTCCCGCCATATCGTCTTCATCACGCGGGTCGAAGAGGGCATCCGCCCGTCCGATGACCTCGGGAATGCTCGAACTCCTCGCGCCAATCGTCGGCGCGCCACACTGCATGGCCTCGAGGGCGGGAAGACCGAATCCCTCATGCAGGGAGGGAAAGCAGAAAACCGCGCACAGATTGTAGAGCGCCACCAGATCCTCGTCGGGAACAAACCCGGTGAGAACAAGTTCATGCGGCGCAAGCCCGATCTGCGCGGCGCGCTGTCGCAGGGCCACCTCTTCCTTCGGATCTGCGGAGCAGACGATGGCGAGCTGGCACCCGGCACGGATCGCCAGAGGCAGCCTGGCATAGGCCCCGATCAGGCCTTCGACATTCTTCCGCCACTCCATCCCGCCGGTATACATGACGAATTCGCGCGCAAGCCCGTACCGTTGCCGGACCGCCTCTGCGTCCGTCTCGCCATATCGCCTCGGCCGGAAGCGGGAAGCCGCGGCATTGGGAACAACCACGACCTTCTCCGCGGGAAGATCGAGCCGCTCGATCGCCTCCCGACGGGACCATTCCGATACCGCAAGCCACAGGCCCGCACGCCTTACGCCGAGGATTTTGCGCTGATAGGCGGCATCTATGGCCGGGTCGGCAAGATAGCGCTCTCGGTGAGCGAGCGGGATCAGGTCATGGATCGTGACACTGGTTCGTCTTCCCTCGGTGACATGACCCACCGAGGTAACCGCATCATCGATGAATCCTTCAAAAAGACTCGGCACATGAATGAGATCTGGTTCGAGGCTTGCGAGAAACGATTCGCGGAGAATTTCGCCGCACTGCCGGCGCCAGTCATTGGCTGGCATGATGCCGGCAACGCGCCCCGGCGCCTTCCAGACGACGATCCGATCTTGCGGGAGCAAACTGTCGAACGCGGCGCGAAGCGGCTCGATCGTATCGGGAAACGCATCGTTGAGCGCAAGCCAGACATCATTGCCGGACGCCTGTGCAAGGAGAGCTTCGGCAAGCGCCAGCGCATAGCGGCCGATCCCGCGATCCTTGTTGCATCCTTGCGCCGCCTGCAGGTCGATCACCAGCCTCATGCGTTTCCGCTTTCTCGGCGGAGCCGCGCGCGCGCCCGGGCGAGCCGCTGATAAAGCTCCCTCACCTCTTCATTCTCGTCCCCAAGATCGAGCTCTCCGCCGGCGGTATAGGAAAGGAAGACGTCGTCTCGGCCAAAGGAAAGATGGCGCGCGCGTTCGGCGCGAAGACCGCTCTGCAAGCGGTCCCGCAAAGCCGGAATATGGCTCAAAAGATGCCGCGCGAGAGTCGCAAGCCGCGGGTGCGCCTTCACCCTCTCGGCAAGGCCGGCCAGGATCTGCGCCGCCTTGCGACGGGGACGGCTGCCCGGCTTCAATGTCAGCCAGGCCAAGACGCCGCGCAGGAACCATCGCGCGCCACGGAAGGCGGATCGCGCCCTCATCAGGGCCGTCTCGTCATGCGCCATTTGGCGGGCTTCTCCGTGGCCGGGACGGGCTTGCTCACCGCGCCTTCCGGCAGAACGAGCCAGGTTTTTGTGCGCTCGCCTTCGGCGTGCAATTCGCTGCCACCTTCATTGACGTCGCCACATTCCGAATTTCAAGCTTGCAAACCGGGAGCCGGTGTCTTTTGTTTCTCCCCGGGGAGCGCTCGCCAAGGCGCCGAAAACGCGCTTCGGTTCCGGTTCGGAGGACGAACGGCCCACATCATCTCCTCGGTTTTATCATGCTTGGCGGCAGGCGTCCCGGCAGGCGCCCTCCGCGTGCGTCCTCCGGGCCGGCAGGCAAGCATTTAGCCAATCATTTCGCGCGAATTCCGGTTCAATCGCGAAAATAGTCCCCACCGGGTCCCGGGCGGTATCACCATGGCGCCTTCGCAAGCCTTTCCAGCCAGATGCCGCGCAGATCGGGCATTTTCATGGCATGAAAAATCCGGGTTCCGGCGCCGTTGCGCCAAAAGGATCCGGCAAAGCGGGCCCGCCTCTTCCCTCTCCCTTTTAGCGCAACGGCACCGAAAGGCCCCGCGCCACGCCCGGCCGCGCGGTCATCGCGCCGTACCAGCGGCCAACATTCGGGAAATCCGCAAAATCAACCTTGTGCCGCTCATGGCGCCAGGCCCAGCCGAGGATCGCGAAATCGGCAATCGAGATCTCTCCGGCAAAGAAAGGAACTTCCGCAAGCCGCCGCTCCATCACCGCATAGAGCCGGCGCGTCTCCTTCATATAGCGCTCAAGGCCGTAGCGCCGATCCGCCTCGTTCTCGACTTGAAGGAAATGGTGCACCTGCCCGGGAAAAGGCCCGAACCCGCCCATCTGGAACATCAGCCATTCCAGCACCGGCACCTGTCCGCGCAGATCGGAAGGCCAGAACTTTCCGGTCTTCGCGCCGAGATAGATGAGAATCGCTCCTGATTCGAAGACGCTGATTGGCTTTCCGCCCGGGCCGTCGGGATCGATGATCGCCGGAACCTTGTTGTTCGGGCTGATCTTGAGGAAAGCCGGGTCAAACTGCTGATTCTTGGTGATATCGACCACTTTCACCGTGTATGGCAGGCCCATCTCCTCGAGCGCCACGCTGATCTTGCGGCCATTCGGCGTATCGAAAGCATGGAGTTCGATTGGCATCCGGTTTCCTCACGAGAGTTTTTTCCTCAGAACATCGTTGACGAGCGCCGGATTTCCCTTGCCCGCCATCGCCTTCATCACCTGGCCGACGAAGAAGCCGAAAAGCTTCTCCTTGCCCGCCTTGTATTCCGCGACCTTTCCCGCCTCGCGCGTGAGCACCTCGTCGACCGCCCGCTCGATCGCCCCGGTATCCGTCACCTGGCGCAACCCGAGACGCTCGACAACTTCGCGCGGTCCCTCTCCGCTCCGCTCGATCTCCTCGATCACGTCTTTCGCGATGCGCCCGTTGATCGTTCCATCCTCGATCATGTCGAGAATCGCGGCGCTCGTCTCCACGGTGAAAAGCGAAGCCTCGGCAAAGCTCTGGCCCAAGCGGTTCAAGGCGGCCGCGAGATCGCCGAGCATGAAGTTGGCAACCGTCTTGGCACGCCGTCCCCTGGCCAGCGCCTCGAAATAATCCGCCGTTCCGGCCTCCGCCACGAGCAGCGCGGACTCATAGGCCGCAAGGCCGTAATCTGCCATGAACCGCGCCTTCTTCGCATCCGGCAGCTCCGGCAAATCCGCCTTCAGTTCCGCGATCCAGGCCTCGTCGAGCACCAGCGGCACGAGATCGGGGTCGGGGAAATAGCGGTAATCATGCGCCTCCTCCTTGCTCCGCATGCTCCGCGTCTCGCCCCGCGCGGGATCGAAAAGCCGCGTCTCCTGCTCGACCTCCCGGCCATTCTCCCACACCTGCACCTGCCGCCTTGCCTCGGCCTCCACCGCCTGCATGACGAAGCGCACGGAATTCACGTTCTTGACCTCGCAGCGCGTGCGCAACCCCTCGCCAGGATGACGGACCGAGACATTCACATCGGCGCGGAGCGAGCCTTCCTCCATGTTGCCGTCGCAGGTGCCGAGATAACGCAGAATCGTGCGCAGCTTGCGCAGGTACGCGCCGGCCTCCTCGGGGCTGCGGAGATCGGGCTCGCTCACGATCTCCATCAGCGGCACGCCGGCCCGGTTGAGGTCGATATAGGATTTCGAGGGATGCTGATCGTGCAAGGATTTTCCCGCATCCTGCTCGAGATGCAGCCGCGTGATGCCGATCTCCTTGCTGCTGCCGTCGGCAAGCTCGATCGCGAGGCTCCCCTTGCCGACGATCGGGTGCGCGTACTGGCTGATCTGATAGCCCGCAGGAAGATCGGCATAGAAGTAGTTCTTCCGATCGAACCGGCTCCACAGATGGATCTCGGCCGCAAGCCCCAGCCCCGTGCGCACGGCCTGGGCCACGCATTCACGGTTGATCACCGGCAGCATGCCGGGAAACGCCGCATCCACCAGGCTCACCTGGCTGTTGGGTGCGGCGCCGAATTCGGTCGCGGCCCCGCTGAAAAGCTTGGAGCGGCTGATAACCTGGGCGTGAACTTCCAACCCGACGACGACTTCCCACGGCCCCTCACGGCCTTCGATGTGATAGGTCATCACACGGCCTCCCCGGCGCGAAGCGCGGGCAGCGCCGTGAAGCCGGCCGCGCGTTCGAGTGCCGCCCCCACCGTGAAGACCACCTCCTCGCCGAAGGGCGGGCCGATCACCTGCAACCCGAGCGGCAGCCCGTCCGCATCAAGCCCCGCCGGCACCGATAGGGCCGGCACACCCGCGAGATCGGCGGGCACGGTGAAGATGTCGTTCAGATACATCATCACCGGATCCTCGGTCTTCTCGCCTTCCGCAAAGGCGGAAGAAGGCGCGGTCGGCGCCAGAATTGCATCCACATTCTGAAAAGCGTTGGAAAAATCCTTGAAGATCAGAGCCCGAACCTTTTGCGCCTTGAGATAATAGGCGTCGTAATAGCCAGCGGAGAGAACATACGTCCCGATGAGGATGCGCCGTTTCACCTCCGCGCCGAACCCCTCACCCCGCGTGCGCTCATAAAGATCGATCAGATCCTCGCCATCGGCACGCAGGCCATAGCGAATGCCATCATAGCGGGCGAGGTTGGAGGAGGCCTCCGCCGGCGCCACGATATAATAGGCGGGCAGCGCGTATTTCGTGTGCGGCAGGCTCACCTCCTTGATCTCGGCGCCGGCGCTCCGAAGCCAGTC
>DASZQO010000131.1:0-2265 GCA_035549615.1 Acetobacteraceae bacterium
CGACCTGCCCGAGCGGAAGATACGTCTGGACGATCGCGGCCGCGTGCGGGACGTGATCACGCCGCCACGTCTCGACGCGCACCGGCTGATCGAGGAGTTCATGATCGCCGCCAACGTCGCTGCGGCAGAGACGCTCGAGGCGAAACGCACGCCGCTGGTCTATCGCGTGCATGATGCGCCCTCGAAGGAAAAGCTCGCCGCGCTCGGCGAATTCCTGCAGACGATCGACCTCAAGCTGCCGAAGGCCGGCGTGCTGAAGCCCTCTCATTTCAACCGCATCCTCGCCGATACGCGCGGGCGCCCCGTGGCCGACCTCGTCTCGGAAGTAGTGCTCCGCAGCCAGGCGCAGGCCGAATACAGTCCGAACAATTTCGGCCATTTCGGCCTCAATCTCCGCCGCTACGCGCACTTCACCTCGCCGATCCGCCGCTATGCGGATCTGATCGTGCATCGCGCCCTGATCCGGGCGCTCGATCTTGGCGCAGATGGCCTCCCCGATGCCGAGCTTCCCTTGCTGGAGGAGGTCGCAAACCACATATCAATGACGGAGCGCCGCGCCATGGCGGCCGAGCGCGAGACGGCTGATCGGCTGATTGCCGCCTATCTCGCCGATCGTGTGGGAGCCCAGTTTCAGGCGCGCGTTTCCGGCGTCGTTAGGGGTGGGCTTTTTGTCCGCTTGAGCGAGACCGGAGCTGATGGTTTTGTTCCAGCCTCCACCATTGGAGGCGAGTATTTCTACCATGACGAGGCGCATCAGGCGCTTGTCGGCGAAGACTCCGGAGAAGCCTATCAGCTCGGCGATATCGTCGAAGTGCGGTTGGTCGAGGCGATTCCGAGCGCGGGCGCACTGCGCTTCGAAATGTTGAGCCAAGGGCGGCAGATACGCACCAAGGCAAGACGCGCCCAGAGGCAGAGCTTTCGCGGAGGGCCTCAAGGCAAACGCCACACCCGGCAGGGCAGACGCCGCTAGGTTGTTCAATGTCAGAGAGACGGCTTAACCGTAACAAATGGAAGCGATCATGGAAACTGACATAGCCGGAACTGCAGCTGAACCGAAGCCTGGCCGCGCAACTGGCGAGCGGCCGGTCGGCCGTTCGATCGCGCGAGGGTTGCGGCTTCGCTGCCCGGCATGCGGCGAAGGGCCCATGTTCCGCCGCTATCTCAAGGTCTCAGATACTTGCCCCTCTTGCGGCGAGGAGTTGCATCATCATCGGGCGGACGATGCGCCGCCATATTTCACCATCGTGATTGTCGGCCACGTGGTGGTGAGCCTGGTCCTCGCGGTGGAGATGGCCTATCACCCGCCGCTCTGGGTGCACGCGGCGCTTTGGCTGCCGCTCACCGTGATTCTTGCCCTTCTCGTCCTGCCGCCGATCAAAGGCGGTCTGGTCGGCCTGCAATGGGCGCTCTTGATGCATGGCTTCGATCCTAACGCCGCCGAAGAGGCGGTCGAGCCGTTCGAGGCCACGCTGCCGAAAAAGACAAGCTTCTCTCCTACGTGAGCCGCACCTTGACTTCCGGGCCCCGGTGAGTAGGTTCGCGGGCCAAGATCGATTGACGACCAGAGGATATTATGGCGAAGCCCGTCACCCAGAAGATCAAGCTCGTGAGCAGCGCCGGCACGGGCTACTATTACGTCACTAAGAAGAACCCGCGGAATCAGACCGAGAAGGTCTCGTTCAAGAAATACGACCCGGTTGTGCGCAAGCACGTCGAGTTCAAGGAAGCGAAGATCAAATAACGCTTCACGCGGGCCAGCCCTACATAGCGTTGGACCGGGAGCGCCAGGGAGCAGTCCCGGCACGCCTATCACCCGATTTGTGAGCGAAAATAGGTGGCCGACCGAAACGCGGCGCTAACGAGGAGGCCACTCAAACCGCGCCTCGGCCGGCCGAACCCCACGGACCCAGGAGATGCGGCGGACCTGAGCATTCCGTAGGGTTATCTCTAGCTCTGGGCAGGATACGCCTGAGATTTTTGCCTTGTCCCCAAGCGCCCCGCCTTGGCACTCATCCCCGGGGAGTCGATTCGGATCATAGACCAGCCGGGGAATGCACCAAAGGAAAACTGTTTCTTCTGCTTAATACGATAAAATCTAAGACATTGTAAAGTCTTAAGCTCAAGCCTTCAGTTACTGCCTCAAGTCCCGCCCGCGCACCCCCGCGCAGAACGTCCGGAGCGCGAGTCTGAGCCGGGTCAAATTCGGTAGCGGCAATGCTAAGCCGCGTCTGCAACCACCCGGTTCCGCCCGTCACGTTTGGCACA
>DASZQO010000132.1:0-9294 GCA_035549615.1 Acetobacteraceae bacterium
TGTTCTTTGCCTATCGTGACTTCACCAATGCCGCCGACCTGGTTCTCGAAGAGCTGGGGCTTGGCCGCGCGCATCACCGGGCACTGCATTTCATCGGCCGCAATCCCGGAATCAGCGTGAGCGAGCTCCTGATCATTCTGCGCATCACCAAGCAATCGCTCGGCCGCGTGCTCTCACTTCTCGTCTCCCGTGGCTATGTCGTGCAGACACCAGGCCGTGCCGATCGGCGGCAGCGGCGGCTTTCGCTCACGCCGGCCGGAGCGGCGTTGGAGCGGCAGTTGTTCGAGCGGCAGCGAGAGCGCCTTGCCGCCGCCTATCGCGAGGCGGGGGGGGCGGCGGTGGAAGGGTTCCGCCGGGTGATGCGCGGGATCATGAATGAGCTGGCGCGCGCCTATATGGACGGCGCCGAGCAGGCTGCGCGCGAGCCGCGTGCGCGGCCTGCCTGAGTGAAGAGGAAGAGAAGAGCCGGAGCGAGGTGGCCGAGGACGCCCACATTCTGGTGGTTGACGACGACGCAAGGTTGCGCGGGCTGCTCTCGCGCTATCTGGGCGAGCACGGTTTCCGCGTAACCGTGGCGGAGAACGCCGCGGAAGCGCGCGAGAAGCTTGGCTTTCTGCGCCCCGACCTGATGGTGCTTGACATCATGATGCCGGGAGAGTCGGGCCTGGAGCTTGCGGAATCGCTGCAGCGGGACAGAGCACAGGACGTGCCGGTCCTGCTCCTCAGCGCCCGCGGCGCGCCGGACGACCGGGTCGCGGGCTTCGAGGCCGGGGCTGACGATTATCTTCCCAAGCCTTTCGATCCGCGCGAGCTCGTGCTGCGGATCCGCGCCCTCCTGCGCCGCACCGCGCCTGCCGAGCCACCCGCGGGCAAGCTGCCGCTCGGGCAGGCTTCGTTCGACATCGATCGCGCAGAGCTGACAACCGAAGATGGAACCGTCCGTCTCACCGGCGGGGAAGCGGCGCTGCTCACCGCGCTCGCGCGCAAGCCGAATGAGGTGCTTTCGCGCGAGGAGATTGCCGCCGCCCTTGGCATGGAGGACGCGAGCGAACGGGCGATCGATGTGCAGGTGACACGGCTGCGCCGCAAGATCGAGGCCGACCCCCGCGAACCGCGCTTCCTGCACACGGTGCGTGGGCGCGGTTATGTATTGAAACCAGGCCTCTGATGCGTATCACATGGCCACTGCCCGAACGGCTGCTACGCCGGGTGCTGCCGCGCTCGCTGCTCGGGCGGAGCCTTTTGATGATTCTGCTGCCGCTTCTCCTGCTCGAGGCAGTGACGCTTCAGATCTTCTATGGCAGCCATCTCAGTCTGATCTCTCGGCGGCTGACCAGCGCAGTGGCGGGTGACGTGGCGCTGGTGGCACGCCTCTATGAGCAGCGGACGGATCGGGCGGACCGGCGGGCGGTGCTGCGCTTCGCCCGCGAGAATCTCGAGCTTGCGATGACCTTTGAGCCAGGGGCGACACTTCTGCCACGGCCGTTGCCGAACGCGCTCGGTCCCACGGACAATGACCTCTGGGGGGCGATGGAGCAGCTCGTCCATCGCCCCTTCACCATGGTCTGGGCCGCGGATCCGAAACCGGTGATCCTGCGTGTGCAGCTCCCCGATGGCGTACTGATGATCGCGGTGCCGCACAAGCGCCTCTACGCCGAGACGATCTATGTCTTCCTTGCCTGGGTGGTCGGCACCTCGGTGCTGCTCTTCGCCATCGCCTCGCTCTTCATGCGCAATCAGGTCCGCGCCATCCGCCGTCTTGCGGCGGCGGCGGAGGCGTTCGGCATGGGACGCGACCAGGGCGCGATCAAGCCCGAGGGCGCGATCGAAGTCCGCCGGGCTGCCTCCGCCTTCAACCGGATGCAGGAGCGCATCCGGCGCTTTCTCGCCCAGCGCACGGAGCTGCTGGCCGGGGTCTCGCATGATCTGCGTACGCCGCTCACCCGTCTTCGGCTCGCGCTCGCGATGCTGCCGCCGCGGCCTGAGCTCGCCCCCGACGTCGGTGCAATGACCGCCGATGTCGAGGAGATGGAGCGACTGGTGGAAGGGTATCTCGCCTTCGCGCGTGGGGAGGGAGCGGAGCAGGTGCGCCCGGTCGATCTCTCGCGGATGCTGGCGGAAGTCGCGGCTGGCGCGCGGCGGACCGGCGCGGATGTGGATCTCGACACACCGGGCAGCCTCACGCTTGCCTTGCGGCCGGATGCTGTGCGCCGCGCCATCACCAACCTCGTCGATAATGCGCAGCGTCACGCCAGGCGGATTTCGCTCTCCGCGACCCAGCTTACCGCTCGCAGCATTCAGGTGACGGTGGATGATGACGGGCCCGGCATCCCGCCCCATCAGCGTGAGGAGATGTTCCGTCCCTTCCAGAGCGGGGTTGCGGGTGGCACGGGGCTTGGGCTCGCCATCGCGCGCGATATCGTTCGTGCCCATGGGGGGGAAATACTGCTCGAGGAGAGTCCGCTCGGCGGCCTGCGCGCGCGTATCCGTCTGCCGGTGTGAGCCGGGCCGTTACGAAGCGGGCAGCGGTGCCACGGTCTGGATCGCCTCAAACCCTTCGAACTCGGGATGCCCGAGCGTAAGCGGCTTGCGGCTGCCCGCATTCTGATGTGCGCGGCGGAAAGCGTCCGAACGGGTCCAGGCTTCGAAATCCTCGCGACTCCGCCAGATTGAGTGCGACGCGTACAGCGCATGATCTTCGCGTCTCGGCCCGCGAAGCAGGTGAAATTCGATGAAGCCCGGCACGTCGCGCAGATAGGTGTCGCGTTCGGCCCAAACGCGCTCGAATTCCTCCTCGGCGCCGGGGAGCACGCGGAAGCGGTTCATCGCGACGAACATGTCCGTATCTCTCCGATCTCGTTGGGCTGAGCAACATAGCCCACGGGCTGCGCGGGACCCGTATTTCCCGGGGCCATTTGCGGTCGCCCTGGCTCACGCAAACCGCTCTCTCTGTCTGTTTTTGCGCGCATCCTCACGCGATCAGCCGATTCCCTCTGATCGCGATCGGCTCTAACGCGCAAGCGGCCGATAGCGCAGCCGGTGCGGCTCGATCGATTCGGGCCCCAGGCGACGGCACTTGTCCGCCTCGTAATCCTGGAAATTACCGGCAAACCACTCGACATGGCTATCCCCCTCAAAGGCGAGGATGTGTGTGGCCAGCCGGTCGAGGAACCAGCGATCGTGGCTGACGACCACGGCGGAGCCGGCGAAGGCGATCAGTGCCTCTTCCAGCGCGCGGAGCGTCTCCACATCGAGATCGTTGGTGGGCTCATCGAGCAGGATCACATTGGCGCCGGATTTCAGCATCTTCGCGAGATGCACGCGGTTGCGCTCCCCGCCCGAGAGATCGCCCACGCGCTTCTGCTGGTCGGGGCCGCGGAAATTGAAGGCGCTGGCGTAAGCGCGCGAAGGCATCGCGCGCTTGCCCAGCATCACCACATCGGCGCCATCGCTGATCTCCTCCCATACGGTCTTGTTGGGATCGAGCGATTCACGGGACTGATCGACATAGCCAAGGCGCACGCTCTCCCCGAGGATGAGGCTGCCGTCATCCGGCTTTTCCTCACCGACGATCATGCGGAAGAGCGTCGTCTTGCCGGCGCCATTGGGCCCGATCACGCCGATGATGCCGCCCGGCGGCAGGCTGAAGGAGAGATTCTCGATCAACAGACGGTCTCCGAGCGATTTCGTGAGGTTCTTGGCCTCGATCACCGTGGCGCCGAGCCGCGGCCCAGGCGGGATCACGATCTCGGCTGCGCCGTTCGCCGTGCGCGCCTCCGCCGCGGCCCGCATCGCCTCGTACTGGGCGATGCGCGCCTTGGACTTGGCCTGCCGCGCCCGGGGCGAGGCGGCGATCCACTCCCGCTCGGCCGCGAGCGCCCGGGCCCGGGCGCTTTCCTCCTTCTCCTCCTGCAGGAGGCGGGCGCGCTTCTGCTCGAGCCAGGAGGAGTAATTGCCCTCGAAGGGGATGCCGCGTCCGCGCTCGATCTCCAGAATCCAGCCAGTGACATTATCGAGAAAATAGCGATCGTGCGTGACGACGAGGACGGTGCCCGCATAGTCGCGCAGCGTCCGTTCCAGCCAGGCCACGCTCTCCGCATCGAGATGGTTGGTGGGTTCGTCCAGCAGCAGCAGGTCCGGCTTTTCGAGCAGCAGACGGCAGAGGGCGACGCGCCGCCGTTCGCCGCCCGAGAGAGTGGCCACCTTCTGGTCGGAGGGCGGACAGCGGAGCGCATCGAGCGCGATCTCGACGCGCCGGTCGAGCTCCCAGCCATCCTCGGCGTCGATCTTCTCCTGAAGGCTCGCCTGCTCGGCGAGGAGGGTGTTCATCTCCTCGTCATCGAGTGGCTCGGCGAAGCGTTCGGAGACGGCGTTGAAACGGTCGAGCGCCGCCTTGAGCGGGCCAAAGGCTTCGGACACAGTCTCTCCCACCGTGCGCTCAGGGTCGAGCATCGGCTCTTGCGGCAGGTAGCCGACGCGCACGCCCTCTGCCGCCCAGGCTTCCCCGCCGAAATCGGGATCAAGCCCGGCCATGATGCGGAGCAGGGTGGATTTGCCGGCTCCGTTGGCGCCGAGCACGCCGATTTTCACGCCTGGGAGGAAGGAGAGAGTAATGCCACGAAAGACCTCCCGCCCACCGGGATAGGCCTTGGTGAGGTCGCGCATCACATAGACGTACTGATAGTTCGGCATCCGCGTTGGCTCCGCCGCCCAGGGTCGGCAAGGAAATGAATGCGCCGCAACATTGTGCCGGCGGAGGGATTTGGAAAGGGGCCGGGTCGGGGTGACGAGCCGGGAACCGGCGCAAATCCGCAACCGACCGGGGCCAAGGGTGTGGCAAGGCCCAGCCGTTATGATTTCTCCAGCCTCATTGCATGGACCGCCAGTGGCGTGAGCAGACAGATCGGCTCGGAGACAATGCGCTGGCGCAGCCCGGCTTCGAGGCGACTTGCGAAGACATGGCGGAAATCGGCGTCCCGGTCGCTGTCGAGCGCGGCCAGCAGGGAAGGCTGGAACGGCGCCTGGAAGAAATGCACATAGCGCTCGGCCAGGGCGTCGCGGTCCCCCTCTGCCAAATATTCGCTCCAAAACGGGTCGGGAAAGCTGTTGACCGAATCTTCTCTTATACGCAAGCCCATGAATTCCCCGCCGATGAACGGGGCGCGCGCTTCCGACGGATGGCGCTCGTATTGGAGAATCGTCATGCGTGCCAGTTCCGCCGCTCGCAAGATACCCTCTGCGGCCAGCGTCTCAAGCTCGGCCTGAACCCATCGCATGAGGGTTGGAAAAGCTGAACCTTGTTCCTCCGTGACGCAGGGTTGGACGACCACGAGATTTCCGCCCGAGCGGAGCTCCCGCGCCCGATATGAGAGGAAGAGGCGCCAGTCAGCGGCGGAGCGATCCGCGAAGCGCTGGCGTATCTCCGGCAGCGTTAGCCGCGTCCAAACATGGCCGGCGCAGGAGACCGGAGAGCTGCTCATCCAATGCACCGCGAAAGCGCTCCAGCCGAACATGATCGAGGCGGGAGGAAAGATTTGCTCATAGAAGGAACGGCCGATCGCCGCGGGGAACAAAAGCGCGTCCGAGCGGAAATAGCTTTCTTCGCTGTCACGCAAAAGCGTGAAGAGAGATCTGAAGTCATTCTCTGGCTGGTCGGTGTGAACGACCGAAATGGGAACTTCAGGCCCAATCCTCGCCCGGATTTCCCGAACGGCGGAGCCTATCGGCACCATTGAATTGCGCCCCTGCGCACATCCGAAATCAGCAATGACGAGCGGCCGATCGTGTAGCTTCATGGACTCGAACGCGTGGGCGAGCAAAGGCAGACCGAAGGCGCCACCATTGGCCTGAACTCTTGCATGCCGATTATAGAAACCGCCGCCCAACATGGGAGCGGGCCGCGATTGCGGCTCTGCGCCGAGATTCGATGCCATTTCCTTCCTCTCCTCAACCAGCCTTGCGGGCCCGTGGGCAGCCGCCAGCGCCATGTCGCTGCTTGGGGGGATTTGGAGCGGATTTGGTGCTTGAACGACACATTCCGTTTCCATCGGCCGTTTACGATGGCACCAAATCCAACACAAGGCCTATGAGGAGGGCTGGCCCGGAACATCGCCAGGGCGGGTTCCGAGGGGCGCATGATTCACGCGAGAAAACAACGGCCCCGGCGGGAGTGGTGAGCACGGGCCACCTCATCCCGCTCTTGGTGTTTGAATTGTGCCGGTGGGATTCAGTCTATCCGCCTCACCACCTGTTCTAGGACAGCAATAAAACGCCGCCACCCACCCCTGGCACCCCGGTAGGCCTGTTGCTGATCCGGCCGGAAGCCTGATTGTTCCATGCGCAGGCGGGTTCCCGTGCGCGTGGGGATGAGAGTCCAGGAGACGACACTCTCAAGACCTCGGGCCACCCACGTGTAGGACAGCGTTTTGTCCGGCTCAACCACCCGAACCCGACAGTCGATAACAATGGTCACATCAGGCGTGGAGGTCCTTTGAAGGTTGAAACGGTGCCCCACGATTGGCTTGAAGTCGTTCTTCATGAGCCACTCTTCGATCAGGTGCGGCTCTGTGAGGGCACGCCAGATCTTTTCCGGCGCAAATGGGAATTCGCGCTCAATGACGACGGATCGTATTTCGGTCGATGGTTCGTTCACTGAACCATCACGCTTTCAGCGCCTGCGTACGGGAAATCAATAACTTTTTGGTTATTAATAAACGTATAACCGCAAAGATATATTTGAGTCAAACAAGAACGTGAAGCAGCACAATGATCCTCCTCAGGGAGCCGCCAGCCATCCTGAAGAGGGCCGAGCTTCCGCTCTATGGCGGCCTTACGCCGCGCAGGCCGCTCCGCTCAGCCTGCAAAGCGCGGTTCTGGCAGCCCGCGCACGCCTACCTCCACTGCTAGCAAACCTCCAGCCAGCGGCTGTTGCGCCAGAGCCTTCTCATCGAGATCCCAGATCGCCGACGTAACATAAAGTGTCGTGAGATCCGGCCCACCGAACATGCAGCTTGTCGGCTTTTGCACCGGAAGCTCGACAATACGCTCAATGCGGCCAGTTGGATCGTAGCGCACCACGCGCCACCCATCCCATTGCGCGTTCCAGAGGCCCCCCTCGGCATCGACTGTCGAGCCGTCCGGGCTCCCGGGCTGACCCTCCATCGTGCAAAAGACACGCCGATTGACGATCGCCCCGCTGTCACGATCGAAATCGTACGCATAGATCACGCGATCCATTGAATCGGCGAAATAAAACACGCGATCGTCCGGGCTCCAGGCGATGCTGTTCGGAATGCCAATTCCCCTTGCCATACGGTGACAAGCGAGATCGGGGTCGAGCCGGTAGAGAGCTCCCGTGTGCTCGCTCAGGCGATCGTCCATCGTTCCCGCCCAGAACCGTCCGGCACGGTCGCATTTGCCGTCATTGAATCGATTGCGCGAATTGTCCTTCTCTGGCGCGGCGAGGCGCTCTAGCGTCCCGCTCGCGAAATCAAAAAACGCAAACCCCGACGCCAGGGCGAGCACCGCACCACCTGATTCACGGAGCGCGAGCGAGCCGATCCGCTCCGGCAGATCCCATCTTCGCACGGCGCCACTCTCCGGATGGAAACGCTGAAGAGCGCTTTTTTCGATGTCCACCCAATAGAGCGCCTGCTCACGCGTGCACCATACCGGACCTTCGCCCAGCTTGTTCTTGGCCGGCACCACAAGGGTAATCTCTGGCGTCATGCTATTCCCTCCCCTCGCCGGCCACGCCAGGCATAGAGCGCCACGGCGATCAGCGTGATCACGCCAGTCCAGACATATTGCGTATAGGCGCTGACCTGCAGCTGACTGAGAACGTTTTGTAGCACGATTACCAGCAACGCGCCGAGCAATGTGCCAAGCGCCGTCCCGGAGCCGCCAAAAATGGATGTCCCGCCGACCACGACCGCGGTGATCGAGGTCAGCGTGAAGGGGGTGCCCGCTTGCGGATCGCCGCTGCCGATCTCGGCAGCCACCAGCAGCCCGGCGATCGCCGCCATGAGTCCACAGAAGAGATAGGCGGCGATTCTGATGCGGGCGATATTGAGCCCGGCGGCAAAGCCAGCCTCGGCGCGCGATCCCGTGGCGTAAAGCCTGGCTCCGATCCGTCCGCGGGAAAGCAGACACTCGGCGGCGATGTAGAGACCGAGCGTCAACAGGGTGATCACCGGGATGCCGCCAAAGGCGGCGGACGCCAGGCTCAGGAACCGATCGCCAATCTCGCCGCCCGGGCTTGGGCGCACGATAAGCGCGAGCCCGAAAACGAACGAATAGCTCGCCAAGGTGGCGATCAGGTCGGAAAGCCCCAGCCAAACGATAAGAAACGCGTTCACTCCGCCAACCGCAACGCCCGTGGCCAGGGCAAGCATGATGCCCGCGGTTATGGGGCCAACCCCGTTGCTGACGATGGTCCAGGAGGCAATGCCGGTGACGAGACTGATCGTGGGCCCCACGGCGAGATCGATTCCGCCCAGCAGGATCACGGCCATCTGACCCAAGGATGCGATGGCGAGCGGCGCCAGCTGTGTTGCCAGATCGGTGAGGTTGCGCGCCGTCAGGAAATAGGGAGAACGCCAGGTGGCAAGGCCCACCATCACGGCGAGCAGTCCGCCCAGCATCGTCGGGCCGAGATACCGCGCGAAATACCGCACATCGGGGCCCGTATCGCGTTCGCGCGATGGCGCTCTGCTCTGCTCGGCGGTGGCGCGCACGGCTGCGCCAATCACACGCTCCTCGCTCGCCTCTGCCGCCGTCATCCGATCGACGATCTGCCCGCGCGAGAGCACCACGATTTCGTCAGAAAGACCGAGGAGCTCGATAAGATCGGAGGTAAGGAGGATCACTGCGGCCCCCGCATCCGCGAGACCCCGGATCAGGCGATAGATCTGTACCCGTGTGCCGACATCGACCCCCTGGGTCGGCTCTTCGAACACGAGCACACTGGGTTCACCGATCTGCCAGCGCGCGAGTACGACCTTCTGCTGGTTTCCGCCGCTGAGGAAGGCCACTGGCTGCTCGGCGGATGGCGTGCGGATGGCAAGGCGTCCGATCGCCGCTTCGGCGCAGCGCCGCTCTGTCGCGCCGAAGATCAGCCCGCCGCGTGCCAGACCCGGCAGATGGGGCAGGGTGATGTTCTCGCGCACGGAATGGGGCGGAAACAGCGCTTCGCCGCGACGATCGCCCGGCACCAGCACCAGCCCTGCGGCGATCGCCGCATGCGGCGAGGACAAAGCGAGCGCCTTGCCATCCATCCGCACCTTTCCCTTGATC
>DASZQO010000133.1:0-25567 GCA_035549615.1 Acetobacteraceae bacterium
ACGGGAAGCAGCGGATTCATATCATGAGAGGAAAGCAGAACCGTGATTCCGTGTGCTGTGGAAAGCTGGCGCAGCAAAGCCACAATCTCGGCAGTACCACGCATGTCGAGATTGGCCAGAGGCTCGTCGAGCAACAGAAGCCGGGGACGGCGGACCAGCGCATGGGCGATCAGAATCCGCTGCTGCTGTCCGCCGGAGAGATTGCCGATCCGCTGATCAGCGAAACTTTCGGCGGCGACGAATTCGAGCATCTCATCGACACGTCTACGGCGTTCCCGCGAGGGGAGCGGCAGGCCGAGCCGATGCCCATCGAGGCCAAGTGCAACAACATCGCGCGCGCGCAGCGGCATGGCGGGATCGAGAGAGATTTTCTGCGGCACATAGCCGATCGAGCGGCCGGTTCTGAGCCTGCCCGAGTCAGGTGAGAGAAACCCGAGGATCGTGCGCAGAAGCGTGGTCTTGCCGGAGCCGTTCGTTCCGATGAGGCCGCAGAACTCACCGGCGCGCAGGGTGAAGCTCACCCCATCGAGGACCACTCGGCCGGGGAACGAGACGCTCAGCCGCTCAACCGCGAGCACCTCGTCCCTCTGATGCCTCATTGCCGGCTTCCCGCCTGGAGCGTCTCCGTCGATACCTTGTCGGCGACCGCTTTGCGCAAGGCTTCGACCTCCGCCACCATCCAGGACTGATAATGATAGCCGCTCGGCATCGTCTCATAGACGCCGACCACGGGAATCCCGTTCTTCTTGGCGAGGTTGAGGAAGGATTGGGTGAGGGAATCCGTCACCTGCTGGTTATAGACGAACACCCGCACCTGATGTGCGCTGAAAAACGTATTCTGGGTGGTCACATCCTGCGGGGAAGGGTCGGTGCCGTTCATGATCGCTGCCTGGAGGCTGAAAGGTGTTGCAATATCGCAACCGGCAGCCTGAAGCATATAATCGGCGACCGGTTCGGTCACGGCGATCTTCGTGCCCCCATAGCGCGCCTTGAACGATGCGATGGAAGCGCGCCAGGGCTTTAGCGATTCGTCAAACTTCGTTTCATTGGCGTCGAAATATGCGGCCTCCGCCGGGTCGAGCGCGGAAAGGCCGGCGGCCACCGCCTTCGCGATCACCGGCATCGTTTTGGGATCGTACCACAGGTGCGGATTGGGCGTGCTGTCCGGCAGGCCCAGAAGCCGCTGAGCGTCGATCACCTGGCGTTTGCCGTTCGGCGCAGCGGCGATGATCCTGTCGGCCCAGGAATCATAGCCCAGCCCGTTCTTGACGATGAGGCTGGAGGCAGCGATCTCCTGTGCGACCTTGGGGCTTACCTCGAACGTATGCGGATCGGTGTTGGGGTCGGTCTCGATCGCGGTAACCTGGACATCGCGCCCGCCGATCTGGGAAATGACATCCGCATACTCGTTCTCGACACCGACGGCTCGGATGATCGTCCCGGCGGCGAGAGCGCGGCCATAGCCAAGCGTGGTCATGACAAGCGCGGCCACTATGATGCTGATCGCCCGTTCCCGCTGAAAACGCTGGGAGCTCCCCTGCCTTAGGGAATTTCTGAAAATCGAATCATAGCACAGTCTCATTTTTATCTCCGCCTGGCCAACACACTGCTTGATGGGAGGAACGCTATAACATAATGCCCTCGCGTCAAGCCGAATGTTATAATATATCATATCTTGCGTCAGGCAACTGGTCGAAAAGACAGCGGAAGCCCTTCCCGCAAACCCGCTCTTTCAAAGGGTGCCCCCCGGAGAGTGCTGTTCGGGGATGGCGCGGGAAATCAGGAAACCGCGTGTTGGTGGAGACAAATGGGGTGGAGTCCAGGATGCGCTCTTGACGGTGAGAGGGAGTTTGTTGTTAATGCGAGTAAGTCGCAATTGCGTTTATGAAGGAGACCGTGACCGGAATGATGAAAGGCCCCCACGAATGACCGTCACCACGGACCGGTTCGCGATGAACGGCGGCACAGTCGCCCGCGTGCTTCTGGGCGCCGGCCTCTTCTCCGTCTGCGCCCTCGCCGCGCCCGACAGGGCGGCCGCCCAGGCAGGTCCTGCTACGCCGGGGGCGAGCGAACCCGGTTTTCTGGCCAATCTTTTCTCCGACTCACGCAACAACCTTCTCGGTGATATGGGCGGCGTGCGTACCGTGCTCGGCGATTACGGCATCACGCTCAACGTCACGGACGCCGAAACGCTGCTCGGCAACGTCTCCGGCGGCGTGAAGCAAGGTGCGGCCATGCAAGGGCTGACCACCGCCACCTTGCAGATCGATACCGGCAAGGCCTTCGACCTGCCGGGCGGCACATTCAACGTGAGCGCGCTGCAGATTCACGGGAATAACGATTTCAGCGCCTCCTTCCTCGACAATATCCAGACCGCCAACGGCAACGAGGCGGAGAACTCAACCCGGCTCTGGGAACTTTGGTACGATCAGGCCTTCGCGAACGGCAATTTCGATATCAAGCTCGGCCAGCAGAGCATCGACCAGGAATTCATGGTCAGCCAGTATAGCGGCCTCTTCATCAACACAATGATGGGCTGGCCGGCGCTTCCCTCCAATGATCTCTTCGGTGGGGGGCCCGCCTATCCGCTCTCGTCGCTCGGCGTGCGCTTGCGGGCGAAGCCTGCATCCGACCTCACGGTCCTGGCCGGTGTGTTCGACGACAACCCCGGTGGCGGCGCGTTTGACGCAGACGCACAGGCGCTGGACGCCGGAGGCACCAAGTTCAACCTCAATACCGGCGCCCTCTTCATCGCCGAGCTGCAGTACGCCCTCAACCAGCCCGCCCTGGGCGATATGGATTACGGCAACGCACCCTTCGGAGGCCTGCCCGGCACCTACAAGCTCGGTTTCTGGTACGATACTGGGTTTTTCCCGGACCAGGAATTCGACAATACCGGCCTCTCTCTGGCCAATCCGGCCAGTACCGGCATTCCCGGAATGAACAAGGGCAATTACAGCTTTTACGGGGTGATGGACCAGATGATCTGGCGTCCGAATCCCCAGAGTTCGCGCACGCTCGGCATTTTTCTGCGTGCGATGGGCGCGCCGTCGCAGCAGAATTTCATCACCTTCAGCGCCAATGGTGGATTGGTGCTTGCCGATCCTCTGCCCGGCCGCGACAATGATTCACTTGGGCTTGGTTTCGGCATCGTCAAGGTGAGCAGCGCTGCCAGCGCGCTCGATCAGCAGACAGCCTTCTTCACGGGCTCGCCCTTTCCCGTCCGCAGCACGGAGACCTTCCTGGAGTTGACTTATCAGTTCCAGGCGGCGCCCTGGTGGCAAATCCAGCCGGACTTTCAGTATGTCTTCAACCCCGGTGGCGGCATCCAGAACCCGAACAACCCTTCGGCCCTTGTCGGCAACGAAGCCGTTATCGGCTTCCGTACTACCGTCACCTTCTGAGGCACGCCATGGGGGCCATTCCAGAAATCCGGAGCGGAGGAGAAGGATCGATGAAAATCCGCTATACTCTGATATCGTTCGCATCGGCAGTCTCTTTGTCATTCGCGTTTCTGCCGTACGGCGCGCGCGCGCAAAACACGCCGGGCTTCCTTTCGTCTATCCATCATCACACGACACTCACTTCGACCGTGCCGGACAATGGGGATCAAAATCCCTACGCCATTGCAGTTGCGCCGATCTCAGCCGGCAAGGTCCGGCAGGGTGATGTCCTGGTTGATAATTTCAATGACAAAAACAACCTTCAGGGCCTTGGCACCACGATCATCGACTATGATCCCTCGGCCAAAACAACGAAACTCTTCGCCGCCATCCCGCGTCATCTCGCACAATGCCCCGGGGGCGTCGGACTCACCACGGCGATGACGATGCTGAAATCAGGCTGGGTGATCGTTGGCAGCCTGCCCAGCAATGATGGCACCACCGCAACCAAGGGCCAGGGCTGCCTGATCGTGCTCGATTCCCAAGGCCAGGTTGCCGGCACCATCACCGGCCCGAATCTCAACGGACCGTGGGGGAATATGGCGGTTGCCGACAACGGCGATACGGCAACCCTTTTCGTGAGCAACACGGGCTTTGGCGTTGGTCCCGCGACGGATGACAGCCCGGTCGTGAACAAGGCGAGCGTTGTGCGCCTCACCCTTTCGATTCCCGAGGGCAAGCCGCCTGCCGTCACCAACCAGACAGTGGTCGCCGATGGTTTTGGCGAACAGGCGGATAAGGGCGTGTTCATCATCGGCCCGACCGGGCTCGCGCTCGGCCGAGACGGCGTGCTCTATATCTCCGATGCGGTCGGCAATCGCATCGCCGCAATCCCCGACGCGCTCACCCGCACGACGAGTGCCGGCACCGGCAAGGATGTGACCAAGAATGGGCTCCTTCAACGGCCGCTCGCGCTGGTCATGGCGCCGGACGGGCATCTGCTGACGACAAATGGCCTGAACGGAGAAGTTGTCGAGATTGATCCCGCGACGGGCAAGCAGCTCTATGCGCAATGGATCGATGTCGATAAGGCGCAAACGCCGCCTGGCAGTGGCGATCTCTTCGGCATCGCCATGACATCTTCTGGTGACGGGTTCTATTACGTCGAGGACGACGTGAACACGCTCGTGCTCGCGCACTAAGACCGGGGAAATTTCGTGGGCAATTGTCCCTTTTCCTCGCGACGAGGCTTTCTGGGGGCGACGGGCGGCCTGCTCGCCGCCTCGGCACTGACCGGCCGGGCCGCGGCGCAGGTGGCGGAACTCGCCGAGGGCAACCCGGCCGCCAGCGCCGTCGCGGGATCGATCAGCAGTGACGGCAAGGTCCCGTTTCACGGCGTTCACCAGGCAGGAATCGATACGCCGCAGCAGACTCATGTCCTGTTCGCAAGCTTCGATCTTGTCACGGACAAGGTATCAGACATCGTCCGGCTCCTGCGTGATTGGACCGAGGCGGCCACCCGCATGACGGCAGGCCAGACCGCCGAGACGCTCACCGCCGATCCTTCCATCCCGCCGGCCGATAGCGGCGAAGCGCTCGGCCTGGGGCCACGGCGCCTGACCCTGACCTTCGGCTTTGGCCCAGGTCTTTTCGAGAAGGATGGCAAGGACCGATACGGGCTCAAGGCAAGAAGGCCGGCGGCACTGGTCGATCTGCCGAGGTTCAATGGCGATCAGCTCGATCCCGGACATACGGGCGGGGATCTCTGCGTTCAGGCCTGCGCCGATGACAGCACGGTGGCCTTCCATGCCATCCGGCAGCTCGCGCGGATGGCCGCCCCGAACGACGCCGCCAACGGCTATGGCGGCAAAAAGGCCGGTGCCGCAAATCCCTATGATGCGAAACCGGGCGTCGCGGTTCTGCGCTGGATTCAGGCCGGTTTTCTGCCCGACAGCCCGCCCGGCGAGACGCCGCGCAATCTGCTCGGCTTCAAGGACGGCACCCAGAATCCCGGCAGCCCTTACCCCGCCGAGCGCGCGCAGGGCAAGCTGATCGGCAATGGCAGCTTCGCGGATGCCGTCTGGGTCGGTGGCGAGGGGCCGGACTGGATGCGGAACGGCAGCTATCTGGTGGTGAGGCGTATCCGGATCGCTCTACAGCACTGGGACAATGTCGAGCTGGATTTCCAGGAGCAGGTGATCGGCCGAAAGAAATTGAGCGGCGCGCCGCTTACCGGTGGCGGCGAATTCGCTCCGCTCGACCTCGATGCCACAGACAAAGATGGCAATTTGGTGATCGACGACAATGCCCATGTGCGGTTGGGCGCAGCCTCAAGCAATGGCGGCGCGCGCATCCTGCGCCGCAGCTATTCCTACAATGACGGTCTGGCGATGATCGCCGAACGCTGGCCGCCTTGGCGCCAAGGCTTGGAAGACGAAGCCGGCCTGCTGTTCATTGCCTATCAGCGTGATCCGCGGACCGGCTTCATCAAGATCTTCGAGAAGATGTCAAAGCTCGATCTGCTCAACCAGTTCACGACGCATATCGGCAGTGGGATATTCGCCTGCCCTTGTGGTATCGGAAAGGACGAGTTTGTAGGCCAGAAATTGTTTCAAGCTATCTAGAGTGTCATACACTTCGATAGAGTTTCAGAGAGAAGGAGGCTTCTTTTTTTGAAGAAAAGGCGCAAGAAGACTTTTCTCCGTTTTCCGCGTCCGGTGCCTGCCGCGGCCTCCGAATGAAAGGATGAAAATTTGTCCGTTCTTTCTCTCAAGAAAGAACGGCCTCTCTTCTTCACTTACCACATTGGGCTTGGCAGAAGGTTCATATCACCTTCTCTATGTGGACTATGTGGAATTTGTATGTCCTCCCGGACACGCATTGCCGCGCTGATGGTCGGATTTTGTCTCAGAGAAACCATGATTGCCGACCAATTCGGATGTCCTGGATCATCCCTTGCCACAGAGAGATGCTATGCATCCTTCGAGATTTTCGCGCGTGGCGGCGGCGATTGCGATGGCCCTCGCGCTTGCAACGCCGGCCGCGGTTCCCGCGCTGGCACAGCCCTACCATCCCCCGCCGGGACATGGCGGACCCCCGCCGGGTTGGCACGGCGGGCCTCCCCACGGCTGGCACGGTCCACCACCACCGCCCCACTGGAGCGGGGGATGTTATAACTGCAACAATGGTGGGGCCGCGATCGCCGGCGCACTGCTCGGGCTTGGGGTCGGTGCAGTGATCGGCGGGGCAATCGCAAGCTCGGCGGCACCACCGCCCCCGGTCTATTACGCTCCCCCACCACCCGCCTATTACGCCCCACCACCGCCCGCTTACTACTACGGGTATTGAGGAGAGCATTGCCATGAATGGTAAATTCCACCTGGCACTCCTGGTGCTGCTCGCGCCCCTGGCCTTGCCCGTGGGCGCACTGGCCCAAAGCCAAGCTCAGACGAACCAGGCGCAGGCGGCGCCCAGCGGGCCCGAGAGTGTGCAACAATATATTGACCAGTTGCATGCAACGCTGCAGATCACCCCGGCCCAGCAGCCGCAATGGGACCGCTTCGCCCAAGCGATGACGGCGAACGCGGAGAGCATGCGCCAGGCCTTTGCCCAGCGCGGCGCCGCGCTCGGGACAATGAACGCGGCGCAGAACATGCAGTCCTATGCCGAACTTGCGGCTTTGCATGCCAGGAACATGCAGACACTGGCGAATGCCTTCCAAGCGCTTTACGCGACGATGACACCTGCGCAGCAGCAGAATGCCGATGCGGTGTTCCGGGCCGAGGGCGCCCCGATGGGGCATCATCATGAGACAGCTTCCCAATGAGCTTCTGGCCTGTAGCGCCGACGCTCACAGGAGCGTCGGCGCCGTGACCGGGCGGTTTTCTGGAGTCCGGATTCTCTGACGGACTCCTTCTCCGAGACTCACATTCTCTGAGATAAACTGGGCCGCGCATGCCCCGCCGCGGCCCCATCGCCTCATCGCAAGAAAAGCCGACTGACTCCGGCACAGCGCTGGCTGCCTGGGAAAAAGGCGAGGCGGCGCTCGCCTCCGGCGATGTGAAGGGGGCGCGGCGCTGGTTCGATCGCGCCCATCGCCTCGCGCCGGACGAGGACCGAATCACGCTCTCACTCGCCCTTGCATGCCTGCGGGCTGGCGAGAACGAGGAAGGCGCGGCGTTGCTCGAGGCACTCGCCGAACGCCACGATCGGCGCGTGGTGTGGCTGGCGCTCGCCGCAGCGCGCCGGCGTGCAGGCAATGCGCTTTCGGCGGCGGCGGCACTGGGGCGCGCGCTCTCAGGCCATGTCTGGGGCCATGTCTGGACCCGGCCCGAGGCGGAGGTGATGGGGATTCTCGACGCGGTCACGCTGGAAGCCGCCTATCCAGGCTGGTGCGCGCTCGGCGCGGATGGGACGCTGCATCTCGGTATTGTGGCAGCGAAAGACGTGACGATCGCGCTCGATGGCACGGCCATGAGGCATTCGGGTGGCCGTCAGCGCAGATTGAAATTGCGGCCCGGATGGGAACGACGTGAGCTGCTCACGGTCATGGCGGGGGGGCAGGCGCTGCTCGGCAGCCCGATCCGTGTCGCCGCGCTGCGCCGAACCGAAGGATTCGCCGAAACAAGCCGCGGCGGGATCACCGGCTGGGCCTGGCATCCAGCCGAACCGGATCGAGCGCCGGTGCTAACGGTCTGGCCTGCGGGCGGGGCGCGCCCGGCCTTCACCGTCACGGCGCGGGACGAAGGGCCCCGCCTTGCCGGCGTTGCCGCGCCACTCACCCGCCCGCGCGGCTTTACGATCCCGGCAGCGAGGCTCAGAGGCCTCGCCGGGCCCATTGCGGTACGCGGCCGCGACGGCCGCGATCTCACTGGGAGCCCCCTCGAACCGGGCCGTGAGAATGTCGCGGCGGTCGCCAAGGCGAAACTGGCGGCGCAACGCTTCGCTGCCCCGTCGGCGGCCAAACGGGCGAAGGAAGCGGTCGATATCATTGTCCCGGTGCATGGGGCGATGACGGCCACGCTCGCCTGCCTTGCTTCGGTACAAGACCATCTTCCACAGAGCGCGCGGCTGATCGTGGTGGAAGATGGCGTGCCCGAGCCCGCATTCGCCCAGGCGCTGGCCGCGCTGGCCGAAAGAGGCAGCGTCCATCTCGTGCGGCGGGCCCGGGCGGGCGGATTCCCGTCCGCCTGCAATGAAGGTATCCGCGCAGCCCGGCCTGGGGCGGATATCCTGCTCCTCAACAGCGATACGCTTGTGGGGGAAGGCTGGGTCGAGGGGCTGCGAGCCGCCGCGCTATCGGCTCCGGATATCGGCACCGCGACACCCTTCTCCAATGAAGCGACAATCGTGAGCTATCCGGACCCGGCAGGAGGCAACAAAGTTCCGGACCGAACGGAGACGGCGCAACTCGCCAGGCTCGCGGCGCGTCTCCATCACGGCAAGGCAGTGGAAATCCCAACGGGGATAGGATTTTGCCTCTATATCCGCCGCGCCTGCCTGACCGCCACCGGCCTCTTCCGCGAGGATGTCTTCGCTCAGGGGTACGGGGAAGAAAATGATTTCTGTGTCCGCGCGCGGCATCTCGGCTGGCGCCATGTCGCCGCGCCGGGTGTCTTTGTCGCCCATCTCGGCGGGCGCTCCTTTGGTGCCGCCGGCAAAGCGCTCGCGCAGCGCAACCTGGCCCGGCTCAACCGGCTGCACCCGGGCTACGACGCCGAAATCGCCGCGCACATCGCCACCGATCCGCTTTTCGCTTATCGTCGGCGGCTCGATGAAGCGCGCTTTGCAGCCGGGCGGGCGGCCGCGGGGGCAGTGCTCTTGATCGGACATGGGCGGGGCGGCGGGGTGGAGACGTTCCTCCGCCGGCGTCAAACTTCGTTGCGCGCAGCCGGATTGCGGCCGATTCTGCTCCGCCCCGCGGTGAGTCTGGACGGCCGGCGGGCAGCGATTGTGAACGATGACAGCGGCGAGGTTTTTCCTAACCTCCGCTTCACGATCCCCGACGAGATCCCGGCGCTGACGCGGCTGCTCAAGCCCGAACGCGTGCGTTCGGCGGAGCTGCACCATCTGGTGGGGCATCATCACGCGATCCTGGAACTCTGCCAGCGGCTCCATGTGCCCTATGACGCCTATCTGCACGACTATGCCGCCTTCTGCGCGCGGATCGCGCTCGTCGGGCCGGAAGGGCGCTATTGCGGTGAGCCTGAGCCGCGCGTGTGCGCCGCCTGCGTGGCGGATGCGGGCAGCGAAATCGAGGAGGCCATCGCGCCGGAAGGGCTGATCGCGCGCTCTTCCGGTGAGCTTGCCGGAGCAAGGCATGTGATTGCCCCGGCGCGCGACGTTGCGGCCCGCTACCGGCGCCATTTCCCTGGCCTCGCGGCGACCGTTGTGCCCTGGGAAGACGACTCCGCCCTGCCCGACGCAAATTCACGCCCCTTCCGCACACCACGCACGGTCGTCGTGATTGGCGCCATCAGCATCGCCAAGGGCTACAACGTGCTGCTCTCCGCTGCACGCGACGCGGCATGGCGGAATTTGAAGCTGCGCTTCGCGCTGGTTGGCTATTCGCACGATGACCGGCGGCTGATCGAGACCGGGCGCGTCTTCGTGACCGGCGCTTATCACGCAGAGGAGCTGCCGCGGCTGATCGCGGCGCAGGAGGCGGATTTCGCCTTTCTGCCGTCCGTCTGGCCCGAGACCTGGTGCTTCACGCTCTCCGAGGCATGGCGGGCCGGTCTTGATGTCGCCGCCTTCGATCTCGGGGCTCAGGCGGAGCGGATTCGTGCCACCGGCCGTGGCTGGCTGTTGCCTTTGGGATTAACAGTTGCAGCACTAAATGACTCATTGTGTAAACTCAGCCCGCGCCCATTTCGGGCGAACTCTCGTTGATGCGCGCATTCCCCCCGGTGTTTCCCTGGCCTGACGACAAATGAGCGGCATGTCCGACCAGAAGATCGTGACCGAACTGAGAGTCTCGGGGCATCTGATGCAGCTCGATCCCGGGCTCTATTGTGTATTCCACGCGCCCAACGGGCATCAGCCCAACCCGGCGACCGGCCTGCCCGGCGTACGGATCTCCCGTCCGCCTGGAAATTGCCAGGGCGTGGAGATCGGCGGCTTCCGCGAGGATGGCTGGGTCTCGACCGGCAATGACGCGGCCTTGATCCGGGTTTCAGAGGGGCCGGCCCAGGTGCTGGTGACGGTCTATCAGTCGGCCCTCGGCGGCGATGCGCTGCCGCAGCTTCAGGTCGTCCGTCTCGGTGATTTCCGGCCGGGCGGGCCTGCGGCAGCGCCCGCGCCGCCGGCGGCGTAGGAACCGGTGGCAGCGCCGCCCGTCACGTCCGCGGTCATCGCCCATGTGCAGCAGCGAGGGGATGTCGGCGGTCGGTTTGGCGAATGGATGGGCGAGCGGGGCAGCAAGCTCTGGATCGAAGGGTTCTCGATCACGCCTCCACCGGAACTGCGGCCGGAGGATATCGAATATCAGGCCGTGCTCGGGCGGGGCTGGCTCTCTCCCTGGTCACAGGGTGGGCAGTTCTGCGGCAGCCGGCGGATGGCGCTGCCGATTCTGGGGTTCCGGGTTCGGCTGCGCGGCGCGGCGGCGAAAGCCTTTGCCTGCGTCTGCTCGGCGAGCTTCACGGATGGCACGATGGTGGGGCCGGTCTCGTCAGGGGAGTTGTGTGAGGCAGAGGCCCTGGCGCCACTGGAGGCTTTTCAAGTAACGCTGCAACCACGGGTGGTGGTATCTTCGCAGCCGCGCGTGCGGGACACGCCCGCCAAATGGCCGGGTGAGAAGCGCCCGGATCAGAGCAGGAAGAGACAAAGCAAGAAGCCAACGCGTCGGCGGGCGTGAAATACCTCTTCATCCATCAGAATTTTCCAGGACAGTATCTGCACATCCTGAAGCATCTGGCCGCGCGTGGTCGCGATCAGATCATCTTCATTAGCGAACCGAATGCCAATCACCTCGCCGGGGTGCGCAAAGTCGTCTATCGCCTGGAGCGAGGGGCGAACAGAGCGACGCACCGGGACGCGCGGGAGTTCGAGCTTGCCTCGCTCCGCGCGGAAACGGTGGCACGAACGGCGATGCAGGTGAAGCGGCTCGGCTTCACGCCGGATATCATCATCGGCCATCACGGCTGGGGCGAGCTTCTCAATATTCGCGATGTGTGGCCGGAAACGCCGCTTCTTGGCTATTTCGAATTCTTTTACCATACCGCAGGTGTCGATGTCGGGTTCGATCCCGAGTTCCCTGCCGACCCTTCGCTCTTCCCACGCATACGCGCCAAGAACGCGGTGAACCTGCTGGCGCTCACGCTGGGCGGACATGGCCAGACACCGACACGCTGGCAGCGTGCGACCTTCCCTGCGTGGGCGGCAGCGGGAATCGAAATTTTGCCGGAGGGTGTCGATCTCACCCTCTGCAAGCCGCTTGCTGCGGAGCGAGGACGGCCCTTGGTGCTGGGTGAGATCAGCATCTCGCCCGGAGAGAAGCTCGTCACCTATGTCGCCCGCAATCTGGAGCCTTATCGTGGATTTCACGTGATGATGCGCGCGCTTGCGCGCGTGCTGGCGGCACGGCCGGATGTGCGCGCGGTGTTGGTGGGGGGCGATGAGGTGAGCTACGGCATGAGACCGCCCGCGGGCAGCACCTGGCGTGCGCGGATGCTCGCCGAGCTTGGCGGGAAGATCGACCCCGGACGAGTGCATTTCCCCGGAAGGATCGCGTATCGGCATTTCCTCGCGTTGCTGCGGCGCTCGGACGCGCATGTCTATCTCACCTATCCGTTCGTCGCATCATGGTCGTTGCGCGAGGCGCTGGCCCTCGGCGCACCGGTGATCGGCAGCGATACCGAACCGGTGCGGGAATTCGTGCGCGACCGGCACAACGGACTGCTGACCCCTTGCCTCGATCCCGCGCGGCTCGCCGGAAGGATCCTCGAACTGCTGG
Source organism: Acetobacteraceae bacterium (assembly GCA_035549615.1). GTDB lineage: Bacteria > Pseudomonadota > Alphaproteobacteria > Acetobacterales > Acetobacteraceae > JAKAWQ01. Next base: position 12,337 of record DASZQO010000133.1, read on the forward strand.
AAGATAGGGAGCTTGCCCGCCGGCTCGGCACGGCAGCGCGCCGCTATGCCGAACAGCACCTGCGTCTGCGGGACCATATCGCAGCTTACAAGAACGTGGTGCGGAGGCTCACGCGCGAGGCGATCTTTCAGTAGCCGAGAGTGTAATCGACAATGTTGGGAATGGGCGTGCCGTGAACGAGCGCGCCGAGCGCGGCGAAGAAGCGATCGAGCGTGCGCGGATTGTAGGTTGCCGGGTCATCGGCGGAGATGTGCGGCGTGAGGAAAAGATTGCGCGTGCGCCAAAAGCGATGACCGGAAGGCAGCGGCTCCTGAGCAAAGACGTCGAGCACGGCACCGCCGAGGTGCCCGGCATCGAGCCGATCGGCAAGCGCGTCCTCGTCGAGAACCGCCCCACGGCCGATATTCACCACGCCTGCGCCGGCCGGGAGCAGCGCCAGGCGGCGGCGATCAAGAAGGTTGCGCGTTGCCGGTGTCAATGGGCAGGCGAGAAGCAGAAACTCCGCCTCCGTCAGGGCGAGATCAAGCGCGGCAACGGGAAGAACGGTTCGGCACGCGGAATGGGGGGTGCCGGTCCGGGTAATGCCGGTGACCTCCATGCCGAAGGCGGCGGCGCGTGCGGCGGCGGCCGCGCCGAGCGTGCCAAGCCCGACAATGAGGAGACGCCGGCCGGCGAGAGTGGGGCTGTAGCGCGGTTCCCACTGCTTGGCTCGCTGGGCGGCGAGCAGGGCGGGCATCTCCATCGCGAGCATCAGAAGTGCCATGATCGCGTAGTCCCCCGCCTTCTCGCCATGGATACCGCGATTGCACACAAGGATCGCGCCCGGCGGCAAGCTGGTGAAGGGCGCAAGCGCATCCACCCCGGCGGAGGTGGAGAAGATGAGCCTAAGGCGCGGCGCGGGCGCGGGAAAGGCGGCAGCGAGCGCGGCGGGCCGTGCGATCAACACCTCCGCCTCGGCAAGCGCAGCAACGAGGGCCGGGCAAGTTTCTCCAAAGCTCACCGAGTGGCCGAGGCCCGCTGCGCCCGCGCGCGCCGCAGCCTCGTCCCATTGATGCGGCGTAATCGCGAACAGCGGATCATCGGCTGCGTTGTGGATATGGATGCGCATGGCGGCTCCCCATCGCGGTTCGTAAGCCGTGAGAGTGCCCTGAGGTCAGGCAAGGTCAATGCGGGTTGCACTGCACTCGAAACGCATCGATGGCGGTGCGCCCAGATGACGCGCATCCGCACCGAAGATCAGCGGCACGCTTGAATCAATGCTTTTCGACGTCAATCCGGCTTCAGAGGAAGTGCGGCATTCCACCCGAGCTTGATCGATCCAGAGCGTGACGACCAAAAGTGGAATCATCCTGGGCTTGAATCACGCGGGAAAACAAAAGGCGAGAGTGGGATATAGATGCGCGTGCGAACCACTCCCGCTCTAAGCAAGCACCCCTTTGGGATTCTGCAGCCAGGACTCTCTTAAGGCCAAAACCGCCAGAAAGCTCACGACTCCTGCGGCGGCAATATAGTAGCCGACAAACGGCAGACCCCCTCGGTCCAGCAGAAGCTGCGCGGCAAAGGGAGCCAGTGACGCCCCAAGAATACCGCCCAGATTGTAGGTGGCCGATGCGCCGGTATAGCGAACCTGGGCCGGGAAAAGCTCGGGCAGGAAGGCGCCCATGGGCGCGAAAACCAGCCCCATCAGCGCCAGCTCCATGATCGGGAAGATCAGGATCCCCGCATTTGTGCTAAGCAACGAGGGCAACAGGAAGCCCGAGAGGACCGCGAGCAGAGAGCCTGCCAGCAGCACAGGCCGCCGGCCGACCCAGTCCGCCAGCGCAGCGGAGATTGGGGTCATCACCGCCATGGCCAGAATGGCGACGCAGAGGATTCCAAGAAAGCTTTCGCGTGGGACATGGCGCACGTGCGTCGCATAGCCAAGGGTGAAGACGGTTGAGATGTAGAAGATCGCGTAGCAGACGACCATCGCGAGCGACCCGAGCACCAAGCTGCCGCCATGGCGGCTCAGCACCTCGGTGAACGGCACCCTCACCTTCTCCCCACGTTCCGAAAGCCGTGCAAAGGCTGGCGTCTCGTCCAGCCTTCCGCGAACATAAAGCCCGATGATGACCAGAATCGCGCTCGCCAGAAACGGAACCCGCCATCCCCAGGCAAGAAACTGGGAATCCGTCAGCAGAACCGACAGAAGGAGGAACATCCCGTTGGAGAGAAGGAAGCCGATGGACGGGCCAAGCTGGGGAAACATGCCGAACCAAGCGCGGCGCCCGGCCGGGGCATTCTCGGTGGCGATGAGCGCGGCCCCGCCCCATTCCCCGCCAAGGCCAATCCCCTGCCCCAGACGCAGGACGCAGAGCAGGATCGGCGCCAGCGCTCCCGCACGGATATAGCCGGGCAGCACGCCGATCAGCGTGGTGGAAAGGCCCATGACCAGCATGGAAGCCACCAGAGTCGATTTCCGACCCATGCGGTCACCGAAATGACCGAAGAGAAAGGCCCCGAACGGCCGCGCGAGAAAGGCGATACCGAAAGTCAGGAATGCCGCCAAAGTCTGTGCGCCCGGCGCGTCCGACGGAAAGAACAGGCGCCCGAGCACAAGCGCAGCGGCCGTGCCATAGATATAGAAATCATAGAATTCGATTGTCGTGCCGACCAGGCTGGCAAGCAGGATCCGGCCCGTGCCGATGGTGTTCATCAATTTTTTCCTCGTTCATGCTTTGTTGCTTTACTTAACTTTGACATTACGCGTCCCGCCATCTTGAGAAGATCGCCGCCTGGCCCCGCACCTCCCCATCCTCGGCAAGAAGCTGCCACACGGTTCCATCCTCGATCCAGAAACGCCGGCCTGTCTTGGAAATTCGCAATCCCGCATAACCGGTCGCAAACCCCCGCGACGAGACCTCTTTCAGCAGGCGCTGACGCTCCTCACGGTTTGGTGCCTCGGCGGAAAGCCGAGAGGGAAGCGATGTCAGCTCCTCCCAAGTATATTCGAAGCAGGCTTGCGCCGCCCGGTTCGCATAAATGAAGCGCGGATCGGGGTCCGTGTTGTGGGCAAGCACGCTGCAAGGCGCCTGCTCATAAAGCCATCTGGCGGGATCGTGAAGGCCTTGGGCGTGGGGAATGAGAGGAATGCCGAGCAGCCGAAGATAGCTGCCGGACAGCAGGGCAAAGAACTCCGGATCGAGCGACAAGTCCTTCATAGCCGCCTGCCTTCACCTGTTTATAGAAGAAGCGTTCCACCGTTGAGAGGTTCTATCGGCTGGGGCGGAGGAAAAAGGCTCATTAGCGGAGGCAGACGGCCGCACCAGGAAAGACAATTCGTGTCCCCGCATTCGGTTGCTCCACCAAATCCCCCGCACGACGCTGGCTTATCCTCGGATGCCGCTGTTCCCTTTTCCTTCGCGAACGGATGATCTCACAGCAGAGATCGGGAGAGAAGTGTTGGCTGCTGCGGCATTGGCTGCGGCTGCGGCATCGCCTTTCCCTCGGACGCCGGGGCCGACCGAGGTTCCGATTTTCATGCGACCCTTTCCATTACAATCGTAATTCAACCATGATCGTGGCGTCATGATCGGGCAATGACGGACGTCCAGAATCAGTGCGAGACAGGTTGCGATGGCCTGAAGCGAGGAGGCCTGCACTCAATGCCCCGATCACCCACCGCTCTCCGCGCCAGCACCCGCGGCGGCCAGCGGGACGCCGCCGCAAGCGTGCTTGCAGCTTCATCCCCTCTGTCGGACGCAGCCATGCGCTATATTGACGAGCGTCTGGAGCCATACCGGCGATGGTACGACCGCAATTCGAAGCGGGCGCGCAGAATGTACCTTTCGATGCGGAGCTTTGCCGTCCTGGGCGGATGTGTAACACCGGTTCTGGTCAACCTGCAGGCCCTGTTCGGCTCCGCAAGCCTGGATCATCCTCCCCTCCGCATCGCAATCACGGGCGTGAGCCTGGCCGTCGGGATCACCATCTCACTCGAAGGAGTCTTTCATTTCCAGGAACGATGGAGAGCCTTCCGCACCACGGAAGAGATCCTCGCTCACGAACGCACGGTTTTTACCACGCACACAGGGCCCTATCACAACCTCTCGGGGGAAGATGCGTTTTCGCTGTTTGTCAATCGCGTGGAAAATATCATCATCTCGGACGGCGCCATGAATCTACAGATGCTCACTGCGACACGCGAGCCCGCGCACAAGACCGCTGGCGAGGCAGCTGTGGCGGGATCGCCATCCGGCTCCTAGAGCGGAATGCGTCCGCTTCCGCTCACATATCCCGCTCTCGCCATCTGCTTTCCCTTGTGATTCAAACCTGCGGGTGGCGCCACCGCTGGTCAGCAGGCCCTGGGGTGGGACGCGGGCCGCGGCGTCTCTTCGTTGACATCCATGCCGCTGCGCGATGCGCAAAGCCGGCAGCGCACGCAAGCTGGAAATGGACAGCCATCGGAACCGGCGGTGTCCGTTCATCCACGCGCCGAACTCAGTGAGGAACCGGAGCCTCCTGTCGTAGCAGCCCTTCATGCTTGAGCTCAGCCCAAAGCTCGGCGGGAATCTTTGTTGTCATAAGAGCAATGTTGCTGACCACCTCTTCCGGGCGCACGGCACCGGGCACAATGGCGGCGACCACCTGGTGGCCGAGCGGGAACTGGATTGCCGCCGCGGCGAGCTTCACGCCGTGGCGTCCACAAACCGCCTGGATGCGCTCGGTCTTGCGCAGGATCTCGGGGGGTGCCGGCCTGTAATTGTACTTGGCACCCGCAACCGGACCTGAGGCCAGAATGCCGGAGTTGAAAGGTCCGGCGAGAAGAATGCCGACCCCTTTTCTTTCCAGGATGGGCAGCAAGTCATCAAGCGGATCCTGCTCGAGCAGCGTATAACGGCCGGCCAGCATCAGCACGTCGATATCTGTATCTGTAACGAAACGTCTGCTCGGCTCGATCTCATTCACGCCGACCCCGATCGCCCTGACCGTGCCGGCGGCGCGCAGCTCGGCGAGCGCACGATAGGCGCCACCGACCGCCTGGCGGAAACGCTCCTCGAATGCCTCCTGGCTGCCGTGGGTCCAGACATCGACATCGTGGATCAGTACCGTATCGATGCGCTCGATGCCGAGCCTTTGGAAGCTCTGCTCAAGCGCGCGCATCGTGCCGTCATAGCTGTAGTCGAATTGGGGCCGCATATTGAGCCCGCCAGCCCATTGGCCCCGGTCGATCATGGCCGGCGGGCTCGGAATCAGATAGCGGCCAACCTTGGTCGAAAGCACATATGCATCGCGTGGCTGCCGCCGCAGGACATGACCGAAACGATGCTCGGAGAGGCCATAGCCATAGAGTGGTGCGGTATCGAACAACCGGATGCCGCTCTCATAGGCCACTTGCAGCGTGGCAATCGCGCGCTCCTCCGGGATGCGCTCATAGAGGTCACCGAGCGGCGCGCCACCGAGGCCGAGGCAGGTTACCTCCAGCCCGCTGCGGCCCAGAGGGCGCTTGTTGCTGATATCCATCTTTCCTCCCTTGGCAATGGCCGGACGCTCTGGATGCGGCAGCCATTATAGCGCGGGATGAAGCGATGATCAGCCCATGGGCAACCCCGCGGCTCAGCCCGATAGCGGGGCTTAGTCTGCATGACGGAAAGCGCGGCGCAAGGCCGGCTAGCTTGACAAGTGACTGACAGATCCGGTCTTCTGCCCATGCGAATACGCAACCAAATCATACGCCCGACACGGGGCAGCGTGAGGGAGAAACGGGTATGCGGAAAGACAGGCGGCTTCTGCTCGGTGCAGCAATATTTGCAGGTGCCTTCGCGATCGGCGGTGGGACAGCGTTGGCGAAGACTGTCACCATTGCTTTTGTGCCAAAGTTGATAGGCATTCCCTATTTCAATGCGATGAAAGTCGGGCTTGATAAGGGGGGCAAGCAATTCGGCGCGACGATCATCTATCAGGGCCCGACCACGGCTACCGTTTCTGGCCAGGTCGAGATCACGCAGAGCCTGATCAACAAGCATGTCGATGCTGTCGGCGTATCGGCCAACAGCCCGACCGCGCTCGAAGCTCTTGCCAAGAAGGCCCATGATGCCGGCATTCTTTTCTATTCGAGCGATTCTCAGGTTGATGGGCCGGATGTCGATCTGCGCGTTTCGCAGGCCGACGACAAGGATCTCGCCTATACCGTGATCGACCAGCTCGCCGCACAGGTGGGCGATAAGGGAGATGTGGCCTTCGTCTCGGGCGGCCCCACCGCGACCAATCTCAATACCTGGATCGGCTTCATGAAGGAGCGGCTGGCGCAGAAATATCCGCAAGTGAAACTTGTCTCGATTCAGTATGCGGGTGAGGATATCAATCAGGCGACCCAGGTCACCAGCCAGCTCCTCTCCGCCTACCCGCATCTCGCCGGCATTGTCGGCGTGAACTCCACCGCCGTGCCCGGCGCCGCCCAGGCGGTGCTCCGCGCTGGCCTCTCCGGCAAGGTTGCGGTGACCGGCATCACCGATCCCAACACCATCCGACCCTATGTGAATAACGGCACTGTGAAGAGCGTTGTGCTATGGAACCCCGTTGATCTCGGCTATCTTACCGTGTGGGGCGTGATGCAGCTCCTCGAGCACAAGCCGCTTCAGGCCAGCAACTCCGTTCCGGGCCTCGGCACCGTGCAATATTTCCCGGACACGAAGACGCTGCTGCTCGGCAAGCCCCTGGTCATCAACAAATCCAACATCAATCTTGACTTCTGAACCAGGACGGTTTGCGGCCGCGCCCACGGTACTATGGCCTTCGTCGAGCTCACAGGGATCGTCAAAAACTTCGGCGGCGTAAGGGCGCTGAAGGGTGTTGATCTCTCCGTAGAGCTCGGCCGCACTCACGCCCTGCTCGGCGAGAATGGCGCCGGGAAATCGACGCTCATTCGCATCCTCACCGGCGCGCACCGGCCCGATGCCGGAGACATCCGCATCGATGGTACGCCGCGTACGTTCCGCCGGCCGCAAGATGCGCAGGCGCTCGGCATCGCTGCGGTTTATCAGGAGCCGATGGTCTATCCCCATCTTTCGGTGCTCGAGAATATTTTTGCGGGGCGCGAGATCGCCAACAGTTTCGGCGTTGTCCAGCACGCCGCGATGCGGCGGAAGGTGGCACCCTGGCTTGATCGGCTGAACATGCCGGCTGCCTTGCTTGAACGGCCGATGTCGTCGCTCACCCTTGGCTGGCAGCAACTCGTAATGATCGCCCAGGCGCTGGTGCAGAATGCGCGCGTCATCATTTTCGACGAGCCGACCTCGATCCTCTCGCAGGCCGAGACCGACCGGCTGTTCGCCATCATCGGGCGGCTTCGGGCCGATGGACGCGGCGTCGTCTACATCACCCACCGTCTCGACGAGGTGCCACGCATTGCCGATCGCGTGACGGTACTGACCGATGGGCGCGTGAGGGGCTCCTACCCTATCGGCAAGGCATCGCACGAGCACCTGCTCAGCCTGATGGCGGGCCGGGCGGGACAGGAGCCCGTGCCTGACACGCATGGGTTGCCGCGACCGCACCGCGCGCCCCTTGCCGCGGCGGGAAAGCCGGCATTCTCTCCGCCGGTGCTCGAGGTGCGCGGGCTTACTCTGGAAGGGCGGTTCCGCGACGTCTCCTGGTCGATCCCGGCCGGCTGCGTCACCGGCATCTATGGCCTTGTCGGCTCCGGTCGTTCGGAAGTCGCGCTCAGTGTCTTCGGATTTCTGCGGGGCGCCCGCGGCGTGATGCTGCTGGAAGGCAAACCCATTGCCCCGCGCGCCCCGGCGGAAGCCATCCGCCTCGGCATCGGTTATCTGCCGGAAGATCGTAAGTTGCAGGGAATCTTCGCCAGCAAGCCGCTGGAAAGCAACCTGACGGCCAATGCGCTCGGCCGCTTCACGCGTCCCCTCGGTCGGCTCGATTTCTCCGCCCTCGCCGCTGCCGCACGGCAAGCCATGGCCGCCTATAACATCAAGGCGCGTGGCGAAGCGAGCCCGATCGCCGCGCTCTCTGGCGGCAACCAACAGAAGGGCCTATTTGCGCGATGGGCAGCGCGCGCCTTGAAAGTGCTGATTCTCGATGAACCGACCCGCGGCATCGATGTCCAGACCAAGGACGAGATTCATCGCTTCGTACGCGGTCTCGCCGTACAGGGGCTCGCCGTTATCGTCATTTCATCCGACCTTCCCGAGGTGCTGGCGGTCAGCGATCGGGTGATCGTGATGCGCCAGGGTCGCGTGGCCGGAGAATGGAGCGCTGAGGCAATGACCGCCGAAGCCATTCTTGGCGCCGCCATCGGGGCGCGAAGCGAAGCCGCCTGAGCATGCCAAGCGACGCCAGCGCGCATCCCCTTGCGCAGCCAGGCGGCCGGGTCCGACGCATCTTCCGCCATCTTCCTCTACCCGGTGAGCGTGAAGGCGGGCTTCTGGCCACGCTTGTGGTGCTTTCCGTGCTGATCGCCTTCGGCTCGCACGGAGCGCTCTTCACGCCGGTCAATATGGACAATCTGCTGGTGAGCGCGGCCATCACGGCGATTCCGGCGATTGGCATGACGGTCGTAATCCTGACCGGCGGGATCGATGTCTCCACCGGCTCCATGCTCGGGCTCGTCGCCGCGATCGGCGGCCTCGCTTTCGAAGCGCATTGGGGCCTTGCCGCGGTGGTGCCCGTCTTTTGCCTGACCGGCGCCGGACTCGGGCTCATCAACGCGGCGCTGATCATTCCGGGCCGCGTGCCGCCAGTGATTGCGACGCTCGGCACACTCAGCATCTTTCGCATGCTCGTGTTCCTGGTCACGGGAAGCAACTGGATCACCGAGATTCCACCTTCACTCACCACGATATTCATCGTCACGCGGATCGGCCCATTGCCCATGGCGAGCGTCATCGCTCTCCTCATGCTGGCCCTGGCGGCCTTCCTCCTCGCCCGGTTTCGCGTCGGCCGGCATGTCTATGCGATCGGCAATAATGAGGAGGCAGCAAGGCTTGCCGGCATCCGCGTGCGACGGATCAAGCTTTATGCCTATGTGCTGCTCGGACTGCTCACCGGCATCGCCGCCCTGATGACGCTCGGCCAGAGCCCGATGGTGCAAACTTCGACCGGCGAGGGGTTCGAGCTCAAGGTGATCGCCGCCGTGGTTCTTGGCGGGACCGAGCTTTCCGGCGGTCGCGGTACGATCCTCGGGACGCTCCTGGGCACCTTGATCGTGGAGCTGGTGGGTGATGGCGTCGTACTGCTGCATATCCAACCTTTCTGGAGCGGGGTGCTGCTCGGCGCGATCATTCTCTTCTCGGTCGGCGCCGCGTGGCGGCCCGCGCGGTCGGACTGAGCGATGAGCGGCCGCGGCTTCGAACCCACCCGCATCCTCCTGCTGCTCGCCTTCTTCGTGCTCGGGCTTGGCGGATTCGCCCTCGGAGATGTCGGCATCCTCTCGAAGGCGAACCTGACCAGCATGGCTGTGTTCGCGGTCGAGATCGGCATCGTCGCGTTGGGCCAGACGCTCGTGATCTGCGGCGGAGACGGCGGCATCGATCTTTCGGTCGGCGCAATCGCCGCGCTGGCGCAGGTTCTTCTCGGCCTGCTGCTGGTCGCACATATGCCCTGGCCGCTTGCCGTGCTGATCGCGCTTGCCTCCGGTGCGGCAATGGGGGGCGTCAATGCGCTCGCCGTGACGCGCTTCACCATCCCGCCGATCATCGTCACGCTGGCAACAATGTTTGCCTTCAACGGGCTCGCGCTCGTCTTCACCGGCGGCATCAATATCGACCTCACCGCCATGCAGCCGAGCTTTCTTGCGCTCGGGCAGGGCAGCGTGCTCGGCCTGCCGCTGCAGCTTGTTGCCGTCTATCTGCCGCTTCTGCTTGTTTTCGTTTTTCTCCAGCATTTCAGCCGATTTGGCCGCGCGCTTTATCTCGCGGGGGCGAATGAGCTTGCGGCGAGGCTCGCGGGCATCCGAACGGCGGAGCTCCGGGGCTGGACCTACGTGATCTCCGGCCTTCTTTCCTCGCTGGCCGGAGTGATTGGTGCCGCGCGGCTTGGCACGGCACGGCCCGATGCCGCCGAGCAGATGAATCTGGTCAGCATCGCCATCGTGGTGCTCGGCGGCACGGGAATATTCGGCGGCGACGGCTCGGTGATCGGCACCGCTGTCGCGACCGCGGTGATCGCGGTGGTCGATTACGGTCTTAGCTACAACAATATCAACCCGATCTACCAGGCCGGCGTCATGGGAATTATCCTCATCGCGCTGGTCCTGGCCGAGAACATGGTTCGTGGTCGCGGCGGCTTACGGCGGCTCTGGTCGCACTGGGCCAGGGCAGCATCCGAAGATCCATCTCAAGGCTCCTGAAGCTGCATGGCTTTGGCGGATCGTCACCGCCGTGGCGGCGCTGCCGTGGAGAACCTGGGCCATAACGTCTTCTTCCGCCCGCGTGAAAAGGCTCGCACCATCAAACTCCGGGATCAAATGCCGAGAGCGAGATGAGATCGCCCACGCTCATCCATCTCGCTCTCGCCACCTGTTTTCCCGCGTGAATTCAGACCTGCAGTTGCTCCGCCTCCGATCTTCGCGTTTTAAGGCGGGGCGAGCTGGGCACTGATCCCGCCATCAACGAAGATCGTCGTCCCCGTGATGAAACGACTTTCGTCGCCCAGGAGAAATACCACCAGGGCCGCCACCTCGTCTGCCGTACCAGCCCGCCGCATTGGGTGCTGCACAGCAAGGCGTGCTCCCTCGGCGCCGGGATCCGCAAATTGCGCAAAGTATCTCTCGGCCAGCGGGGTCATGATCAGGGCGGGTGCAATCGCCACGGCACGGATGCCGTCTGCGCCCCATTCCAACGCGAGCGAACGGGTGAGCGCGATCAGCGCCGCCTTTGCCGCGTTGTAGGGAAAGGCCCCGGGCGTCGTGCGTTCCGCATGGATCGAGGCGACGTTGACGACGATCCCCCGGCCGGTCGATTTCAGAACAGGATAGGCTTCCTGGCAGATCGCCCAGGCCGGGTAGAAATCCACGCTGAAGCAGCGTGCAATGTCGGCTTCACTGCAGCCGAGAACGCCGTGGAAGAAATTGGCCCCGGCATTGTTCACGACCCCGTCGAGGCCGCCGAGCCGCTCGATTGCCTGACGCACAAAGGATCGCGTCGCCGCAAGATCGGCAAGATCGAAGGCGCGAAAGAAGCCGCATCGCCCGCTTTTACGAATGGCTTCCTCCACCTCCTGCCCGCCCTCCGCATCGAGCCCGCAGATGGCGAGATCGGCGCCTTCATGTGCGGCCGCCAAAGCCACCGCCCGCCCGATGCCGCTGGTGGCTCCGGTGATGAGCACGCGCCGCCCCTGAAGGCGGCCGCTCATGTCGGTAAGAAGGGCGGCGATGCCCCGATAGTGCGATGGAGATCGGCTTCAAACTGGGCAATGTGCGCTATCATCGCCCGCCGCGCGGCGTTCGGCTGTCCAAGGGCTATGCGCCGGAGGATGCGCCGGTGGCCCAGGAAAGAGGCCCGCGCGCCCTCGCGGTGGTCGGCTATATAGTGGCGATTGGTGAGCAGCCGGGCTGAATAGAGAACCGCCGTGAGCGGCTGCAATGCTTCGCGTAGCAGCCGATTATGAGCAGCGGTGAGCACGCCCTCGTGGAACGCAACGTCGAGGGCAGTGAACTGCTCGGCGTCGCCGAGTGCCGGCGTCATCGCTGCGCAGAGCCCGTTGAGGTGAGCGAGGTCCGCCTCGCTACGGCGGGCGGCGGCGAGCGCCGCGGCCTCACCCTCGAAGATGCGGCGAAGTTCGGTGAGTTCCAGGACGAGACCGGTGTGGCGACCACTCTGCATCAGCTCGAAAAGAAGTATCGGATCGAGCAGGCGCCAGCGCTCGTAGGCAGCGATGCGGGTGCCGCTGCCCTGCCGCACCTCCACCAATCCTCTGGAGGCGAGAACGCGCATGGCTTCCCGCACCACCGTACGGCTGACCCCGAAGCGCTGTGCCAGCTCGTCTTCATTCGGCAGGCGCTCGCCCGGGCTGAACTGCCCATGGGCAAGGCCGCGCACCACCAGGCGGACGACGCTGGTGGGCAGCGGATCGGATTCGACGGAAATGAAATCCTCGCTGCCGTGCTGCGGGAGGAGAGATGCGGGCGGGGTTGACGGCCGGATGGAAGTCATACTATGATCATATCTAAATTCAGGTCCAAGAAAAAGGGGGAAACTCGATGTTTGCGCCCACAAAGCTCGCGGGGCTGGTCGCGGCCCTGTTCGGCGTTTTCGCTGTCATCGCGTGCCCCGCGCATGCTGCGAGCTGCAGCGGCAAATCGGTTCGGATCACGTTCGCGAACTGGGCGTCGGCCGAGGCCGCCACCGCCAAGGAAGTAAATGCCGCGATCGCTGCCTTCGAGCAGGCAAACCCTTGCGTGCACATCGCCAGCATCGCCATTCCCTACAACAACGTGGTGAGCCAGCTTACGGTGATGACGGTTGGCCATAACACGCCGGACGTCATGCAGCTTTCGAGCGGGATGCCGCAGCTTCTCGCCGCGCAGGGCGCGCTTGCGAATCTCTCCCATGATGCAAGTCAAGCGTTCCTGAATGACAACTATCCCGCCATGCTGCGCGACGGGCAGTTCGCGGGGCGCCAGGTTGCGCTGCCTTTTGCTCTGACCCCGCACGGCTTTTGGTTTAACAAGGCATTGCTGGCCAAGGCGGGGCTCGATCCCGCCAAACCGCCACAGACAATTACCGCTCTCGACCAGGCCATGGCCACCATCAAGGCTAAGCTGCCCGGCATCTATCCTTTCGGGATCATGGACGACAAGGCGCCCTACACCGTGGTGGTGATGTGGCCCTGGCTGCAAGCGTTCTGCAAAACCGTGCCGATGAGCGGCAAGCATCTGGGGTGGACTCAGCCTTGTGTCGAAAAGGCATTCTCCTGGTTCGCCATGCTCGCGAAGAAAGGGTACACGCCGATTGGGAATGACATAAAGGACAACCGCCAGCTCTTCGCCACAGGCAAGATGGCCTTTGAGGTGGACGGCCCCTACCTCCGCGGCATCATCAGCTCGATCAGCCCGCAATACGCGCCCGACAGCGCGTTCGCCGACACTTTTGGGGCGGAGGCGATTCCTGCCGGCCCGGCGGGGCCATCACGCACGGCGATCGATATCCATCTGATTGCCATGAGCGCGCATAGCGCCGATCCCGAAGCCGCCTGGAAGTTCATTCATTTCATGATCGCAAGTCCGGCCTCGGTGGGG
>DASZQO010000134.1:0-4496 GCA_035549615.1 Acetobacteraceae bacterium
AGGCCGAGCGGGCGATGGCCGAGCTCGCCGGCGCCCAGGATGACCAGGCCGCTTACGCGCGGGCCGCGCGGCGGTTGCTCGCGGCTCTCGATCTTGCCGAGGCGGAGACCGAGGCGGAAGCCGAAGACGGGGGCGAGCAGAACCAGGAAGGCGAGCAGTCCGGCGCCCAGGACAACAGCACCGAGGGCAGGAGCCGCCCCGACTCCGATTCCGAGGCGCTGCTCGGCGCCGAGTCCGAGGAGGCGGAAGGGGAAGCCAGCGAGGAGGGCGAGGAGTCCGAGGATGCCGCGGCCGAAGGGGATGAGCAGCCGGGCGGGCCGCAACCACGGCGGGAGCCGGCGCTGGGCGGGCACGAAGGCGCGTACCGAGCCTACACGCGGGTCTTCGATGAGGAGATCGCCGCCGAGGAGCTCTGCGATCCCGAGGAGCTTGCGCGGTTGCGCCAGCAGCTCGACCAGCAACTTCAGCACCTGCACGGCGTCGTCTCCAAGCTCGCCAACCGTCTCCAGCGCCGCCTGCTTGCCCAGCAGCAGCGCGCCTGGGACTTCGATCTCGACGAGGGCCTGCTCGATGCGGGCCGCCTGGCGCGCGTCGTCGTCAACCCGCTGCAGTCGCTTTCCTACAAGCGCGAGCGCGAGACCGACTTCCGCGACACGGTGGTCTGCCTGCTGCTCGACAATTCGGGCAGCATGCGCGGCCGGCCGATCACCGTCGCCGCGATGTGCGGGGATATTCTTGCCCGCACCCTCGAGCGCTGCGGGGTGAAGGTCGAGATTCTCGGCTTCACCACCCGCGCCTGGAAGGGGGGACAGAGCCGCGAGCGCTGGGTGGCCGAAGGCAAGCCACGCAACCCCGGCCGCCTCAATGATCTGCGCCACATCATCTATAAGTCGGCCGACCAGCCCTGGCGGCGCTCACGCAAGAATCTTGGCCTCATGCTGCGCGAGGGGCTGCTCAAGGAAAATATCGACGGCGAGGCGCTGCTCTGGGCCTATCGCCGCCTGCTTGCCCGGCCCGAGTTCCGGCGGATCCTGATGGTGATCAGCGACGGCGCGCCGGTCGATGACTCGACCCTCTCCGTCAATCCCGGCAATTATCTCGAGAAGCACCTGCGCGAGGTCATCCACGAGATCGAGAGCCGCGATCTCATCGAGCTGATCGCGATTGGCATCGGCCATGACGTCACCCGCTATTACCGCCGTGCGGTGACCATCGTCGATGCCGAGGAGCTCGGCGGCACGATGATGAAGAAGCTCGCCGAGCTGTTCGACGAGGATGCCGCCATCGCCTGGGCGCATGCCGCCTCCCAGCGTGCCGCATTGGTGGTCTGAGGGAACGATTCCGCGGGCGTCTCCCGGACAAAGCGGCCCTCGGCTCCGACGCTTTCCCCTCAATGCTCAGGCGGGCGGCGGAAAAAGGCGTCCGCCGCGCTGCGGTGGCCCTGTTTGCGCGTCATCTCGGCCTCGACACGGGTGATCTCGGCCCGGAGCTCCTCGCGATAGGCGGCGAGCTCGGCCAGCCCCATCGGATCGAGCAGCGGCGGGACGAGGCGCGAAACCGGTTTCTTCGGGGTTTCATCATCATCAATCATTCGCCCCTCCCATCAAGGCCGAGAGCACTTATATCAGCGAACGGGTTGAGTCCGGCCCGGAGCTGCGTATTGACCCGCAAGGTAGGCGCGGGGCATATCCCGAGCCTTCCGTGATGGCGGGCGCGGTGTTGTTCGTACCCGCTTTTTGTTTGCCCCCTTTTTGCTTGCAATGTGGAATATGTCATGGCCCTGCCGCTGATGCCGAAGGCCACCGCCGTGTGGCTGATCGAGAAGACAGCGCTGACCTTCGAGCAGATCGCCGAATTTTGCGGCATGCACCCTCTCGAAGTGCAGGCGATTGCCGATGGCGAAGTCGCGCAGGGCATTGTCGGCTATGATCCAATTGCCAACGGCCAGTTGACTGCGGCCGAGATCAAACGCTGCGAGGCCGATCCCAAGGCGCGGCTCACTCTGCTCGCGCCCGCCAACCCGCTGCCACGGCGCACCACAGGGTCCCACTACACGCCGGTTGCCAAACGCAATGACCGGCCTGACGCCATTGCCTTTCTTCTGCGCAACCATCCGCAGCTTTCGGACGCCCAGATCAGCAAGCTGCTCGGTACGACAAAAGAGACAATCCAGAAAGTGCGCGACCGCACCCACTGGAACAGCGCCAACATCAAGCCGCGGGACCCGGTCTTTCTCGGGCTTTGCAGCCAGGGCGACCTGAACGATGCGGTGGCGCTCGCCAATGAGCGGCTGGCGCGCGAGGGCCAGGCCGTGCCCCCTCCCCCGCCGCCGGAAACCGACGAGGCCGCCTGAGGAGAGGTTTCGCGCGTGGCTATTCGGCGCCCGCCTTTTCCTGGCTCCGCAGCCGCTCCATCTCTTCTTTCACGCGCAGCTTCTCGCGCTTGAGCCGGCCCAATGTCTCGGCATCCGGACGCGGGCGTTGGTCCTCTTCGGTGATCCGCATCTCGAGGCTTGCATGACGATCCTTCAAGGCGGAAAGGCGGGACTGCAGGCTCATGGGCACCCCTTCCGTGCTGCCGCAGCCGCCGGCCGGGCAGGCGGCCGCTCGAACCCGCAAATTTAGCAAAAAGACCCTTGATGGTGCCACGGGAATCGCTGCGCTGCCGCCTGACCCATGGTATGGACCGGCCATGTTGACCGACCACGACGCATTGCTGCGCCGGCTGCATGATCTGAGAAGCGAGCATCGGGATCTCGATACGGTCATCGCCCGCCTTTCGGCGGAGACAGCCTGCGACCAGCTCCATCTGCAGCGGCTCAAGAAGCGCAAGCTGATGCTGAAAGACGAGATTTCCCGGCTGGAGAGCCGGCTGATCCCCGACAGCATCGCCTGAGGCGGCATGAGTGTCGGCATCATCATGGGCAGCCGCTCCGACTGGCCAACACTGCGCCAGGCCGCCGCAACGCTCGCGGCCCTCGCGGTGCCCTACGAGGCACGGGTGGTTTCCGCCCACCGCACGCCGGACCGGCTCGCCTCTTACGCCAAGGAGGCCCGCGGGCGGGGAATCCGGGTCATCATCGCCGGGGCGGGCGGGGCCGCCCACCTGCCGGGGATGTGCGCCGCCTTCACCACGCTGCCCGTGCTCGGCGTGCCGGTGGAAAGCGCCGCGCTCAAGGGCATGGACAGCCTGCTTTCGATCGTCCAGATGCCCCCGGGGGTGCCGGTCGGCACGCTCGCGATCGGGCAGGCCGGGGCGGTGAACGCGGCCCTGCTCGCCGCTGCAATCCTCGCTCTGGCGGACCCGGCGCTCGCCGCCCGACTCGATGCCTGGCGAGCCGCCCAGACCGCGGCGGTGCCGGTTCTGCCGGAGGATGGGCCGGACGGGACTGCCGCATCGTGACCCGCCCACCGGCCTTTCCCCTGCCGCCCAACCGGACGATCGGCATTGTCGGCGGCGGCCAGCTCGGAAGGATGACCGCGCTCGCCGCGGCCCGGCTCGGCTATCGGTGCCATATCCTCACCCCGGAGCCGGAGAGCCCGGCCGGTCAGGTCTCCGCCGGCGTCACCCTGGGAGATTATGAGGACCCGGCGGCGCTCACGGAATTCGCTTCCGCCGTCGATGTCATCACCTTCGAGTTCGAGAATGTGAGCGCCGCTGGGCTCGACCTGCTGGCAGCGCTGAAACCTGTCCGGCCGGCTCCCTCTGTGCTCCGCACCAGCCAGGACCGGATTGCCGAAAAATCCTTCCTCAATGGCGCGGGCGCGCCGACCGCGCCCTGGCGGCGCGTGGCAAGCCGCGCCGATCTTGATCTTGCAGCAGCCGCGCTCGGCCTGCCCGCAGTCCTGAAGACGACGCGGCTTGGCTATGACGGCAAGGGCCAGAGCCTGATCACCGGGCCGGATGCGCTCGATGAAGCCTTCGCGAGCCTCGCGCCGAAGCCGCTCGTGCTCGAGGGCTTCGTGGATTTCGCCTGCGAGATCAGCGTGATTGCCGCGCGCGGCGAGGACGGGCGGGCGGTTGCCTTCGACGTGGTGGAGAACCGCCATCGCCATCACATCCTCGACCTCACGCTCGCCCCGGCGCCGATTCCCGAAGAGATCGCGGAGGAGGCCCGCGCGATCGCGCTCCGCGTGGCCGAGGCGCTCGATCTCGTGGGGCTGATCGCGGTCGAGATGTTCGTCACCCGCGAGGGCGGCGTGCTGGTCAATGAGATCGCGCCGCGGCCGCACAATTCAGGCCATTGGACGATCGATGCCTGCCCGGTGAGTCAGTTCGAACTGTTCGTCCGCGCGGTCGCTGGCCTTCCGCTTCCCTTGCCCACGCGCCATTCGGACGCCGTGATGAAGAATCTCGTCGGCCCGGAGGAGACGGCGCTTTGGCCTGAGATCCTCTCCGCACCCGGCCTGATCCCCCATCTCTACGGCAAGCAGGAGGCGCGAGCGGGTCGGACGATGGGGCATGTGACGCGCCTCTTCCCCCGCGGCGCTCTGCCC
>DASZQO010000135.1:0-4567 GCA_035549615.1 Acetobacteraceae bacterium
GAGCGGTGGAAATGAGGAGAATCCCCTCATGAGCGACATTCTTTGGAGCGGGATTTCACGCCCGGCACGCCTCTTTGCTTACATGATCCTGCTGCTTGCCGCCTTCTGGGTCATCTTCCCCGCGCTCTGGGCAGTCGTGAACTCCGTTAAGACGACCGCCGACACGTTCCGTGCGGGGGCGCTCATCCCTTTTGTCGATTTCAAGCCGACGCTCGCTTCCTGGCGCAGCGTTCTCGGCGATCCGGAAGCGCGTCAGGCAATCCTCAGCAGCACCATCGTCAGCCTCGGAACGACCATATTCGTCCTCCTGCTCGGCACGCCAGCAGCCTATTCCCTGGCGCGGTTCTTTCCGCGGCGCTCGCGAGACATCACCTTGTGGTTTCTTTCCCAGCGCGTGCTCCCGCCAGCAGTCGTTCTGATACCGTTCTATGTTATGATGGTAGCCCTCCGCCTGATCGATACGTGGACTGGCCTGATCTTCTGCTATTCCACATTCAATCTTGCATTCGGCGTCGTCATCATGCGCGATGTGTTCCGAGATGTGAGCATCGAGATCGAGGAGGCCGCCAAGGTCGAAGGGGCAACCCACTGGCAGATTTTCCGGCTGATCGCATTGCCGCTCGCCGTTGATGGATTGATCGTATCGGCAGTGATCGTCTTTGCCTTCACCTGGAACGAGGCATTGTTCGCCTCTGCCCTCACCTCTCAGCACGCGATGACCATGCCGGCCTTCATCCTGGCTTCCCGCTCGACACGGGGGGTCGATTTCAACACCGCCTCGGTCAATACCCTGCTTGCAATCATGCCGCCGGTGATTCTCTCCTTCTTCGTCCAGCGGTTCCTCGCGCGCGGCCTCTCGTTCGGCGCCGTCAAGGGATAACGGCCGGCTCGGAGCGGATCGTCCGATGGGGAAAGAGGCGCGGCATGCCGATTGTCTGATCGGCATCGATATTGGAACCCAGAGTCTGCGCGCACTGCTGATAGGCCGGAGCGCGCGGCGGCGCGTATTCGCCAGCCGGCCGACACCGACACTGCGCATGCGCGAAGGCTTCGCCGAGCATGACCCGGAGGCGCTGTGGCAGGCCACGCTCGCCATCCTCCGCGAGCTCGCGCCCCAGGTTCCGACTGGTCATGCTGTCGCCGGGATCGCCGCGGCGAGCTTCGGCGAGTCCTGTGTCCTGCTCGACGAGCATGGAGAGGCCCTGGGCAACGCGATGGCGTGGTTTGACCGTCGGACCGAAAAGGACGCGGCTTGGCTTGCAGAACGGGTCGGGCCGGATCGTCTTTTCGCCATGACCGGTCTTGCCCCTGATCCCACCTACACGCTTTACAAGCTGCTCTGGGCTCGGCGGACAATGCCGGATCGTTTCGGCTCAGCCCGACGAATGCTCAATATTGCGGACTGGATCGCCTTCCGCCTTTGCGGCGAGGCCGCGACCGATTTCAGCCTTGCCTCACGCACCTCCTGCCTCGATCTCCCCCACCGGGTCTGGTGTGCACCGCTGCTCGACGCAATCGATTTAAATATCGGAATTTTTCCGCCGATCCGCGCGAGCGGCACGCCGCTCGGCCTCGTTCGCCCGGAAGTATTGGCCGAGACAGGCCTTCCCGGCTCGCCCATCGTAGGGGTTGGGGCCCATGATCATGTTTGCGGCGCGTTCGCCGCCGATGCCTTGGCGGATGGCGTCGTCCTCGACAGCCTCGGTACTGCGGAAGCCATCCTCACCACCATACGCCAGCCGGTCATGTCACCGGATCTCGTGCGGCAGGGCTATGCCCAGGGCGCGGCCGCGCGCGATCGGTCGCTCTTCTATCTGGGCGGAACCATTTACAGTTCAGGCGGTGCCGTTGAATGGATCCGCCGGCTTTTCGGCCAGGATCTCTCACACCAGGCGTTGATCAGCGAAGCGGAGAGCCTGCCCGCGGGCAGCAATGGCGTGAGCTTCCTCCCACATCTCGCTTATGGCGCGCCACCGCATGCCGATGTCGCCGCGCGCGGCGCGTTTCTTGGCCTCACGAGCGGCAAGGGGCGAAGCGAGATGTTCCGTGCGGTGCTGGAGGGTCTGGCCATGGAGGCGCGCAGCGTCGTTACAGGCATGGCCGCTCTTGCCGGGCTTGGAGAGCCTCGGGCGATCATCGTCATCGGCGGGAACATCAGGAACCGGCTGTTCCTTGAGATCAAGGCCAGCGCCTATGGGCGACCGATGACGATCATTGCGGAGCCGGAGGCAACCGCGCTCGGCGCGGCACTGCTTGGCGGCATTGCCGCAGGACTCTGGCCGGATCTGCGAGAAGCGCTCTCGGAAATCGAGCGAGAGACATTCGTGGTCGATCCCCGTCAGGACTGGATTCCGCTCTATGATGAATTCTTCAACACCGTGCATGCGCGGCTTTATGCAGCGCTGCAACCCATCCACGCGCGGCTCGTGACATATGAGGCCCCGGCTTCGCCACCGTGAACGGGTCAATGGCCCGCCTTCCCGATGGTCATCACTCCGATCGCCACGCATTCGGTGATCACAGAAACCGCGCCAAGCACATCGCCCGTATATCCGCCGATCTGACGCCACGCGATCCAGGAAAGCGCCGCGGCCACAACCATCGCACCGACCATCGCGTGAAGCGCGGTGCCGAAGGGTATCGACATCAGGGTAATCAGGCCCGCAATGGCCAAGGCCGCGCCGGCGCGGGATCGCGGTGTGGCGCGCAGCCCGACGGCGAGCCCATCCGAACGCGCGGGCACGAGAAGAAGGAGAGGCACCACCATCGCGGCACGGCCCAGGGAAGCGGCAGCTACCAAAGCCGACAGCACGCGCAACGGCCCACCAAGCGCGGCGATCGCTGCGCCGCGCGCCGCAAGCGAGAGGATCAGAGCGACTGTCCCAAAGCTGCCGAGGTGGCTATCGCGCATGATTTCGAGCTTGCGTTCGCGGGTTTTCCCACCACCGAATCCGTCGGCGGTATCCGCCAGCCCATCCTCATGGAGCGCGCCCGTCACCAGCACCATGAGGGCCAGTGACCAAACAGCATCCACGCTTGGCGGTACTCCTGCCCAGGCACATACGGCATAGGCGGCTCCGCCAAGAACCCCGACCACAGCGCCGATCAACGGGAACGCCCAGACGATCCGGCCGATTGCTGCGGGTGGATGGTCCGCGACGAGGCGCGGCAGCGTCAACCGCGTCAACAGGACGAATGCACCCGCCAGCTCCGACAGCAGCGCCATATCAATCGCGATCGCGCACGCCGGCCTCGGCAAAGGTGGCCATACCGGCATGGCAGGCGACGGCGGCACGCAGGATCGGGATTGCGACCGCGGCCCCTGAGGCTTCCCCGAGTCTCATGCCGAGATGAAGAAGCGGCTGCTGTCCCAGTGCGCTCACCAAGGCTTGGTGCCCGATCTCGGCCGAGCAATGCGCGATACGGGTGTGATCGAGCGCCGTTGGCGCAATCCGCATCAGCGGCGCCACCGCAGCGGTGCAAACAAAGCCATCCAGCAGTACCGGCGTGCGATGAAACCGCGCTGCCAGCACGGCACCCATGATGGCGGCCAGCTCCCGTCCGCCAAGCGCCCTGGCCGTGTGCAGCGGGTCATCCAGCAACGCCGCGTGGTGTGCCAAGGCTGCGTCGATCACCGCCTGCTTGCGCAAGAGCCCTTCGTCATCGAGCCCGGTGCCACGGCCGGCCCAGCGCTGTCCGCCGCCGCCGAACAGCGCCGCCGCCACGGCCGCAGCCGCCGTTGTGTTGCCGATGCCCATCTCCCCCAGCGCCAGCAGATCGGTGCCCGGCGCCACAGCCGCGAAGCCTGCGTTTACAGCGGCCAGAAACTCAGCTTCGTCCATCGCCAACGCTTCGGAAAGATCCCGCGTTGGCGCCTCGAGATCGAGCGGGATCACCCGCAGCTTCGCGTTCGCAACTTTTGCCAATTGATTGATGGCCGCACCCCCGGCGGCGAAATTCGCAACCATCTGTCCTGTCACTTCAGGCGGATAGGGTGAGACGCCACGAGCCACCACCCCATGGTTGCCCGCGAAGACCAGCACCTCCACGCGCTCCAGGCCGGGCATTTCCCGTCCCTGCCAGCATGCGAGCCAGCCCGCCAGCTCCTCCAGCAGGCCCAGGCTGCCGGGCGGCTTCGTCAAGACGCGCTGGCGGGCACGCACGGCCTCTGCCGCGCGTTCGTCGCCCTCCGGCAAAGCGCGGCAGGCTTCGCGAATGGCTTCGATGGTTGCGAAATGGGGCTTCGTCATCGGGCATTCCTTCTGGCGGGAACGGTGGCAATGGCGTGAAAGAACGAACCGCTCACATGTCCTCGTCTCCCGCCTTCTGTGCCGAGGTTTTGCCCCAGCGCATCCGAGAGTTGCCACAGGGGCACGTCGGTGCCGCGATCGTCGAGGGTCGCGTAGTGGAATTCATGGCCGCGAAGCACGGTCCCCGCCGGGCCGAGCACCGCATCCCCAAGCAGCGTCGCTTCCCGATAGCCGAGATGCAGCTTGCGTTTCGCAAAACTGGTTGCATGGCTGAGCAGCCCCAGCATCCTGTGGGCCGTGCCGGCGGCATCCTGCAG
>DASZQO010000136.1:0-7058 GCA_035549615.1 Acetobacteraceae bacterium
TCTTTCCCTCCCGGCGGCGAAGCCGCCGGGAGGATTGTCGGAATGTGCCTGTACGCCGACGAAACGACGAGGTGCGGGCGTGGCACTCGGAGCGTTGTTGTTTCGCCGCGAAGCCGTCGATTACCAAAGAGGGCAGCGGCAATGGGGTGAGGCGGTCCTGCCCCAGCCGCTCTCGGCCAAGATACTGACATGGGCCTTGAGCGCGACAGTGGCTGCCGCAGTTCTGTTCCTCTCTCTCGTGCATTTCTCGCGGACGGAATCCGTGCGCGGCTATCTCAACCCTTCTGCCGGAATCGTCAGGGTCTATCCGATCCGGGCGGGAACCATCACGTCCGTCTATGTCCGGCAGGATCAGCTTGTCCGGCAGGGGCAGCTTCTGTTCGCCGTGGCGACGCCAGAGTCCGGCACGAACGGGCAGGATGTTAATGAAGCGAAGCTCACGGTGCTGAACGGCGAGGCGCGGTCGATCCGCCAGGAGATGGCGGCGGAGGGCGCACTCGTGCAATCGCAAACGGACCAGTTGCAGGGGGCGATTGCGAGCGCCGCTGCGGAAGTTGGCAGTCTCGAGCAGCAGATGCAGATCCAGAAGCGCCGCGTCGCCGTCACCCGGAGCTTGCTCGGTGATATCGACTGGCTGCTGGCGCGCGGGGATATGTCGCTCGTGCAGGCCAAGGAGCGCGAGGCCGAGCTGCTCGACCAGGAACAGGTGCTCGCCTCTCTCGCCGGCGCGCTCGCCGAGAAGAAGGACCGGCTCGAGGGATTGCGCTACACGCTCGCCGAGCTGCCGCTGAAGATGGCGGGAGAGATCGAGCTCTTGCGTGAGCGGCTGGCGGATACAGAGCAGGGCATAGCCACGGTCCGCGGCCAGCTCGCCTATGCGTTGCGGGCGCCGATCGCCGGCCGCGTGGCGGCCTTGCAGGCGGTGATCGGGGAGAGCGTGGACCCGCAGCACATGGCGCTTGAGATCGTGCCGCGGAACGCGCCATTGCAGGCCATCATTTTCATCCCCACGCGGGCCGCCGGCTTTGCCCAGGCGGGGCAGCGCGTGCGGCTCCGCTACGATGCCTTTCCGTACGAGAATTTCGGCACGCACGAAGGCCGGATCATCCGAATTTCACGGACCGTGCTGACCAACAGCGACGTGACGGCGCCGCTCTTGCCTGGCGAACCTTCCTATGAGGCGGTGGTTTCCCTCGACAGGCCGACGGTCGATGCCGACGGCAAGGAAGTGGCGCTGAAGCCCGGCATGCTGCTTCAGGCCAGTATCGTCCTCGACCGGGTCTCGCTCCTGCGGTGGCTGTTTGCGCCGTTGCTCGGGCGGAAGATGTGAGGACATGGGGGTGGAATCGCCGTTCGGAAGGCGCGGCGTCCTGCCGGTGATTCAGCAGACGGAAGCCGCGGAGTGCGGCCTCGCCTGTCTCGCGATGATCGCTTCCTATTGGGGGCATCGGATCGATCTCAACAGCTTGCGGCGCCAGCATCCGGTGTCGCTGAAAGGGATGACGCTCAGGGGCCTCGTCGAGATCGCGCGCCATCTCAACCTTGCCTGCCGGGCGCTCAGGCTTGAGCTCAGCCATCTCCGTGGGCTCCGCCTGCCAGCGATCCTCCACTGGGACTTGAATCACTACGTCGTTCTCAAGTCCGTCTCTCGCAAAGGGATCGTCATCCACGATCCTGCTTTGGGCGCGCGGCGCCTCGCCTGGGACGAGGCCTCGAAACATCTTTCGGGCGTCGTGGTCGAGATCGCACCCACGGAGGGCTTCGCCGTCAAGGACGAAAGGGCGCGGCTGAAGCTTGGCGCGGTGTTCCGGCCAGTGCGCGGAACGGTCCACACGCTCGCGCAAATCCTCGCTCTCTCGGTGATTCTCGAGCTCGGTGTCATCGCCGCACCGTTCTATGTACAGCTTGCCGTCGATCGGGTGGTGGTCAGCGGGAATCGCGGCCTGCTCATCACGCTTGCGGCCGGGTTCGGGATGCTCACGGCGGTGACAGTCGCCGCCACCGCCATTCGCTCGCTCACGATCCTATTGTTGCAGAATACGCTCAATTTCGAAATGGGCGCCCGCCTCTTCCGCCACCTGGTGCGGCTGCCGCTTGCCTATTTCGGAAAACGGCATATCGGCGACATCCTCTCGCGCTTCACCTCCCTCGAGCCCATTCGCAGCGTGATTGCCGAGGGGCTCGTCACCGCGCTCATCGATGGGGTGATGGGCATCGCGACGCTGGCGATGATCTTCGTCTATAGCCTGATTCTGGGCGCGGTCGTGGTTGCTGCGTTCCTTTGCTACGCGGCGGTCCGGCTCGGGCTCTACCGGCTCCTGCGCGAGCGCACCCAGGAAGTGATCCGGAGCAAGGCGCAGGAGGAATCGACCCTGATCGAGACGCTGCGCGCGATGCAGACCATCAAGCTCTTCAATCGCGAGAGCGACCGCGAGGGGCAGTGGCTCAACCGCTATGCCGATGTCGTGAGCGCCAGCGTCCATCTCGGCCGCGCGCAGATCCTGTTCAAGGCGCTGGATGATGGCATCTTCGGGATCGAGAACATCGCCGCGGTCTACATCGCGGTGAGGCTGGCCTTGGCGGGCCAGCTCAGCATCGGCATGATCTTCGCCTTCCTCGCCTACAAGCGGAGCTTCATCCAGAAGGCGGTATCGCTCGTCGAGAAGGGAATCGAGTTCCGCATTCTTGATCTGCATCTCGAGCGGCTTTCGGATATCGCGATGACGCCGCTGGAAGCAGGCCATGACCGGCCGCTCACCTATCCGCGGCCGGTCGAGGGGCGGATCGAGCTGCGCAATGTCGGGTTCCGCTATGCCGAAACCGAGCCTTTCGTCCTTGATCATGTCAACCTGACGATCGCCCCGGGCGAGTTCGTGGTCGTCACCGGCCCATCGGGCGGCGGAAAGACAACGCTCGTCAAGATCATCCTTGGGTTGCTCGAACCGACCGAAGGTGAAGTGTTGATCGACGGAATTCCGCTCGCAACACTCGGCCCTCGCGCCTATCGCGAGCAGGTCGGCGCGGTCATGCAGGACGATCAACTCCTGTCAGGGACGCTTGCCGATAATATCTCCTTCTTCGATCCTGATTTCGATCCCGACCGGATGGTGGAATGCGCGCGTCTTGCCGCCATCCACGACGAGATCATGGCGATGCCGATGACCTACAACAGCTTGATCGGCGATATGGGAAGCTCGCTCTCGGGTGGTCAGAAGCAGCGCGTGCTGCTGGCGCGCGCGCTCTATCGCCGGCCGAAGATCCTCGTCCTCGACGAAGGAACGGCCCATCTCGATGTCGAGCGGGAAAGGGAGATCAGCGCCAATCTCCAGCGCCTTCCCATGACGCGAATCAGCGTCGCCCACCGGCCGGGCGCCGGCCAGGGCGCGAGCCAGGTCTTCTGGGTTGCCAAGACCTGCCGGCCGTTCCGAGCCGTTTCGCTACGGCAACCCGAGCGCGAGCTTCGCGTCAGGCGCGTGCCGCAGGCAATGATTTGACTCTCTTTTTCCGGCGCGGCTGGAAGCGGCCCTTGCCCCGAGCAGAATGTATAACAATTAAGACAAATATATAAATTACTACAGAGACTTTGCGCCTTTACAACGATAAGTTACCGGCAGCAGGGAAGGTGTCACTCACCCTGCGTCACCTTGCCGCCCCCGCTCGTCTTTCACGTGCGCGCGGGGGCGGCATCTTTTCCTTTAAGGGATGGGCAGCCTCCGCCCGCATTGACGGGGGCAGGCGGGCGGCGCATATGGCCAATTGCCCCCGCGACCGGGGGCTCCGCCGCTCCGCGAGGGTTCGCGCAGCGGCGCGTTTTCGTTTGGGGCAAACCATGTTCGACGCGCTCTCGAACCGGCTCTCCGGCGTCTTCGACCGGCTCCGCCGCCGCGGCTCGCTCTCCGAGGCGGATGTGAACGAGGCACTGCGGGAGGTGCGCGTGGCCCTGCTGGAAGCGGACGTTGCCCTGCCGGTGGTGCGCGAGCTCACCGAGAAGGTCCGCGCCCGCGCCGTCGGCCAGGAAGTGTTGAAATCGGTCACGCCCGGCCAGCAGGTCGTGAAGATCGTGAATGACGCGCTCGTCGAGGCGCTCGGCGGAGAGGGCGCCGTGCCGCTCGCGATCGAGGCGCCGCCGCCGGTGCCCATCCTGCTGGTCGGGCTGCAAGGCTCGGGCAAGACAACGACGGCCGGCAAGCTCGCGCTCCGACTGCGCGAGAAGAGCCGGAAGAAGGTCCTGCTCGCGAGCCTCGACGTGCAGCGCCCGGCCGCGCAGCTTCAGCTCGCCCAGCTCGCCGAGCGGGCCGGTGTCGCCAGCCTGCCGATCATCGCCGGGCAGGGTCCGCTCGCGATCGCAGAGCGCGCTATGGAGACAGGCAGGCGGGAAGGGTTCGATATCGTCATCCTCGACACAGCCGGCCGACTCTCGATTGATACCGCGTTGATGGAAGAGGTGAAATCGGTCCGCGCCGCGACCGCGCCCGCCGAGACGCTGCTGGTGGTCGATGCGATGACCGGGCAGGACGCGGTCAATACCGCGCGCGCTTTCAACGAGGCGGTCGCGGTCAGCGGCATCGTGCTCTCGCGGATGGATGGCGATGCGCGTGGGGGTGCGGCGCTTTCGATGCGCGCGGTCACCGGGGCGCCGATCAAATTGGTGGGTGTGGGCGAAAAGCTCGATGCGCTCGAGGACTTCCACCCCGAGCGCGTGGCCGGGCGCATTCTCGGCATGGGCGATATCGTCGGGCTGGTCGAGCGGGCGGCCGAGACGATCGATCGTGATGAGGCCGAACGGCTCGCCGCCAAGATGGCGAAAGGCAAGTTCGATCTCGAGGACTATGCCGCCCAGCTCCGCCAGATCACGCGCATGGGCAGCCTCTCGGGCATTCTCGGCATGCTGCCCGGCGTCAACAAGGTGAAGGCGCAGCTCGCCGAGGCCAATCTCGATACCAAGATCCTCAAGCGCCAGGCCGCCATCATCGGCTCGATGACCATCGGTGAGCGGCGTCATCCGGACATCATCAAGGCAAGCCGCAAGCGGCGGATCGCCGCCGGTTCGGGCACCAGCGTCCCCGAGGTGAACAAGCTCTTGAAGCAGTTCGAGGACATCACGGTGATGATGAAGCGGGCGCAGAAGCTCGGCGAGAAGGGCCTGATGCGGCATGGGCTTTCGGCGCTGATGCCACCCGGCGGCGGGCCGCGCCGCCCGTTCTGAACGAAAAGATCAAGTGAAAGCGCAGGAGAAACCGAAAGAATGAGCCTGAAGATCCGGCTGGCCCGGGCGGGGGCGAAGAAGCGCCCCTATTATCACATCGTTGTCGCCGATAGCCGCAGCCCTAGGGACGGGCGCTTCATCGAGCGGGTCGGCACCTACAATCCGTTGCTGCCGGCCGACCATGCCGAGCGGGTCCGGCTCATGCCCGAGCGGGTCACGCACTGGCTCGGCCAGGGTGCGCTCGCGACCGAGCGGGTGGCGCGCTTCCTCGGCAATGCGGGACTGGCACCACCGCCGGTCCGGCATGAGCAGACCAAGCAGTCCCTGCCGCGCAAGAACAAGAAAGGATAGGCGGCTTCGGGCGCGATGGCTGAGCGGCGCGTGCTGGTGGGGATCATCGGGCGGCCGCACGGGGTCCACGGGCTCGTGCACGTCACCAGCTATACCGCCGATCCGGCGGCGCTTGCCCGTTACGGTCCGCTTGAGGATCAGAAGGGGGCACGCTATCGCCTCGAATGGGCAGGCGAGGGAAGGGCGCGTCTGACCCTGCTTTCGGCGGAGGGTGAGCGTCCGGTCGCTGACCGCGCGGCGGCGGCGCGGCTCACCAACCGCAGGCTCTATGTGCCGCGGGCAGCACTTCCCGCGCCCGGGGATGAGGAATTCTATCTCGCCGACCTGATCGGTCTCGCCGCCTTCGACGCGGAAGGGAGGGCGCTCGGCCGGGTGAGCACGGTGCATGACTATGGGGCCGGCGCGAGCCTGGAGATCGGCCCTCTCCTCGTGCCCTTCACACGGGCTGCCGTGCCGGAAATCGATCTTGCGGCGGGGCGGATCATTGTCGCGCCGCCGGTCTCGACGGAGGTGCCGGGAGACGGGTCATGAGTTTCCGGGTAAGCGTTCTCACCCTTTTCCCCGAGCTTTTCCCCGGCCCGCTCGGCGCCACGCGGGCCGGCCGGGCGCTGGCTGCCGGGCTCTGGCAGCTCGAGCCGGTCGATATCCGCGCCTTTGCGACCGACCGGCATCGCAGCGTCGATGACACGCCCTATGGTGGCGGGGCAGGGATGGTAATGCGCGCGGACGTGGTGGACCGGGCGGTGGCCACGGTGGCGGATGGCCGGCCCCTGATCGTTCTAAGCCCGCGGGGAAGACGGCTCGATCAGGCGCGGGTGGCGGCGCTTGCCGGCGAGGCGGGCGTGGTGCTGCTCGCCGGCCGCTATGAGGGGATCGACCAGCGGGTGATCGAGGCGCGCGGCTTCGAGGAGCTGAGCATCGGGGATTATGTGCTTTCGGGGGGCGAGCTTCCTTCCATGGTGCTGCTCGATGCCGTGGTCCGGCTCCTGCCCGGGGTGATGGGGGCAAGTGCCTCGGCCACCGAAGAGAGTTTTTCGGACGGGCTGCTCGAATATCCCCATTACACCCGGCCGCCCGTCTGGGCGGGAAGGGCGGTGCCCTCCGTGCTGCTCTCCGGCGATCATGCTGCCATCGCCGCCTGGCGGCGTGCCGAGGCGGAGCGGATCACGCGCGAACGCCGTCCTGACCTGCTGGCCGCAAAGGTTGCCAGCCGGGCCGGGGCGCCGTAAGGAAACGCTGAAAGGGTCAGTTCGATGAATATCATTCAGCGCTATGAGGCGGAGGCTGTCGTGCGACTCTCCGCCGAACGGGCGGTGCCCGACTTCGCCCCGGGCGATACGCTGCGCGTGCTCGTCCGGGTGGTTGAGGGTGAGCGGACGCGCACCCAGGCTTTCGAAGGCGTGTGCATCGCGCGCTCCAACCGCGGGCTTAACAGCAGTTTCACGGTGCGCAAGATCAGCTATGGCGAGGGAGTCGAGCGCGTCTTTCCGCTCCATGCACC
>DASZQO010000137.1:0-17154 GCA_035549615.1 Acetobacteraceae bacterium
CCGCGCCCGCAACCTGGCGGGAGGCGGTGAACGAGGCGCTGCGCCAGGCGCGCGTCAATCCCGAGAGCCGGCCGGCGCCGGCCGGCGAGATGGATGTGGTGCTCGGGCCGGGCTGGCCCGGCATCCTGCTCCACGAGGCGATCGGCCATGGACTCGAGGGTGACTTCAACCGCAAGAAGACGTCCGCCTTCGCGGGCCTACTCGGCCAGCGGATCGCGGCACCCGGGGTCACGGTTGTCGATGATGGGACGATCCCCGACCGCCGCGGCAGCCTGACCGTCGATGACGAGGGCACGCCCTCCGGCCGCACCGTCCTGATCGAGGACGGCATCCTGGTGGGCTATCTGCAGGACCGGCTGAATGCACGCCTGATGAACATGCGGCCGACCGGCAACGGCCGGCGGCAATCCTATGCGCATGCGCCGATGCCGCGGATGACCAATACGCTGATGCTGGCCGGCACGAGTTCCTCCGAGGAGATGATCCGCTCGGTGAGGAACGGCCTCTATGCGGTCAATTTCGGCGGCGGGCAGGTCGATATCACCTCGGGCAAGTTCGTCTTCTCCGCTTCCGAGGCCTATCGGATCGAGGATGGCAAGGTGACGAGCCCGGTGAAGGGCGCCACCCTCATCGGCAACGGGCCGGACGCGCTGACGCGGGTGAAGATGGTCGGCTCCGACCTCGCGCTCGATCCCGGGATCGGCACCTGCGGCAAGAACGGCCAGGGCGTGCCGGTGGGAGTGGGGCAGCCGACGCTCCTGATCGCCGGGCTCACGGTCGGCGGCACCGCGGCCTGAGAGCGATGCCCGACACGATCCCCGGCCCCGCCGTCCCGCCCGCCTTGATCGCGTCGCTGGCCGCCGCGCTCGGGCCGGGTGGGATGCTGACCGATCCCGCCGACACTGCCCCCTACGCCACGGACTGGCGCGGCCTTTATCATGGCCGCACCGCAGCCGTGCTGCGGCCGGCCACGACGGCGGAAGTTTCTGAATGTGTCCGGCTCTGCGCCACCGCGCGGGTGCCGCTGGTGCCGCAGGGCGGCAATACCTCCATGGTTGGCGGGGCCGTGCCGGCGGAGGACGGCTCCCAGCTCGTCATCTCCCTCTCGCGGCTCAATCGCGTGCGGGCGCTCGATCCGCTCGATCTCACGCTCACGATCGAGGCCGGCGTCACGCTCAAGGCCGCGCAGGAGAGAGCGGCGGAGGCCGGCTGCCTGCTGCCGCTCTCGATCGGCTCGGAGGGGACGGCCGAGATCGGCGGCGTGCTCGCCACCAATGCCGGCGGCAACAACACGCTCCGCTACGGCAATGCCCGCGAGCGCGTGCTCGGCCTCGAGGTCGTGCTGGCGGACGGCAGCGTCTGGGACGGGCTGCGGCGGCTGCGCAAGGACAATACCGGCTATTGCCTCCGCCAGCTCTTCGTCGGCTCCGAGGGCACGCTCGGCATCATCACCGCCGCCGTGCTCCGCCTGGAGCCGGCGCCCGCCGAGCGGATCGCCGCCTTCGCATCCCTCCCCTCTCCCGAGGCCGCGCTCGCCCTGCTCGGAAGGTTGCAGCGCCATGACGCGTCCGCCCTGGTCGCCTTCGAATACATGTCCGCCGCCGGCATCGGGCTGGTGCTCGCCCATATCCCGGGCGCCCGCCTGCCGCTTGCCGCGCCCGCTTCGCACTATGCCCTGATCGAGCTCGCCTCGCCGCGGACGGATGCCGGCCTCGCCGCCGGGCTGGAAACCGTGCTCGCCGCCGCGATCGAGGAAGGCGAGGTCAGCGATACCGCCATCGCCGCGAGCGAGGCGCAGCGCCTCGCCTTCTGGAAGCTGCGCGAGGAGCATTCCGAGGCGCAGCGGCTCGCCGGCGCCTCGGTCAAGAACGACGTCTCGGTGCCGGTGCCTTCGATCCCCGCGTTCCTTGCGCGCGCCGCCCACGCCGGCGCCGCCATCGTGCCGGGCATCCGGGTCGTGCCGTTCGGCCATCTCGGCGACGGCAATATCCATTTCAACTTCGTCCAGCCCGAGGGAATGGCGCCCGCGGCCTTCCTCGCCCACGGCGAGGCGCTGATGGAGGCGGTGAACGCGGTGGTGCGGGATCTCGGCGGCAGCTTTTCCGCCGAGCATGGGATCGGCCGCCTCAAGCCGCCGATCCTCGCGCAGTGGCGCGCCGGGGCGGAACTCGATCTGATGCGCAGGATCAAGGCCGCGCTCGACCCCCACGGCCTGCTCAACCCGGGCAAGGTACTGCCGCCCGAAGCCGGCGCAGCCGGGCCTGCTGGCCGATAGCCGCTGCATGCGCTTCCGTGAGCCGGCCAGCCCGGGATAGAGTTCTTTTCGCCAGTCGAATCCAGCGAGCGCGATACGCCTCTTGAGCCGCCCTCTCCTCACCCAGTTCGACCGTTACGTCTTCCGCCAGCTTCTGGCGGCGCTGCTCGTTTCCACCGGCGGCCTCGCCGCGCTCATCTGGCTCACCCAGTCGCTGCGCTTTCTCGAACTCGTCATCGATCGCGGCCTCAGCCTGCGCGTATTCCTCGAGCTCACGGGCCTCCTCATCCCGGGCTTCGTCGCGGTGATCCTGCCGATCACCACGTTCATCGTCATTCTCTTCCTCTATCTTCGCCTCGCCGCCGACCGCGAGCTCACCGTCATGCGCGCGGCCGGCCTCTCGAACTTCTCCCTCGCCCGGCCGGCGCTCGGCCTCGGCCTCGTCTCGCTCGCCGCCTGCTTCTGGCTCAATCTCTCCATCGTGCCGGCGAGCGTCGCGGCCTTCCGCCAGTACCAGTTCGAGATCCGCAACCGCATCGCCGCCTTCCTGCTCCAGGAGGGGGTGTTCACGCCGGTCTCGGACAATTTCACCGTCTATGTGCGCAAGCGCGACGTGGACGGCACGCTGCACGGCATTCTCGTCGATGACGCGCGGGACCCGAACGACCAGGCGACGATCCTTGCCGAGACCGGCCGTATCACGGATGGGCCGGATGGGCCGGAGGTGTTGCTGTTCCACGGCAGCCGGCAGGTGATCGACCGGCGGACGGGCCGGCTCAACGTGCTGACCTTCGGCGAGAACACGATCGATCTCGACGCCAACGATAACGGCACCCAGCAGCGCTACCGCGACGCCTCCGAGCTGCCGCTCGACCAGCTCCTCCATCCCGACCCGGCGACGGTCGCGCCGCGCGATGTGCCCAAGTTCCGGGTCGAGGCCTATCGCCGTCTCTCCAGCCCCTTCACCGCCCTCTCCTTCGCCATGCTTGCCCTCTACAGCGTGCTCGCCGGCAGCTTCCGCCGCCATGGCGGCCTGTGGCGCACGGCGGCCGCGGTGGGTGGCGTGGTGGCGCTGCTCGCCGCCCAGCTCGCGATTGCCTCGCTTGCCGCCCGCGAGCCCAGGCTGATGCCGCTGATCTGGATCCACGCAATCCTGCCCGGCATCGTCTTCGCCTGGCTCCTCTTCTCCCGGCCATGGCGCCTTCCCTTCTTCCTGCGCCGGCCCGGGCTCGGCACGCCGTGACGTTCGCCGCCACGCTCGCCGGCTATTTCGCCCGCCAGTTCCTGCTCGCGGTCCTCACTGCGCTCGGCGGTCTCACCGGGCTCGCCTCGCTCTTCGATTTCATCGAGCTGCTGCGGCGTGCCGCCACGCGGCCGGATGCCAGCTTCGGCCTGGTCGCCGAGATCGCCGCGCTGCGCCTGCCCTGGCTGATGATGCAGCTCCTTCCCTTCGCGGTGCTGCTCGGCGGCATCTATGCCTTCTGGCGCCTCACCCGCTCCTCGGAGCTGGTCGTCGCACGGGCCTCGGGCGTCTCGGTCTGGCAGATCCTGGGCGCACCCTTCCTGGTCGCGCTCAGCCTCGGCGCGGTCGCAACGAGCGTGATCAGCCCGATCTCCTCGGTCACCTACAGCCGGGCCGAGACGCTCAATGAAGCCTACATCGATGTCGGCTCCCATCCGCTCTCACTCAGCGGCGGGGAGCTCTGGGTCCGCCAGTCCGATGACGGGCTGCGGCCGGACGGTGTGGCGATCATCCACGCCAATCATGTCATGCAGCAGGGAAATAACCTGCTCGCCCGGCAGGTCAGTGTCTTCCGTCTCGGCAGAAGCGACCGCCTCCTGCAGCGGATCGAAGCGGAGCGGGCCGAGCTTCTGCCGGGGGTCTGGGTCTTCACCGCGGCCCGCACGCTCGAACCCGGACACCTGCCGAGCGCACCCCAGACCATCCGGCTGCCGACCGACCTGACCCTCGCCCGCGTGCAGGAGAGCTTCGCCTCGCCCGATACGCTCTCGGTCTGGCAGCTGCCGGGATTCATCGCGCTGCTCGCCCATGCCGGATTCTCGACGGTCTCGCACCGGCTCTATTTCCAGACCCTGCTCGCGCTGCCCCTGCTCTGCGGAACGATGGCGCTCGTCGCCGCCGGCTTCTCCATGCGCCCGGCGCGGCGCGGGGGGGTCTCGGAGATGCTGGGCAGCGGGGTTGCCGCGGGCTTCGCGCTCTTCGTCATTTCGAAGGTCGCCGCAGAATATGGCCAGTCAGGCGCCCTGCCCCTGCCGCTTGCCGCCTGGGCGCCGGCCGCCGCCGGGCTGATGCTCGCGCTCGCTCTCCTGCTTCATCTCGAAGACGGCTGACGGACGATGCCCCCAAGTCGGCATGCCCGCGATCGATACGGCCCCCGATATGGCTCGCTCGGGATCGCGCTTGGTCTTCTATTCGCCCTTCTCAGCGAATTCGTTTCATCTCCGGCTTCGGCGCAGCCCGCGAGCCTGTTCGTGCCGAGCGGTCCGCAAGTCTCGAACAACGAGCCGGTGACCTTCGTCGCCAACCGCATCACCTATGACCGCAGCGCCGGCATCGTCACCGCCACTGGCCATGTCCAGGCCTGGCAGAACGGCCGCGTGCTCGAGGCTGACAAGATCACCTACAACCGCAACACTGGCATCACCATCGCCACCGGCCATGTGGTCGTGGTCGAGCCTGACGGGCAGGTTCTCTTCTCCGACCGCGCCCAGCTCTCGCGCGGCATGCAGAATGCCGTGCTCACCGGAATGAGCGTGCGGCTTGCCGAAAACGGCCGGCTGATCGCCAATGGCGGGGAGCGTACCGGCGGCAAGATCAACGAAATGGCGCGCGCCGTCTATTCAACCTGCAATCTCTGCGCGAAGGACCCGACCGCGCCGCCGCTCTGGCAGATCACCGCCTCCAAGATCGTCCAGGATCTCGTCAACAAGCGCATCGAGTACTACGACGCGATGATGCGCATCTACGGGTTTCCGGTCTTCTATTTTCCCTATTTCTGGACTGCCGATCCCTCCGTGAAGCGCGAGAGCGGCCTGCTCGTGCCTTCGTTCGGCACCGCCTCGCATCTCGGCGCCTTCATAACCGTTCCCTATTACTGGGTGATCGACAATCAGTCCGATGTCGTCCTCTCGCCGACCATCACCACCCAGTCCGGCCCGCAGCTCGAAGCAAACTACCGCCGCGCCTTCAATAACGGCGAGGTTCATCTCAACGGCTATGTCGCCTCGACCAATGGCAGTCCGCAGGCCGCCATCTTCGCCAACGGAACGTTCGACTATAACAACACATACCGTTACGGATTCGATATCGATCGCGCTTCCTCGGCGGATTATCTGCGGAATTTCAATATTCCCGGCGCCGGCAGCGTGCTCACGAGCCAAGGCTATATCGAGGGATTCGGCCAGGGATCGTACACCCGCCTCGATACGCAGCTTTTCCAGGGATTCAATACCACCATCAATGATTCCGCGCTGCCGTTCGTGCTGCCGCACTGGCAGTACAGCTATCTTGGCGAGCCGGACGCGCTTGGCGGACGGCTTTCGCTCGACACCTCCTATTTCAACGTCATCCGGGCGCAAGGAGCGAATGTGCAGCGCGCCGATGCCGTGCTCAACTGGGAGCGTCCCTGGCTCGGGCCTGAAGGCACGCTCTGGAACGTGGCGTTCCATCTCACCACCGCCGCGTATCACGGCAGCGATCTCAACGAGCAGCCCGATTTCTTCCCGGTCAACAGCGCCAATGTCACGACCGGCCTCGGGCAGGCCGCGCTCAATTTCCGCTGGCCTTTCATGCGCTCCGGCCGCTGGGGCGGCAGCCAGCTCATCGAGCCGATCGTGCAGTTCATCGCCGCGCCCAACACCGGCACCCAGTCCACGGTGCCGAACGAGGACAGCCTCTTTCTCGAGTTCACCGACGCCAATCTTTTCGGCTGGAACAAGTTCTACGGGATCGATCGCCAGGAAGGCGGCGTCCGCGCCAACTATGCTCTGCATGGCGCGTGGTACATCGGCGGCAGCACGATCGACGGGCTGATTGGACAGTCCTGGCGCGCGCAGAAGGACCCGCTCTTCCTTCCCGGCTCAGGGCTTCAGAACAATTTCTCCGATCTCGTCTCCCATCTGAGCTTCACCCCCAATGCGTGGCTCAATTTCCTCTGGCAGGGCCGCTACTCCATCGACGGCGCGGGCCTCGACTTCACCGACGCGTCCGCCAATGTCGGAACCGCACCCTTGAGCTTCAATGTCGGCTACCTCTACACGCCGAACAATCCCTTCGAGCTCGATCAGGTGCCGCCGACGACACCCGAGCCCGCGACCCAGGTGCCGCGCAGCGAAATTTCGCTCGGCGCCTCGTCCCATGTCGGCGCTTTCCAGGCGAGCGGCTATGAGCGGCAGAATCTCGAGAATGGCAGCATGGTCTCGGCCGGGTTCCAGGGCTCGTACCAGAACGAGTGCATCATCCTCGCGCTGCTCTTCGACCGCCGCTTCACGTCGATCAACGGCGATGACGGCGCGACCACCGTCCTCATCCAGATCACCTTC
Organism: Acetobacteraceae bacterium; assembly: GCA_035549615.1. Lineage (GTDB taxonomy): Bacteria > Pseudomonadota > Alphaproteobacteria > Acetobacterales > Acetobacteraceae > JAKAWQ01. Next base: position 6,818 of record DASZQO010000137.1, read on the forward strand.
AAGACGGTCGGGCAGTTCGGCTTCAGCGCTCTATGACCAACTCCTCATGGCGCGGAAAGCGGCGTCGCGATTCCGTCCCGGGCCGGATCGCTCTATAAGGCTCCCATGCTCAAGAATGGCTTCCTCGGCATGTCTCAGTCGCGCCAGAAAACAAAGGCCTGGAGCGGGATGCGCTCGCTCCCGCATCCTGGTCTCGGCCGATTCGCCTTCCTGCTCGCCCTGCTGATCGCAGGCTTCGCGCAATCGGCGCACGCCCAGGTAGAGTCGATCGCCGCCGTCGTCAACGGCGACGTGATCACGCGTGCGGATGTGGACAACCGGGCGCGGCTTTTCGCCCTTTCGTCGGGCCTGCCCATGTCGCCCGACATGCTCGACCGGCTGAAGCCGCAGATCCTCAATCAGCTCATCGACGAGAAACTTCGCCTGCAGGAAATCCAGCGCAAGCAGATCATCGTACCGGACAAGGCGATCGCCGCGGCGCTCGCCGCGATCGAAGCGCAGAACCACATGGCGCCGGGCGCGCTGCGCGCGCGCCTCGCCGGCCAGGGCGTGGCGCTGCGCACATTGATCGACCAGATCCGGGTCGAGCTCGGCTGGAGTGAGCTCCTGCGCGAGGAGCTCGGTTCCGCCGGAAACATCACCCCGGCGGAGATCCAGGCCCGTATCGCCGCGCTCAAGGCGCAGGCGGGCCAGCCGGAATATCTCGTCTCGGAGATCTTTATCCCGATCGATACGCCGTCGCGGCGCGCCGAGGCCGAGCGATTCGCGACGACCGTGATCGATGAGCTGCGCGCCGGCGCGCCCTTCGGCGTGGTCGCCGCGCAGTTCAGCCAGAGCGAGACGGCGCTGCAGGGTGGCGATCTCGGCTGGGTGCAGGCCAGCCAGCTCGACCCGCAGGTGGTGAGCCTGCTCAATCAGATGCCGCCCGGCGCCATCAGCGATCCGATCCCGGTCGCCGGCGGGCTGGAAATCGTCCAGCTGCGCGACCGCCGCGCCATTGGCGGCGAGACGACCGAGACGGCCTCGATCCGGCAGGTCTTCCTGCCCTTCACCACACCCTTCGATCCGAACGCACCCCCTTCGGCGCAGCAGCGCGCGCAGATCAACAAGGCGCAGGCGCTTGCCGCGACCGTGCATGACTGCGCGGGGATGGAAGCGGCAAACCAGGCGGCTGGCGCGGTCCACCCCGCCGATCCGGGCCCGATCGAGCTCGACCGCGTCTCCCCGCCCTCCTTCCGCGAGATGCTCGCCTCGCTCCCGGTCGGCAAGGTCAGCGAGCCGCTGATCGCCAATGACGGGGTCGCCGTAGTGATGATCTGCTCGCGCGGAATGCAGAACCCCGAAGCCCCGCCGCCGGACATGGTCGCCCGCGCGCTCCTGAACAGCCGGGCGGAAGTGCTCTCCCGGCAGCTTCTCGCCGATCTGCGCCGCAGCGCGGTGATCGAGATCCGCTCCTCCTGATCCCGGCCGGAAGGAGCGCTGCGGCTCGCCCTCCGGCGCGGCCGGACTTCCCGGCGCGAAAATCGCTCGGCCAGCATTTTCTGCGCGATGCCAACCTGATCCGCCGGATCGTGGACGCTGCGGGGGATCTCGCCGACGCTCATGTGATCGAGATCGGGCCCGGCCCGGGCAGCCTGACCGCTTCGCTGCTTGCAACCCCGGCCGCGAGCGTCACCGCGATCGAGATCGACCCGCGGGCGGCCGCCTCGCTCGCCGACCTCGCCGCACGCGAGGGCGGGCGCTTTCGCCTCATCATGGCGGATGCGCGCGGAGTCCCGCTTCCTTCCCTGGTGCCCCCGCCCCGCCATGTGGTGGCAAACCTGCCCTATAATGTCGCCACCCCGCTCCTCATTTCCTGGCTCGGCGAGGCCGCCGCCTTCGCCGGCCTGACGCTGATGTTCCAGGCCGAGGTCGCCGAACGCATCGTCGCCGCGCCGGGCGCCCCGGCCTATGGGCGGCTCGCCATCCTCGCCCAATGGACCTGCCGGGTGCGCATCGCTCTTCGCCTTCCGCCCGAGGCCTTCACCCCGCGGCCGAAGGTTTCCTCCGCGGTCGTCTCGCTCGTGCCGCATGCCGAGCAACCGCCGGCGCCGCTCTTCGCCGCCATGCAGCGCCTGACCGCCGCCGCCTTCGGCCAGCGGCGCAAGATGCTGCGCGCCGCCCTGCGGCCCCTCGGCGGCGACGCCCTCCTCAAAGCCGCTGGCATCGCGCCCGAGCGCCGTGCCGAAACCCTCTCGATCGCCGAGTTCGATCGGCTGGCCCGCCTTCTTCCCGCTGAGAGCCGATCGTGATCCGGCGGAACCGGCTGATCGCGTGAAGATGACCGCAAAACTATTATGGAGCGCTGTGCGATCGGGGAGAGGATTGCCGCAATTCGCCGGAACGCCCCGCCCCCCACGAAGGGACACTGACCGCATGACCAGATTGCCGCCCCGCCTGTCAGCCGCAAGCGCGGCATTCCCCGCGGCGCCGATGGCACCGAGGCGCGCCATAGGGTTTGCCCTGTTCGTCGGGGTGATGCTGCTGCGGCCGCTCGGCGCCGATGCGGCGGTGGCCCCGCGATTCCTGCCGGACAAGGACGTTGAGATCCGATACACGGTGAGCGTGCCGGGGCGGCCATCGCACGACTACGATCTTTCGTTCAGCGCTGAGAGCGGGCGGCTTCGCATCGATGATCCTGCGCGTGGTCTGTGGTTCCTGGTTGATCTCCACGATGCCAGCGCGACACTCGTTGTGCCGCAAATGCATGTGATGGTGACCGAGCCCGATCTCGCCAATCTGGCGGCGATTCTGCAGAGCGCGCGGGGAGCCCAATTCACAGCGTTGGGAGAGATGACCATCGCCGGTCTGCGCTGCACGCGTTATCTGGTTCTCGACAATCAGGCGAGCGGCACGGCCTGTCTTACGCGCAACGGCATTGCGCTTGCGGTGTCCGGAGAGGATTCGCACGGATCCGCCAGCGTGGTTGCGGACTCGGTATCCGAGGCTGCGGTTCCGCCTGAGAGCTTGATGCCACCTTCCGACTTCGCGAGCATCGTTCTTCCGCGTGGCACGATAGAGGCCCTGCTTGGCGAGTAGAGCCGATCGCGATCAGCCGAGTCCGCCTGATCGCGGCCGGCGTTCGTCCAACCCGGCCACGAAGGCCGCGAGCCCGGGCTGCCGTGCCGTCTGCAGCCGCGCGGCCTGAAGGATCGCCCGCACCGAAGACACCGACTCCGCAAGATCACGGTTGACGAGCACATGGTCGAACTCGGCCCAGTGGGCCATCTCGGCGCTCGCGCCCTGCATCCGCGCGGCGATTACCGCCTCCCCGTCACCGCGGCGGGCGAGCCGTTCCGTCAGCACCGCCCGCGAGGCGGGCAGCACGAAGATGCCGACAATATCGCCCGGCAGGGCCGCGCGCAGCTTGCGATGGCCCTGCCAGTCGATATCGAAGACGACATCCCGTCCGGCGGCGAGCGCCTCGGCCACCGGCGCCCGCAGCGTGCCGTAGCGGCGGCCGTACACCTCCGCCCATTCCAGAAGCTCGCCCTGCGAAATCAGCGCCTCGAACGCCGCCGCATCACGGAAGAAGTAATCGACCCCCTCCCGCTCGCCCGGCCGCGGCGTTCGCGTGGTCACGCTGACCGAGAGCGATATTTCCGGCTCTGCCTGCAGCAGGCCCCGCGTGATCGCGGTCTTGCCGACGCCGGAGGGGCCCGCAATCACGAGGCCGACACCACGGCGAACGAGCGGAAGAGGCTGTGTCATACGGAGCAGCTTTATCCGAGCGGTCCTCGACCGGCTATCCTGCGGCGATGAAGATCGGCCCCTGCTGCCTGATCACCGGCGCCTCCTCCGGCCTCGGCCGGGCGCTGGCCCTCGCGCTCGCCGCCCCCGGCCGGCATCTGCTGCTCAGCGGGCGCAACGAGGATCGCCTTGCCGAGGCCGCCTCCCTCTGCCGTGCCCGCGGCGCCTCGGCCATGCCCACGGTGATCGATGTCACTGACGAGGTTGCCATGCGCCGGTGGATCACCAGCGCGGGCAGGCTCGACCTCGTCATCGCCAATGCCGGCATCTCGGCTCATACGGCCGGGCTTTCCGGCGAGGAAGCCACCCGTGCCATCTTCGCCACCAATCTGGGCGGCGTGCTGAATACGGTGCTGCCCGCGCTCGAAATCATGGCCGGCCAGCCGCGCGGATCGGAGGGCGGTCGCGGCCGGATCGCCGCGATCAACTCGATCGCCGCCTTCGTCGCCTCACCCGAGGCGCCCGCCTACTGCGCCGCCAAGGCCGCCGCCGATCGCTGGATCCTGGCCGTTGCGCCGATCGCGGAGCGCAATGCCGTCCACCTCACCAGCGTCTGTCCCGGCTTCATCCGCACACCGATGACAGATGCCCACAACCGGCCCAAGCCCGGCATGATGAGCGCCGAGCGCGCCGCCGCCATCATCCTCGCCGGCATCGCCAAAAACCGCCGGCGTATCGCCTTCCCCTATCCCCTCTATCTCGCCAGCCGGTTCGTGAGCCTGCTTCCACCGCGCGCCGCCGCCGCTCTCATCACCCGCTTCGGCAAGGACTGAACGAAACGAGGCCAAAAGGGACGGCTGGGGAGGCGGCTCAGGCCTCGGTGCTGCGAATCGTCATCGAAAGGGGGGTGGTTTCCTCGACCTCGACCTGGCGCCAGCGACGGAGCAGCCAAGCCATGCCGGCGAGGTCGGTGATCCCCACCAGGAGCCGGTCGAATGACCCGTAGTGAGAACGGCCGCTTGTGCGCGGCCGATGGTTGACCGGCACGGAAATCACCGTGCCGCCATGGCGGAGGAAGAGGGCCGGGAGGAACCGGTGCATATGGTTGAAATGCGGCACGGCGAGGAAGTCCTCCCGCCGGAAGACCTTGAGGCCGCAGCCAGTGTCGGGCGTGGCATCCTTGAGCAGCCTTGACCGCACGCTGTTGGCGAAGCGCGAGCCCCAGCGCTTGGCAAGACTGTCCCGCCGGTGCTGGCGGAAGCCGGCGATCAGGATCGGGCCCAGCCCGTGCTGGCGGGCGCGCGCGAAGAGGCGGGGAATGTCCGCCGGGTCGTTCTGGCCGTCACCGTCCAGGGTCGCGATCCATGTGCCGTGAGCCGCCTTGACCCCGGTGACCAGCGCCATGCTCTGGCCGGCCTGGGCGCGATGGCGGAGCACGCGCAGGCTGGGGCAGCGTTCCGCCGCGGCTTGAAGCTCCGCCGCGGTCGCGTCCTGGCTGCCATCGTTGACGGCGACGATCTCAAAGCGCGTGCCGGCCAGCGCGGTTTCGATTTCCCCGATCAGCGGCCCGACATTGCCGGCCTCGTTGTGCATCGCCACCACCACCGAGAGAAGCGGTGGCGTTTCGCCGGGGGGGATTTCACGGGTTCGACCGTACATCGGAGGATGCTTCCAATGGTCCCGGAGCCGGTCCGGATGGGGGGTTGAAGCGGATCAGCACGATCTCCCGGCCGATCGCGGTTTTCGCGGCCGGGGTTCCAAGCGGCTGGATGAGGGCGCGGAAGGCCGAAGTCGGCATCGTGATGGCCTGGCCGGTGGGGCCGTGAACCGCGATCACCGGAACACCGGAGCGCAGCTTCGCCTCCGCCTTGCCGAGGTCGAAAAGCACCCTCTCCGGCGGCAGGGCAGCATCCCCGCCCGGCAAAAAGGCGCGCAGCATCATCGGCGCGGCGTTGTCGTTCACAAAGAGGTCGGCGCCCTTGGCCAGGGCCGGGGCAAGCGCGGCCGCCGCCTTGTCCCAGCGGGGGACGGTTTCGTCATGATAGAAGGGCGCGAGATTGACCAGCAGCAGGCCGGCCAGGACGGCCGGTGCGACGGCGCTGCCCATCCGCCAGCGCCGGGCAAGCCAGGCGGCGCCGACGCCCGCAAGGACGAGGTACGCGCCGCCGCTCCAGAGCAGATAGCGGGGCAGGATCAATGGCCGCGCCGGCTCGGAAACGAAGAGCAGCACCGGGAGCGAGAGAATGGTGAGGACCATGACCGCGAGCGCGCCCGGCTGGCGGCGAAGGGCAAAGCATCCCGCCGCGGCGAGAAGCGGCGCGAGCAGCATCAGGCCGGGCAGACGCTGGGGCAGAAGGCCGAGGCTCACGATATTGCCGATGCGCAACAGATAGACGGTCGCGCCAACTTCCCACGCGCGCAGCGCGGTGAGCGGCGGAACCCAGGCAAAGGCGAGCATGAACTTGTCGTCGATGGCACGGCTCATCGCCAGATAGAGGGGCGCCACGGCGAGGATGACGGCCGCCTGGCCGAGGATCCAGCGGAGCAGGAAGCGTTTGCGCGCAGCCCCGGCCAGGCGGCGCACAATCACCAGGGCGGACAGATTGGCGGCGAGCAGGAACGGCAAGGCATCGCCGATGAGGGAGAGCGCGCCCGCGGTCCCGAGGAGGAAGGCAAGCCACGGGCGAAGCCCGTGCCGCCAGGATCCGCCCGCCGCCTCTTCATCGCAGGCGATCACCACCAGGCCCCAGAGCGCCAGCATGAGGCAGGCGAGCTCCATGGGGTAGGGCCGCGCATCCTGCCCGAACTGGACCATCACCGGGGCCGCGGCCAGCAGCAGGCCGGCCATCAGCCCTCCCGCTCGTCCGGCTCCGAACCTTTCTGCCAGGGCACGGCCGACCATGCCACCGAATGCCGCGGCGAAGGCGCCGCCGATCGCGCTCGGCAGGCGCAGCAGGAAGGCATTCGCCCCCGGCGAGAGCTCGGAGAGAAGCAGGAAATAAGGGAGCGTGTGATGATGGCTGAGCGTATCGGCGATCATCGCGCGGAACGGCAGGGCGACGCGCAGCTTCGTCACGATCTCGTCGATCCAGAGCGGCTTTGCCCCGAGCCGGTGCAGGCGGAGCGCCAGGGCGAGGATGAAGAGCAGCGCGAAATCGAACCAGGCGAGCGACGCCCGGCCGAGCCGGAAGGGGCGCGGCAGACCGGGCCGAAGGCGTGTGGGGACTGACATCGGCGTCGGGGCCACCTCCACGGTTCGCCTCCGACGGATTGCCGGGCTGGCGCTGGAGATCCGGCCCGGCCCTGTGGCCGGACCGGATTGTTGCTCTGCTGTTACCGATGATTCATGGCATTGCTGCGGCGGAATGTGATCCGCTCTGTAAAAAACCGTGACGACAGCAATCCCTCCACCGCACTTCCGCCGCGGGCATTGCAAGAGCCCGCCCGAATCGCCGCCGGCTCACGCCCCGCCATCTCACGCTTTCTGATCTCACGCCCGATCATCTCGCGCCGGCTCATCGGGAGCCGTGGCCCGGCCGGTGCGGAGCCGCCAGAGCCCGCCGAGCCGGCGCAGCGGCGCCGTCACCTTCCAGGAGCGGGATTGGTAAACGGCGGCGAGCTCGCGTTCGGCACGCTCCGCCCGGCGCCGGGCGTGGCGCGCATCCGCCCCCGCGCGCGCCGCATATTCGGTGAGCCTGTCCCACTCGGCCGTCCGCCCTCTTTCGCCGACCTGGAGCAGCCGGCCACGGCCGAGGCCAAGCAGTGTCGCGTAATTCAAAAGAGCGACAATGTTCGGGAGCGGCCCACGCTCCATCGCGCCCTGCCCGCCTTTCGTCTCCAGGAAGGTGGCCGCCAGCGCATGGTAGCGCCAGAGATCGGCCCGATCGAAGCCGAGCCGGTCCGCCACGCGCGCTGAGCAGCAGAGAGGCCGCCCCGCTGTCGCGAGATCGACGGCGATGCCGCTCAGCACGGCCAGATCCGCCGCGCATTCGGTCTGGTAAACGGCGGAGACGGAGAGCAGATCGGCATCGATGACCGCATCGATCGTCTCCGGGATGCCGAGCATGCAGAGCAGCCAGAAGGCAAGGAATCCACGGTACCATTCCTCCGCCCCGGTCCGCCGCAGATGGGCGAGCAGAACCGCCTTTGCCCTTGCCTGATCCTCGTCCGCCGCCGCATCCGGCAGAGGCACGGCGAAGTGATGCAAGGCCGCTGCCACGACGTCTTGGTCGGCATTTCTTGCCAGAACCCGAAGCGGCATCAGCAGGAAATAGGGATTTTCGTGCGCGGCAAACTGATGCTTAGCCGAAATAAATTGCGAAACCGGGTTGCGCACGACGGCGATATGCACGGAATCGGGGAAGGTTTCGGCCATCCAGCTCGCGCGCCCGAGCGAGCGGCAGAATTTGAGGACCGGCTGCTCCCCTCTCTCATGCGCCGCTTCGATCAGGCGCCGCAGATAGGCTTCGAGTGCGGGCAGTTTTGCGTTGGGTCCGGCGAAGAAGCCATCGGTTGCGAAAACTGCGGAATATCCGCGCACGCCTGGTCTTGCGTCATGGAGGAATGGCGCGAACTCGTCGAAGTAAGGCCGCCCCAGCCGGGGATGGCCGGATGCCCAGACGTCCGGCCCGCTGGCGGCAAGTGTTGCCGGCGTGAGCGTGGCGAGAGATTCGTGCAGAGGCTCGTAATAGCCCGCGACATCCCCGAACGCGCGAAAGCGGCTCCAGAGGAAGGTGCCCGCCGTGCGCCAGCCCGCGTGCAGGAACACCGAAGGGCGGGCGAGACGCGGCGCTCTGCTTGCGCTCGGCAGATCAGCCAGTTCGTCCGCATCAGCGATCTGAGCGGATGGGCGCGTCTCGGTCATGGGGACTCGTCAGAGGGAAGAAGAGCGCAGGCGAGATCGTGCGCCATGAAGCCGAGGCTTGGCATGACCTCGAATGGTAAAGAATTGCAACAAAATGCTGCGCTCGACGAGGTGAAAGCCGATGTCACCCGACCTTTGCCACGCGCAGCGTGTTGGTGGTGCCCGACTGGCCAAAGGGAATGCCGGCGACGACGACGATTTCTTCTCCGGCGGCAGCGAATCCTTCCTCGACCGAGATGCGCGAGGCCCGCCGGACCGTCTCGGTCAAAGAGACCACATCCGGCGTGACGACGGCGTGCACACCCCATGCCACGGCAAGCTTGCGCGCCGTGCCGAGATGCGGAGTGAGGCCGAGCACCGGACAGTCCGGCCGTTCGCGCGCGACCCTGAGCGCCGTCGCGCCCGAAGCGGTGAAGGCGACGATCGCGCGCGCGCCGATTGTGTGCGCGACCTGCTGAGAGGCCGCGGCGAGCGCGTCCGCCGAGGAAGGCTCGGGGGCGGGGCGCGAGGCATCGATGATCGCCCGCCAGCCGGCATCCTGTTCTACACGCGCAACGATTCGGTCCATGATGTTCACGGCCTCCGCCGGGAATTGTCCCGCCGCGGTCTCGGCCGAGAGCATCACCGAATCCGCGCCGTCGAACACGGCCGTCGCCACGTCCGATGCCTCGGCTCTCGTCGGCGCGGGCGAAGCGATCATGCTCTCAAGCATCTGGGTCGCCACCACCACCGGCTTGCCGCTCTGCCGCGCCAGCCGCACGATCCGCTTCTGCGCCAGCTGCACTTCCTCCTGCGGCAGCTCCACGCCGAGATCACCGCGCGCGACCATGATCGCATCCGAGAGGCGCACGATCTCCTCGACATGCTCGAGCGCCTGCGGTTTTTCCATCTTGGTCATGATCCAGGCGCGTCCCCCGACCAGCCGCTTCGCCTCGATCACGTCGTCCGGCCTCTGCACGAAGGAGAGCCCGATGAAATCGACGCCGTGGGCGAGCGCGAAGGCGAGATCCTCGCGATCCTTGTCGGTGAGCGCGGGAATCGGCAGCACCACATCGGGCACGTTCACGCCCTTGCGATCGGAGAGCGGCCCGCCGACGATGACCTCGGTCTCGAGATGGTCCTCGCGCTGGCGGGCAACACGCAGCCGGAGCTTTCCATCGTCCAGCAGAAGGGAGGTGCCGATCGCGGCGGCGTGGATGATTTCCGGATGGGGCAGCGCGACACGCCGCACATTGCCCGGAGTCGGATCGAGATCGAGACGAAATGTCTGCCCGGCCTGAAGATGCACGCGGCCGGCCTGAAACTGCCCGACGCGCAGCTTCGGCCCCTGGACATCGGCGAGGATCCCGATGGGATGCTCATAACGCTCCTCGATCTCGCGGATCAGGCGGATGCGCTCGGCATGATCCTCATGCGTGCCGTGCGAAAAATTGAGCCGGAAGACATCGGCGCCGAGCTGGAAAAGCCGCGCCAGCATCTCCGGCGTCGAACTGGCCGGGCCGATGGTGGCGATGATCTTCGTGCGCCGTCGCCGTCTCAGCTTCTGTCGAGCAGGCATCGTTTTCCTTCAGCCGATCAAAATCGCGCGGATATCGTTCACGTTGGTGAGTGTCGGGCCGGTCTGCACGAGATCGCCGAGCGTCGCGAAGAGGCTGTAGCTGTCGTGCCGGGCGAGCATGGCCCGGGCATCCAGCCCCGCCGCGCGGGCGCGGGCGAGCGTGTCCGGCCCGATCAGAGCGCCGGC
>DASZQO010000138.1:0-2363 GCA_035549615.1 Acetobacteraceae bacterium
ATGCCTTGGCGCTGATCTTGCGAATGGCGAAGGCAAGGTCCTCCGTCGGCATGAACTCGCCCTGGCCCTCATACATCGTGCGCACGGCGTAGAAACCCTCGGTGTTCTCGCGCGCGATCACGAGATCCATTTCGGTGCGGCCAAAATGGGGAATGCCGCCACGCGTTCGCGCGGGGCGAAGATTGGCGTAGAGATCAAGCCCTTTGCGGAGGGCGGCCGAAACATTGATCCCGCCCTGATCGGGCGGCGGATATTCGAGCGTCGAGACCGGGCCGAGGATGATCCCCTCCGCCTCCTCGGCCGCCTTCAATGCAGAGGAAGGCAGCGTCGTTCCGTCGCGCTTGAGGCGCGCAAAACCCACCTCATGGGTTTCGAGCGTGATCCCGAGATTGAGCCGCCGGTCGAGCGTCTCGATCACCCGAACCGTTGCCGCCGTCACTTCCGGCCCGATCCCGTCTCCGGGCATCACCACCAGGCGCATCCCTGAGCTCTCCCTCGTGCTGCGCGTGCCGCTATTGCACGGCCTTTCGTCGTGATGAAGCACGGCCCATGCAGATCGGCCGTGCAGCCTGCGATGTTGGACAGTGCCGCCCTCGCTCGCCAATCTGTGATGATGTTCTCGTTCCCCGAGCCATCCCCCGCACGACAATGAGCCGTGAGCACAGCACCGGCACACCGGCACCTATCGCACCCGGCAGCGCCGCCTTTCTGCGCACCAATCTCGCCCTGTTCGCGGCCGGCTTCGCGACCTTCGCCCTGCTTTACACCGTGCAGCCGCTATTGCCGATCTTCACCAGCAGCTTTCATGTCAGCCCAGCCGCGAGCAGCCTCTCGCTCTCCGCGACGACCGCGACGCTCGCGATCTTCATGCTGCTCGCCAGCGCGCTTTCGGAGTCGCTCGGACGCAAGCCGGTGATGGCGGCTTCGCTGCTCGCCTCGGCGCTGCTCCAGCTTCTCTCCGCCGCCGTGCCCGCCTGGTGGGAGGTGGTTGCCGTGCGCGCGCTGATGGGGGCGAGCCTGAGCGGCCTGCCCGCGGTCGCGATGGCCTATGTGAGCGAGGAGATCGAACCACGCGCGATCGGCCTCACGATGGGGCTCTATATCGGCGGCAGCGGCTTCGGCGGCATGTCCGGCCGGCTGCTCGCCGGCATTCTCGCGGACAATTTCGGCTGGCGTCTGGCGATCGCGATCATCGGCGCGATCGGCATTGCCTGCGGCATCATTTTCGCGGCGAGCCTGCCGCCTTCACGCCATTTCCACCCGCGCACGCTCGCCCTCGGCCCCCTGATCGGAGGCTATCGGGTGCACCTCTCCGATTCCGGGCTGCTCTGGCTGTTCGCCGAGGGGTTTCTGCTGATGGGCGGATTCGTCACCATCTACAACTATATCGGCTACCGCCTGCTGGCGCCGCCCTTCTCGCTGAGCCAGGCCGAGGTCGGGCTGATCTTTATTGTCTATCTCGTCGGGATCTTCGGTTCCGCCTGGATGGGCCATCTCGCCGCCCATGTCGGCAGGAGACGCGTCTTCCGCGCCTCCCTGATGATCGATCTTTCCGGCATCTTGCTGACGCTCTCGCCGAATCTCGGCTTCGTGATCCTGGGCATCGCCGTGCTCACCTTCGGCTTCTTCGCGGCCCACTCCATCGCCAGCGCCTGGATTGGCGTGCGCGCACGGCATGCGCGCGCCCAGGCCTCCGCACTTTACCTGCTTCTTTACTACCTGGGCTCAAGCTTCATCGGCTCGGCAGGCGGCTTCTTCTGGACCGGATGGGGCTGGGAGGGTGTCGTCGGGCTGACCGGAGCGCTTCTCGTGCTCTCCCTCTTCGCCGCGCAGCGCCTTGCCCGCGGCGAAGCGGAGGATGGGGAGAAATAGGAGCGAGACAAAGACGAATTAAAATGGCAGCGAGCCCTGCGGCTCGGCCGCGCCCTCGGCCTTCGCCCGCACCGTGCCATCAGCGAAACGCAGGCGGAGCGCGGCGGCAGGCTTGACATCGCGCGCCCGGGTGAGAACCCGGCCGGAGGGATCGAGCACCAGGGCATAGCCGCGCGCGAGAACCGCTTCCGGCGAGAGCGCTGCGAGCCGCGCGCCCAGGCCTTCGAGCCGCGCGCGCGCTTCCCGCAGGGCCGCCGCGAGCAGGGCAGGCGAAAGCCGCGCCCCGGCTTCCCGGCTCGCGCCGCGCCGGGCCGCGACCAGATGAGAGAGCCCGGCGCGGAGCCGCGCCTCGGCAAGCTGAAGCCGTGCCCGCCCGGCCGCGACCGCCGCGGCGGGATCGAGGAGGCCGCCGGCGGCACGCCCGAGGGCGGCGCGCCGCGCCTCGATCAGCCCCGGCAGGGCAAGGGCGAGCCGTTCCGTCCGATCGTCCA
>DASZQO010000139.1:0-3999 GCA_035549615.1 Acetobacteraceae bacterium
CCCCGCTCGGCGCGCGGCGGGCACTCTCCATGCCCGGGCTTTCCGCGACCGTGGGCGAGCAGATCGCGGCCCTGCGCCGCGTCGCCGGGGAGGCGGCGGTGAAGCGCATCCGGCGCGAGCCTGATCCGGTCATCGCCGAGATCGTCGCCGGCTGGCCGCGCAACTTCGCGCCCAAACGGGCCGAGGCGCTTGGTTTCGTCGCGGAAAAATCCTTCGACGAGATCATCCGCGTGCATATCGAGGACGAGCTCGGCGGCAAGCTCGGGTAGGTGCTGTGCCGAAGCTCGCCTCCGTGCTGGAGACGGCGCTCTACGTCGCTTCGCTCGCACCGGCGCGGCGCTTCTACGAGGAGGTCATGCAGCTTCCCGTGCTGGTCGCGGATGAGCGGCTTTGCGCGCTCGATGTCGGGGGGCGAAGCGTGCTGCTGCTCTTTCAGCAGGGCACCACGAGCGAGACGGTGCATCTTTCCGGGGGCACGATTCCGCCGCACGAAGGTGCAGGACGGTTGCACATGGCCTTCGCCATCGCTTCCGAAGAACTCCCCGCCTGGGAGCGCCATCTTGCGCAGCACGGCGTCGCGATCGAAGGCCGCACAGACTGGCCGCGCGGCGGCCGCAGCATCTATTTCCGCGACCCGGACGCGCATCTGATCGAACTCGCGACGCCCGGCATCTGGGCAATCTATTAGAACGCGTCATGCGCTTCGACGAAGGATCGGAACGAAGGAAGCTTCTTTTTCTGAAGAAAAAGAAGCAAAAACACTTTTCCCCGTTTTCCGGACCAGACGCCGGCCGTGGTCGACGAATGAAAGGATGAAGGTTCTTTCCTTTACGAAAGAACAACTTCTCATCTCTTCGGTTACCGAATCGGGCTTGGCGGAAGATTCATGACACCGCCTACGAACGGGCGGAATGGGAAGGGGCGTTGGCGGGCTCGATCGCGGCGAGGAATTTGTCGGCGAGCGCGCCATAGACCGGGCGCGGGCAAATCTGGCGGGAGATGGTGAAGGCAAGCAGCGCCGTCGCCGTGACCGGGATCAGCATGCTCTGGTTGTTGGTCATCTCCATCACGATGATCGTGGCGGTGATCGGGGTCTGCACGGCGCCGGCGAAATAGCCGGTCATGCCAAGCATGGCGAAGGCGGCGAGCGAGACGCCGGGGATCAGCCCGTGGAACCAGTAGCCGAGGCCGGCGCCGATGCCGAGCGAGGGCGAGAAGATGCCGCCGGGAATGCCGCTCAGATAGGAGGCGATGAGCGCGATGTATTTGAGCGCGGCGAAAGCGTAGCCGACCGTGAGATCGTTGTGCAGCAGCGCGCGGGCGGGCGCATAGCCCGAGCCGAAGGTGCTGCCGTGAGAGGCATAGTTGCAGGCCGCGACGACAAGGCCGCAGGAGGCCGCGAACAGCACGGGCCGGCGCACTGCGAATTGGCGCATGAGCTTGGGAAAGCCTTCCGGCGCGCGGGAGAGGATGCGGCCGAAGATCCCGCCGAGCACGCCACCCACAAGCCCCGCGATCAGCACCGCGGCATAAGGGATGCCGAAGGCCAGGGCCGTGTGGATCGTGCCGAAATAGACATAGCCGCCGGCGTAGAAGTGGCTGGCGAAGATGAGCGTGGTGATGCCGCCGACCACCACTGCCCCGAGAAGGGCGGCGGTGTAGCGGCTGTCGAAGGAATGGCCGAGCTCCTCGATCGCGAAGATCACCCCGGCGATCGGCGTGTTGAAGGCGCCGGCGATTCCGGCGGCCCCGCCGATCAGCACCAGCGCGCGCTGAATTTCCTTGCCGCGCATGATCTCGAGCTTCGTGAGGCTGTTCATGATCGAAGCGCCGATCTGCACGGTCGGCCCCTCGCGGCCGATGGTGGCGCCGAACAGAAGGCCGAGGACCGTCAGCACCAGCTTGCCGAAGGTAAGCTTGAGCGAGAGCACTTTGTTGATGTGGCGCGGATCCTCCATGTGCAGGGAGGCCATCGCCTGCGGGATGCCGCTGCCCTGGGCGCCCGGGAACACGGTGCAGGTCAGAAAGGTGCAGAAGGCGAGACCGAGCGGGGTGATCAGAAAGATTGTCCAGCCCCGCCCCGCGGTGAAACGGCTGAGCAGCATGACCGCGACATCGGCCGCCCAGGCGAGGAAGAGGGCGGCGAGAGCGACCAGCGCGGCACCGATGGTGAAGAGAAGCCGGCGCTGCCAGACCGGTGGCAGCCAGCCCGGCCGGCGCGAGGGCCCCGCTTCCAGCGCTCCTCCTTCCATCGTCGACGCTCTCCAGGAAATTTCAGCCGGATAGGGAACGTTGCCTATCGGCAGCGGCGTTCGGCCGCAAGGGCATGCGCGCGGCTTCGTCATCCTCCATGGTGGCTATGTCGCGGGGCGTCCGGGGCAAAGCCGCTCCTCGGGCTGCGAAAATTGACGAGCGCATCGGCGAGTGCGCGGGGATCCGGCCCGCGCGTTTCGGCGAGAGGGCGATGGCCAAAGGATGGGGATGAAAGGAAGTTCGCATTCTGTTCTTGACTCTCCCGGTGTGACGCTCCAAGCTCCCATCCGAACGAATAGGGAACGCGATCATGTCCTTACCGCATCAAGGTCCGGCCTCCGATCGCGACGGAGAGGCGCTCGCGGCGCTTGAGCGGGCCGGCATGGCCGAACCTCCGCCTGAGGCGCGCATGCCGGGTCTCGCGCGCAAGGGCCGCGGCGCGACCCTGAACCCGCCCAACCGCTTCGAAGCCCAAAGGACCGAAGCCTTCGACGATGGCTGGGCCGCGCCCGGCATGCCCGATCCGCCGCCCTCCCTCGAAACCACCCTGATCCGGGATGCCACCCGCTCGGCGATCGCCTGGAATGAGAGCCCGGATATCGGCTTTGATCGGGCGGTCAACCCCTATCGCGGCTGCGAGCATGGGTGCATCTACTGCTATGCCCGGCCGAGCCATGCTTATCTTGGCTATTCGCCAGGCCTCGATTTCGAGACCAAGATCCTCTTCAAGCCTGATATTGCCCGCCTGCTTGAGCGTGAGATCGGCAAGCCGGGCTATGTCGTCCGCCCGATCGCGCTCGGCTCCAACACCGACCCCTACCAACCGGTCGAGCGGCGGCTCGCGCTCACCCGCTCTGTTCTGGAAATGCTGGAGCGCGCCGGCCATCCCTTCACCATCGTCACCAAGTCGGCCGGCGTGCTCCGCGATCTCGATATTCTCGCGCGGATGGCCAAGCGCCGGCTCACGCGGGTGCATATCTCCATCACCACCCTCGATCCCGCGCTTGCCCGCAGCATGGAGCCGCGCGCCTCCTCCCCCGCGCGGCGGCTCGGGGCGATCGCCGAACTCGCGAAAGCCGGTGTCCCGGTGGGCGTGATGGCGGCGCCGATGATCCCCGGCCTCAACGACGCCGAGATGGAGCGGATTCTCGCGGCGTCTGCGCAGGCCGGGGCGCGTCACGCGGCCTTCGTGCTGCTGCGCCTGCCGCATGAGCTGAAGCAGCTCTTCGAAGGCTGGCTCGCCGAGCATCGGCCCGATCGCGCGCGCCATGTGCTCAGTCTCATCCGCCAGACGCGGGAGGGGCGGCTCAACAATCCGAACTTCCACGGAAGGATGCGCGGCAGCGGCCCTTATGCCGGCCTGATGGCTGCCCGCTTCGTTCGCGCGGCGCAGAAATACGGTCTGGCCGATCCTCCGCTCCCGCTCGATACGAGCCAGTTCGTCTCGCCTGGCCGGGTCGAATCGCGCCAGCTCGCGCTGCTCTAGAGCGTGATCGCCGGAGGTGGGATCACCGGAGGCGTGAATCACGCGGGAAGACAAAGACCGAGAGCGGGATCGGTGAGCGGAAGCGAACCCATCCCGCTCTAAGGGGATCGGGTCGAAAGCCCCGGACATCCGATATCCGAGCTTCCTGAGCTCCGCTAGAAAGCGCTTTTTCACGCAAAATCGGAGTTTCCACGGCATTCAGAACGGTCTCCGACGGTCTGGAATCAGGCTTCTGGCAGGGGACCATGGCGATACCCCTT
>DASZQO010000140.1:0-2290 GCA_035549615.1 Acetobacteraceae bacterium
CACCCTGCCCGAGGATCTCGCCCGCGCCGCCCGGATCCTCGCCCCGAACCTGCTGCCCCGCACCGGCTCGGGCTTTGACGTGCATGCCTTCGCCGTACGCCGGCGGCTCGTGCTGTGCGGGATAGAAATTCCGCATGATCAAGGGCTAGCCGGGCATTCCGACGCTGATGTCGGGATTCACGCCCTGTGCGATGCGATCTATGGCGCGCTCGCCGAGGGCGATATCGGCCGGCATTTTCCGCCCTCCGAAGCGGCCTGGAAAGACGCCGATTCCGCGCGCTTTCTCATCCATGCCGCAAGCCGCATCGCCGCCCGCGGCGGGATGCTCGCCAATGCCGACGTGACGCTGATTTGCGAGCGGCCGAAGATTTCCCCGCATGCCGGCGCAATGCGGGCCCGCCTGGCCGAATTGCTGGGTGTCGCCGCCGGCTGCATCTCGGTCAAGGCGACCACCACCGAGCGGCTCGGCTTTACCGGCCGTGGCGAGGGCATCGCCGCGCAAGCCATCGCCACAGTTCTGCTTCCTTCAACCGATTTCAATCCGGCACCCGGCCCTCCGTCCGACCTCGGGCCTTGATCTCGCCACGTGCCGCGCGCCAACTTTTCCTACATGCCAGAGGAGCCTGCACGTGACCGAAGACGAAGTCCGCCGCACCGCCTTCGCCATGCCGCTCACCAGCCCGGCCTTTCCCAAGGGCCCCTATCGTTTCATCGACCGCGAATTCCTCATCATCACCTACCGCACCGACGCCGATGCGCTGCGTGCGGTGGTGCCGGAGCCGCTAGCGATCGACCCGGCCAATCCGCTCGTGAAGTACGAGTTCATCCGCATGCCGGACTCGACCGGGTTCGGCGACTATACCGAGACCGGCCAGGTGATCCCGGTGAGCTTCCAGGGCCGCGCGGGCGGCTATACGCATGCCATGTTCCTCAACGACCATCCACCGATCGCCGGCGGGCGGGAGCTTTGGGGATTCCCCAAGAAACTCGCCGCTCCGACGCTGCACAAGGAGATCGACACGCTGGTCGGCACGCTCGATTACGGCCCGGTGCGGGTTGCCACCGCCACCATGGGCTACAAGCACCATGTCGCGGACCATGCGGCGGTGGCCGCCTCGCTGGCCGCGCCGAACTGGCTGCTGAAGATCATCCCCCATGTCGATGGGTCGCCGCGCATCTGCGAGATCGTCGAGTATTTTCTCGAGGACGTGACCCTGAAAGGGGCATGGACCGGACCGGCCGCGATCGAGTTCTTCCCTCACGCGCTCGCACCGGTCGCGGATCTGCCGGTGCGCTCGGTTGTTTCGGCCGTGCATCTCGTGGCCGACCTGACCCTCGGGCTCGGCAGGGTTGTGCACGACTATCTCGCCTGAACCAGAAAAAGGGAGAAAGAGCGATGCGTCGTTTCGTGCCGATTGCTGTTCTGCTCGCGGGGGGCCTGGGGCTTGCCGGCTGCGCAACCGGAAACCCCTATCCTCCGGTGCCGCCGGCGCGGGCCGAGACCGTTCCGCTGCCGCCAGTTTCCGGCGTGCCACAGCTCTGGGAACCTGGCCATTGGGAATGGACCGGCCAAGGCTACCAGTGGATTGCTGGCCAATGGATCCCCCGCGACGGCCATTCCGGCACCTGGATGCCCGGCTACTGGGCTCAGAATCGGCAGACCGAGAACTGGACCTGGCAGCCCGGCCACTGGGTCCAATGATTGTCGCGGGGGTTGCCCAAGGGATTGCCCAAGGGATTGCCCAGAGAGGGCTGCCGGGGCGGTCGCGGGGACTGAACGGCGGCGCTGCGAGCGGAGCCCTTCGCGCCGGGCTCGTCCTTGCGTTGGCGGTCGGCATCGCTGGGAGTGCTTGCGCCCAGCCGCCACCCCCACCTTATCCCCCTGTCCCGCCACCGCGCGTCGAGGTGATTCCGGGGGCGCCCGCGCCACCGGGAGCCTTTGTCTGGATGCCCGGCCACTGGTACTGGAACGGAGCGTCATATGTCTGGGTGCGCGGGCATTTTGTGCCCCGCCAGCCGGGATGGACGCGTTGGGTGCCGGGACGATGGGTGTTCTCGTACGGACGGTGGGTCTGGGTTCCCGGCCATTGGGGATGAGGCCTGGATGACCGCCTGCCGATAGATAGGTTATTTTAGGAGATCTGTGCGGAGATGGGTGTAGGTCATTGAAATTGCGTTCGAATTTCTGATGGTTCCGGTGATTTGAGAGATCAGGGGCTGGCGGGGCGGATGCTGCGGCTGTCACGCGACAAGGATATTGAGAGTGCGCTTGAGGCTGTCGGCGGTGGCG
>DASZQO010000141.1:0-5429 GCA_035549615.1 Acetobacteraceae bacterium
CGTCGCGGCCAAATGGGGTGCGTCCCTCCGGGACGGAGCGGAAATGGCCGAAGGGTGTGTCAAGAAGCGCGGCCGGATTGCCGATACGCCCCGCGCGTCTTTCCTTCCATTCGGCCATTTCCGCTCCCCTCGCGGCTCATGGGGTAACGAGCAGCAGGCCCTAGCCCGGAATGGCCTGATTTTCCAGAGCGGCATGGGTTCGCGCCCGCCCCTGCGGCCCGCCCCGCCGCCCATTCTCCGGCGTGCTTCGCGTCTTCGGTGATTCCGCCTCAAGCGGCCGCGCTCATGGGCACGCATCGAAACTCTATCGTGGTCCCGGCGCCACGGGCAACCCGCGGCCCGTGCGGTGATCCGACGAGGGGCTGCTTGGGGCCATTGCCGGAGAGCCGCCTTGGTGATCCGATGGCCTCGCGCGTCGCGCGGAAGGCACGGCGGACGGCGGTCTGGGAGGAATGATTCTCGTGGTGGACGGATCCGGGCTCAGAAATGCCGATCTCGATTCGGCCCTCGCCGAGGCGCGCGAAGCCTATGTCGCACGCAACCCGAAGAGCCTGGCGCGCTTTGTCGAGGCCGCCTCAGTGATGCCGGGCGGCAATACGCGGAGCGTGCTCTTCCATGCCCCGTTCCCGCTCGGCCTGGCGCGCGGCGAGGGCGCGCATCTCTACGATCTCGACGGGGCGCACTATATCGACTTCCTCGGCGAATATACCGCCGGCATCTACGGCCATTCGCATCCGGGCATCCGCCGTGCGATCGAAGCAGCGCTCGATGGCGGCATCAATCTGGGCGGGCACACGATGCTCGAGGCGCGATTCGCCCGCGCCGTCACCGAACGTTTCGGGCTCGAGCTGGTACGCTTCACCAATTCCGGCACCGAAGCCAATCTGATGGCCCTGGCGACCGCCGCCGCGGTGACCGGGCGGCGCACCGTGCTTGCCTTTCATGGCGGCTATCACGGCGGGGTTTTCACCTTCGCGGGCGGCGGCTCGCCGGTGAATGCGCCCTATGACTTCGTGCTCGCCCGCTACAATGACGGGGCGGGCGCGAAGGCGGCGATCGAGTCCCAGGCCGGAAAGCTCGCGGCGGTGATCGTCGAGCCGATGATGGGCGGCGGCGGCTGCATTCCGGCGGAGCCGGAATTCCTCGCCTCCCTCATCGCTGCGGCGCATGAGGCGGGCGCGGTCGCCATCTTCGATGAGGTGATGACGTCCCGGCTGGCGCCGGGCGGGCTTGCCGGCCGATATGGGCTTCGCCCCGATATTGTAACGCTTGGGAAATATATCGGTGGCGGCATGTCCTGCGGCGCTTTCGGCGGCCGCGCGGCGCTGCTCGAGCGCTTTGATCCGCGCCGCGCCGATGCGCTGCCGCATGCCGGCACGTTCAACAACAATGTGCTCACCATGTCGGCCGGCATCGCCGGGCTCACCGAGATCTATACGAAGGAGGCGGCCGAGGCGCTGAATGCGCGCGGGGAGGGGCTGCGAACACGGCTCAATGCGCTCTGTCAGCAGCATGGCGCGCCGATGCAGTTTACCGGTATCGGGTCGATGATGACGGTGCATTTCACCGCCGCGCCGATCCGCGCGCCCGAGGACTGGGCGACGGCCGATCCGCGCCTCAAGGAACTTTTTTTCTTCGATCTCCTGGCCGCCGGCTTCTGGATCGCGCGGCGCGGAATGATCAATCTTTCGCTGATGACCGGAGAGGCGGAATGCGAGCGCCTTGCCGAAGCGGTCGAGGAGTTTCTGCAGGCCCGCCGCCCGCTGCTGGCCACCGCCGCGGATGGTGGATGAGCACTCTTTCGTGATCATTGATCGGCGCGCGGGGGATCAAGCAACCTTTTCGATGATTTCGCGCTTTTTGAAATCCACGTGGATGACCTCATGGGACTCGGCGAGATCGGGAAGAGCCCAGCAGGAGAGCCACCACTCCAGGGACGGGATGAAGGACTGCCAGAATCCGAAATACCACCACATCATGCCAAGAGCCTCCGGGCGCCTGGATTTTTTCCGTCTCCCTATTTTCCCCGCCGGCCTTCAACCGAAGATGAATTACCGCCTGCTTTGTTCTTTTCAGGGGGATTTTGCGGTTTTTCTGGGGAGAACGCAGAAGATCGTGATCCCGGCGCCACCCTTTCGGGCTTCGCCCAATCATCATAAACTTGTCGTTACACTGTAACAAGCCATGGTTACGTGGCGCGCGGTCTCTGAACGGAAAGGCCGAACTCCATGAAACGCCGCTCTCTGCTCGCGGGTACTGCCGCGCTCGCCCTCACTCGCCCCGCTTTCGCCGCCACGCCGACGAAGGTGGTCTTTTGGCATTCGATGAACGGGCCGCTCGGGGATGAGCTCGACAGGCTGATCGCGCGGTTCAATGCCGCGCAGAGCGCCTATGAGGTCGTCGGGATCTTCAAGGGGGGCTATGCGGAGGCGTTGACCGCCGCCATCGCCGCCTGGCGCGCCGGCCAGGCGCCGCACATCGTGCAGGTTTTCGAGGTCGGCACCGGCTCGATGATCGCCGCGGGGCCGGCGGTGAAGCAGCTCTGGCAGCTCGTGCAGGAGAGCGGCGCGCCGATCAAGCCTGAAAGCTACATCGCCTCCGTGCGCGGCTATTACAGCCTGGCCGACGGGCGGATGGCTTCGATGCCCTTCAACTCCTCGACGGCGGTGATGTGGTACAACCAGGACGCCTTCGAGAAGGCCGGGCTTGATCCGGCGAAGCCGCCGGCGACCTGGCCCGAACTCGTCGAGGCGGCCGAGACGCTGCACGCCAAGAAGGTGACGGAGTATGCGCTCACCACCTCCTGGCCGACCTGGATCCATTTCGAGCAGTTCGCCGCCATTCACAACCTGCCCTATGCGACCGAGGCGGATGGCTTCAAGGGACTGAACGCGGAGCTCCTCGTCGATGCCGCGCCCTTCGTGAACAACCTCCAGCGGCTGCTCGACATGGCGAAGGCGGGCAGCTTCAAATATGCCGGGCGCGACAGTCTGCCCGATCCGATCTTCTATTCCGGCCAGGCGGCCATCACCTTCAATTCCTCCTCGAGCCGCAGCGCGCTCGTCAAATCGGCGAAGTTCCGTTTCGCCGACGCCTATCTTCCCTATGATCCGCAGGTGATCGCCAAGCCGATCAACTCGATCATCGGCGGGGCAAGCCTCTGGACGATGACGGCGCCGCATCGCACGGCGGAGGAATATAAAGGGGTCGCGGCCTTCTTCGCCTTTCTCGGCCAGCCA
The DNA here is from genome assembly GCA_035549615.1 of Acetobacteraceae bacterium. GTDB lineage: Bacteria > Pseudomonadota > Alphaproteobacteria > Acetobacterales > Acetobacteraceae > JAKAWQ01. Next base: position 3,240 of record DASZQO010000141.1, read on the forward strand.
GTGCAGGATGCGGAATGGGCGTCCGTCACCGGCTATGTGCCGGTCACCTTCGGGGGCTCGGATCTGATGAAGCAGCAGGGCTATTTCGGGAAGAATGCCGGCGCCGACCTGCCGATCCTGCAGCTCGAACGGCTGCCGGTGACGGACAATTCCCGCGGCATCCGGCTCGGCAACATGCCCGAGATCCGTATCATCATCGAAGAGGAGTGGGAGAAGGCCCTCGGCGGGCAGCAGGACGCGAAGACCGCGCTCGCCAACGCGGTTTCGCGCGGCAATGCGGTGCTGCGCAGCTTCCAGCGCTCGGTCGGCGGGTAGCCGTCCCTCGAGCGGCAGCGGAGCGACGTGGAGCGGCGCACGATCTTCGGCGGCAGGCTGCTGCCGGCGGCGCTCGTGCTGCCGCAGCTCCTGGTGACGGTCCTCTTCTTCCTGCTGCCGGCGGGGGAGGCGATCTATCAGAGCTTCACGGTGACCGATGCCTTCGGGCTACATACGCGTTTCGCGGGGTGGGCGAATTTTTCCGCAATCTTCGCGGACCCCACCTATCTCGCGGCACTCGCCCGCACCGGAATTTTTTGTGCGCTAGTCACTCTGCTGGCGCTCGCCCTTGCCCTTCTGCTCGCGGTCTTTGCCGATCGCGAGATCCGTGGCCGCGCGATCTATCGCACGCTGCTGATCTGGCCCTACGCCGTCGCGCCGGCAGTCTCGGCCGTGCTCTGGGTTTTCATGATGCACCCCGAGGTCGGCATCGTCGGGCGGCTGCTCAACCGCGCTGGACTGCATTGGGATTATACGCTCAATCCCATCCAGGCGAGGGGGTTTGTCATCGTCGCCAGCGCCTGGACCCAGGTGAGCTACAATTTCGTCTTCTTCCTGGCCGGCCTGCAATCGATCTCGCCGGCAGTGATCGAGGCGGCGCGGATGGATGGCGCGCGCGGCCTCCATCGCTTCCGCACCATCATCTTCCCGCTTCTGATGCCCACCACCTTCTTTCTGCTCATCGTCAATCTTGTCTATGCTGCTTTCGAGACGTTCGGCACCATCATGGCGCTGACGCGCGGTGGACCCGGCCAGGCGACCGAGACCTTGGTGGTGAAGGTCTATCGCGACGGGGTCGTCAATCTCGATCTTTCCGGCTCGGCGGCGCAGTCGGTGGTGCTGATGCTGCTCGTGATCGGGCTCACCGCGCTGCAATTCCGCTTTCTCGACCGGCGGGCGAATTGATGCGTACCAGGACCGATTGGCTCGCCCATGCCGTGCTCGGGCTCGGTGTCATTCTCTTCGCTTTTCCGGTCTGGCTCATCTTCGCCGGCGCGACGCAGGATGCAGGAGCGATCAATCGCGGCGATCTGTCGCTTCTGCCGCGGCTCTCGCATCTCGGCATCTTTTTCTCGGTGCTTCGCCACGGCGGCGCCGATGGCAAGATTCCGGTCTGGCACATGCTGATGATCTCGGCGGGCATGGCGCTCGGGATCGCCATCGGCAAGATCGTGATCTCTTTCCTCTCGGCCTATGCGGTCGTCTTCTTCCGCTTTCTCTTCCGCAGGATCGCCTTCTGGACCATCTTCATCACGCTGATGCTGCCGGTGGAGGTGCGCATCATCCCGACCTATGCGGTGATGGCGAATTTCGGGATGATCAACAGCTTCGCCGGACTCACCGTGCCGCTGCTCGCCTCAGCGACTGCAACGCTCCTTTTCCGGCAGGTCTTCCTCGCGATCCCGGACGAGCTGGTCGAGGCGGCGCGGATGGATGGCGCAGGCCCGATCCGTTTCCTTCGCGATATCCTCGTTCCGGTCTCGGCCGCGAATATCGCCGCACTGTTCGTGATTCTTTTCGTCTATGGGTGGAATCAGTATCTCTGGCCGCTGCTCGTCGCCACCGACCCGCGGCTCGATACGATCGTGATCGGCATCGTCCAGCTCATCGATGCGGGTTCCGTGCTCACACCATGGAATCGGATGATGGCGATGTCCCTGCTCGCCATCATTCCGCCGGTGGTCGTCGTGGTGGCGATGCAGCGCTGGTTCGTCAGAGGATTGACCGAGGTGGAGAAGTAATGGCCGTCCTCGAGCTTCGGGGGCTTGCGAAGAGCTTCGGCGCGCAGAGCGTGCTGGAGCGGGTCGATCTCACCCTCGGCGATGGCGTGATGGTGGTGATCGTCGGCGCCTCCGGCTGCGGCAAATCGACCCT
>DASZQO010000142.1:0-9771 GCA_035549615.1 Acetobacteraceae bacterium
GGCCGTCGCCGCCGGCACTGTGCCCGACATGACGAGCACGAAGGGAACGGCGGTGAGCAGCACAGAGAGGATGAAACCGGTGACATAGCCCCGCATGCTGGCATGGGCCTCGCCATTCCCATGGGGGACAATGTGAGGGGCATTGCCGTGCGTGATGTCCGCGCTGGCCATCTCAGGCAGCTCCGAGCAGATAGACAATGGTGAAGACGCCGATCCAGATGATGTCAAGGAAGTGCCAGAAGAGGCTGAGGCACATGAGCCGCGTGCGGTTCTCCGGTGTCAGGCCGCGATAGGCGACGTGCGCCATCAGCACCAGCATCCAGATGATGCCGGAGAAGACGTGAAATCCGTGGGTGCCGACCAGGGTGAAGAAGCCCGAGAGAAAGCCGGAGCGGTCGGGCCCGAACCCTTGATGGACCAGGTCGGCGAACTCGCGGATTTCAAGACCGAGGAAGCCGAGGCCGAGAAGGAGCGTCAGGCCGAGCCAGCGCAGCACCTCGCTTTTGCGGTTCCGCTCCGCCGCGATCATCGCCATGCCATAGGTGAAGCTTGAGACGAGAAGGCAGGCGGTCTCGATCGCCACATTGGGCAGGGCAAAGATCTCGCGCCCGGTCGGCCCGCCCGCCGTGTCGCCGCGCAGCACCGTGAAGGTCGCGAAAAGCGCCGCGAACAGCACGCAGTCGCTCATCAGGTAGATCCAGAACCCGAGCGTGACGATGGACGCGGTGTCGTGATGCTCTTCGTGCCCTTCCTCGGCATCGGCGAGAAGGGCGGTGTCGGCAGCGAGGCGAATATCGACGGTCATCTCAATCACCAGCCTGCGGCATGAGTTGCTGGAAGTGCCTTCCCTCGATCTCGGCGACCTCGCCGGAGGGCACGTAGTAGGCGCGATCCTCGTCGAAGGAATGCGCGACGACGACGGCGAGACCGGCAAGGAGGCAGAACAGCACCAGCCACCAGATGTGCCAGATCATGCCGAAGCCGACCACGCCGCCGAGAACCCCGAGAATGAAGCCTGCGCCTGTGTTCCGCGGCATGTGGATGCGGTGATAATGCACGGGCGGGTGGAAGGCGACGCCACGGCGCTTCATGTCCCAGAAACTGTCGCGGCTCAGAACAACGGGTGTTTCCGCGAAATTGTAGAAGGCCGGAGGAGAGGCGGTGGCCCATTCCAGCGTGCGCCCGTTCCATGGATCGCCCGTCACGTCCTTCAACGCCACATGGTTCACGATGCTGACATAGAGCTGCACGAGCTGGGCCAGGATGCCACAGAGAATGATAGCCGCGCCGCCCGCCGCGACCATCAGGTAGATGTGCCAGACCGGATTGTCCATGTGGTCGAGCCGCCGCGTCATGCCCATGAGGCCAAGTGCATAGAGGGGCATGAAGGCGACATAAAAGCCGATCAGCCAGCACCAGAAGGAGATTTTGCCCCACCGCTCGTCGAGCTTGAAGCCGAGCGCCTTCGGGAACCAGTAATTGTAGCCGGCCATGCAGCCGAACACGACGCCGCCGATGATGACATTGTGGAAATGGGCGACGAGGAAGACGCTGTTGTGGAGCACGAAATCGGCCGGCGGCACCGCCAGCAGCACGCCGGACATGCCGCCGATGGTGAAGGTGACCATGAAGCCGATGGTCCAGAGCACCGGCGTCTCGAACCGCACCCGCCCATGATACATCGTGAAAAGCCAGTTGAAGATCTTCACGCCGGTCGGGATTGCGATCACCATCGTCGTGATGCCGAAGAAGGCGTTCACATCGGCGCCCGAGCCCATCGTGAAGAAGTGATGGAGCCAGACGGTGAAGGAGAGCACGGTGATGCAGATGGTTGCATAGACCATCGAGGTGTAGCCGAACAGCGGCTTGCCCGAGAAGGTCGAGATCACCTCGGAGAAAACGCCGAAGCAGGGCAGGACCAGGATATAGACCTCCGGATGGCCCCAGATCCAGATGAGGTTCACATACATCATCGGGTTGCCGCCGGCGGTGTTGGTGAAGAAGTGCATCCCGAGATAGCGGTCGAGTGCGAGCAGGCCGAGCGTCACCGTCAGCACCGGGAAGGCGGCGACGATCAGCATGTTGGTGCAGAGCGCCGTCCAGGTGAAAACCGGCATCCGCATCATCGTCATGCCGGGAGCACGCATCTTCAGAATGGTCGTGATCATGTTCACGCCGCCGAGCAGCGTGCCTACGCCCGCGACCTGCAAGCTCCAGATATAGTAATCCACGCCGACGTCAGGGCTGAAATGAAGCTCGGAGAGCGGCGGATAGGCGAGCCAGCCGGTCCGCGCGAAATTGCCGACCGCGAGCGAGAGATTGACGAGAATGGCTCCCGAGATGGTCATCCAGAGACTGAAGGAATTGAGATAGGGAAAGGCCACGTCCCGCGCGCCGATCTGCAGAGGCACGACGATGTTCATCAGCCCGACGATGAAGGGCATCGCCATGAAGAAAATCATGATGACGCCGTGCGCGGTGAAGACCTGATCGAAATGCTCGGGCGGCAGATAGCCGGCCCCGCCATCGGAGGCCAGGGCCTGCTGGCTCCGCATCATGATGGCATCGGCGAAGCCGCGCAGCAGCATCACCAGCGCCAGGATGATGTACATCACGCCGATCCGCTTGTGATCGACGGAGGTGAGCCAGTCCGACCACAATTGGCGCCAGAAGCGGAAATAGGTGATCGCGCCGAGCACCACGGCGACGCCGATCGCCATGAACAGGACGGCGCCCATGATGATCGGCTGATTCATGGGCACCGCGCTCATGGTAAGCTTGCCGAACATCACTGCATTCCTTTCGGATCGGCGCCCGCGGGATTCCCGGCGGGATTGATCGTGGTGCAAAGCCTGAAGCTGCTGCCCAGCGCCTCTTTCGCCATGGCCATAGCCATCGCGGCATCGCGGCACGGCGCGCCGTTCGTGCACTGATTGAGAATATCGTGGAACAGCGCCGGGGTGACGGAGCTGTAATAACGGACCGGCACCCTCTCGCTCGGCTGCGCGAGCGCGCGGTAGGACGCGAGCGTCAAGGCCTGCGAGGAGGCGCGCGCCTTTGCGACCCAGGCGGCGAAATCCTTCCCGCTCATCGCCTCGGCGGTGAAATGCATGTCGGAGAAGCCGTCACCACTGTAATTGGCGGAGATGCCGCGATAATCACCCGCCTTGCTCGCCAACAGGCTGAGCTGCGTCTGCATTCCCGCCATCGTGTAGATCTGCGTGCCCAGCCGGGGAATGAAGAAGGCGTTCATCACCGATGACGAGGTGAGCAGGAACTTCACCGGCACGCCCACCGGAAGGGCGAGCTGATTGACACTCGCGATATGCTGCTCCGGATAGATGAAGAGCCATTTCCAGTCGAGCGACACCACCTGCACCGTGAGCGGCTTGGCGGCGGCTTTGATCGGCCGATAGGGATCGAGCCGGTGGCTCGAAATCCAGGTCACGGTGCCGAGCGCGGCGATGATGAGGCACGGCACCAGCCACACCACCGTCTCGATTCCACGCGAATGCTCCCACTCCGGCGCATAGGTCGCCGCGCTGTTCGAAGCGCGATAGCGCCAGGCGAAGGCGAGCGTCATCACGATCACCGGCACGACCACGATGAGCATCAGGACGGTGGAGAGGATGATGATCGATTTTTCGTCCGCGCCGATCGGCCCGCGCGGGTCCATGAGAGCGAACTGGCACCCCCCGAGCAGCGGCGCCGTGCCGAGCAGCGCCGCCACCGGCAACGCGCGCCGAAGGCCCCAGGCCCGGCGCCTTCCCCGGCATTTCGCCCCGGACCTCCCCGAGGCATCCACCCTTCTGTTCACGGAAGCGGGGAGGGTCGCTTGAGAATTCCGATAGCGGGCACGACACGGCACTGGCGAAACAAATTCCACAGACATGTCCGATCTGACGGGTGGAATACCGGTCCGTCAAACTACGTGCGGGCGTTCGACATGGGGATTGGACAAACGGTCCAAGGCGAAAACACGCAAATCTGTCATGTACGGATCGCATAGCCGAATCCTGAGGCAGTCGGTGCTCATGCTCTGTACAAACTGCCCGCGATCGCGGCACTCTTCGGCAAACCGAGAGGGAGTGGCCGATGGAGTGGGAAGAGCGGATCGCCAATTACGTGCGGGAGACCGGCTTCCCGCGGAGTCTCTTCCTCTCGGCGGAGGGACGGGTCGTCGGCACCTGGATCATGGGCAATGACTACCGGGTGAGGTCCGCCTATTACGGCGGCTACCCGGCCGGCTATCTCCGCCGCATCCGCGCCCTCTTTCCCGACAAAACGCGCGTACTGCACCTCTTCTCGGGCAAGGTCGATCTCTCCGCCCTGCCGGGCGACACGGTGGATATCAACGCCGCGCTCTCACCCACCTATGTCGATGATGCACAGCAGCTCCGCTCCGTGCCTTTGCACAAATACGACCTGGTGCTGGCCGATCCGCCCTACAGCATCGAGGACGCGGAGCGCTATCAAACCACCATGGTGAAACGGAACATTGTGCTGCGTGCTCTCCAGCGCGCAGCACCCGGCACGCACATCGTCTGGCTCGACCAGGTGCTGCCGATGTACCGCAAGGATGCCTTTGCGATCGAGGCGGTCATCGGCATGGTGAAATCGACCAATCACCGCTTCCGAGTGGTCACCATCTTTCGCCGCCACTCAACCCCACGTTGATTCCCTTTACGGATCTCGCTCCCGACTCCCTTTCGGACACCCCCGATTTCGCCGATTCTTCTTCGTCGGCCCGTTTGACTCAGCCGGCCTCCCCGGCCAACTATGTCTGTTTCCCCGGCGGCGGCCGCGATGGGTCGCGGCGGCGCGACATGCCGGGACGGGAACGGCGGGAAGGGCCGATCACCGGATGATTTCTGCGCTGATGCCAACCTACAAACCTGCCGACCTCGCTTTCGAGCGGGGCGAAGGCGCCTGGCTGATCACGCAGGATGGCCGACGATTTCTCGATTTCGGCGCCGGCATCGCCACCTCCTTGCTTGGCCACAATCACCCCCACCTGGTGGAGGCGATCGCCGCCCAGGCGGCCAGGGTGATCCACGTCTCCAACCTCTATCACATTCCGGAGACGGAAAGGCTCGCCCGCCGCTTCGTCGCGGCCACCTTCGCGGACTCGGTCTTCTTCGGCAATTCGGGCGCGGAAGCGAACGAGGGCATGGTGAAGATGATCCGCCGGACCATGGCCGAGGAAGGCCACCCCGAGCGCTATCGCGTCATCTGCTTCGAAGGCGCCTTCCACGGCCGCACTCTCGCCATGCTCTCGGCGACGGGCAATGACAAATATCTCCAGGGCTATGGCCCGCCGGTGGACGGGTTCACACACGTTCCCTTCAACAACCTCAATGCGGTGCGCGCCGCCATCACCCCTGAAACCGCCGGCATCCTTGTCGAACCGGTGCAGGGCGAAGGCGGCGTTCGCCCGGCGCGGCTCCAGTTCCTGCGGGATCTCCGCGCCACCTGCGATGAATTCGGCCTCCTCCTCGGCATGGATGAGGTTCAGTCCGGCATGGGCCGCACCGGCAGGCTGTTCGCCCATGAATGGGCCGGCATCACGCCGGATGTGATGACCTCCGCGAAAGGCATTGCCGGCGGCGTGCCCATGGGAGCCGTCTTCGCCACCGAGCGTGTCGCCCGCCACATGACCCCCGGCAGCCACGGCAGCACCTTCGGCGGCAACCCGCTCGCCGCCGCGGCCGCCAACGCCGTGCTCGATGTCGTGCTCGCCCCCGGCTTCCTCGAAGCGGTGGAGCGCACGGCCCGCAAGTTCCGGCGCGATCTCGAAGCGCTGGCGGCCGAGTTCCCCGCAATCTTCTCCGAGGTGCGTGGCAGCGGGCTCATTCTCGGGCTCAGATGTGTGCCGCCCCAGGCCGAGGTGAACGCCGCCTGCCTCGCCGAGGGCCTGCTCGCCGTCAATGCCGGAGAGAATGTGGTCCGTCTCGTTCCGCCCCTCATCGTCCGTGAGCCCGAGTGCGACGAGGCTCTCGCCATGCTCCGCCGCGCCGCGCTCCGCTGCCTGCCGTCGAGCGCCAAGGCGGCGGCGAAATGAGCGGGGCGCTCAAGCGCTCGGCGGCCGATCAGGAGAACGCCCCGCCACCCCGGCCGCGCCATTTCCTCGATCTCAGCGATTTCGACACGCCGACGCTCCGCCAGATGCTCGATATCGCGCACGGCTTCCGCCAGGCGGGCGGCGTCACCTCGCGCCCGCTCGCCGGCAAGACGCTCGCCATGATCTTCGAAAAACCCTCGACGCGAACACGCGTGAGCTTCGAGGTCGCGATGCGCCAGCTCGGCGGCGATGCCATCATGCTCACCGGCAAGGAAATGCAGCTCGGCCGGGGTGAGACCATCGCCGATACCGCGCGCGTGCTCTCGCGCTATGTGGACGCGATCCTCCTCCGCACCGATCGCGCGGAAAAGCTCGCCGAGCTCGCCGGGAATGCGACGGTCCCGGTGATCAACGGTCTCACCGAAGCCTCGCACCCATGCCAGCTCATGGCGGACGTCATGACCTTCGAGGACCATCGCGGGCCCATCGCCGGCCAGGTGGTGGCCTGGTCGGGCGATGGCAACAATGTCGCCCGCTCCTGGATCGAGGCCGCGGCACGCTTTCACTTCACCCTCCGCCTCGCCACCCCCGCGCAGCTCCGCCCGCCCGCCGGCCTCGTCGCGTGGGCAAAGTCCGAAGGGGCGAGCATCGAAATCTTCGATTCGCCGGAGGACGCGGTGGCCGGCGCCCGCGCCGTCGTCACCGATACCTGGGTCTCCATGTCGGATGATCCGCAGGAAAGCCGCCATAATCTGCTCGCGCCCTACCGCGTCACCGAAGCCCTGATGGCCAGGGCCGCGCCGGATGCGATCTTCATGCACTGCCTCCCGGCCCATCGCGGGGAGGAGGTGGACGCGGCGGTGATCGACGGTCCCCGATCCGTCGTCTTCGACGAGGCGGAAAACCGCCTCCATGCCCAGAAGGGCGTGCTCGCCTGGGTCCTTGGCGCTGCCCGCTGAAAGGCGCGCCCCAAGATCAGGCGAAGCCGGCCCAGCCGATCGCCGCAGCAGCGGCAACGACGATCAGCGGATTGAGCTTCGTCGTGCAGAAGATGAGAGTCGCCGCCCCCGTCAGCGCATATTGCGACCAGGAATGATCGGCGCTGCGGGCGACGACGACGCCGCTCGCGAGCACAAGCCCCACTGCGATCGGCGCGAGGCCATGCTCGAAGGCGATGCGCCAGGGGGCGTGCGTCGCGTGCTGCCAGGAGCGGGCGAAGACATAGACGAGGAGGCCGGCGGGCAGGATCATTGCCGCAGTGGCCAGCAGCGCACCGGCAAAACCCGCGGCCTGATAGCCGATCAGCGTGACGATCAGGATGCTGGGGCCCGGCGCGGCCTGCGCGATTGCAAAGATGTCGGCGAACTGCGCGGCGGTCAGCCAGTGATAGACCTGCACCGCCTGGAGCTGCATCTCCGGCACGACGGAATTGCCCCCGCCGATCGAGAGCAGCGACGCGGTGCCGAAGAGGAGGCAGATCCGAAGCGCGGTGAGGAGGCTCACGTCGGCTGCCGCTTTGGCCAAGCCCACCATAGGCCGAGCGGCGCCAGCACCGCGAGCATGGCAAGCAGCGGCACCCGGACGATCGCGGAGAAAAAGAAGGAAACGGCGAACAGCACCCAGGGGCCGGCGCTGCGCAGCGTCTTCCGTCCGGTCTTGTAAGCCATCGAGAGGCTGAGCGCGACCGAGGCGGCGACGACGCCGCGCAGGGCGGCCTGCACGGAGGGATTGCTGTGACAGGCGGCATAGAGCGTGCCGAGACCGAGGACGATCGCGATCGGCAGAGCGGTCAGCCCGATGACCGCGGCGAGCGCGCCCGCAGCGCCGCGCAGCTTGGCGCCGACGAAGACCGCGAGATTGACCTGGTTGGCGCCGGGGAGCACCCGGCAAATGGTCATGGCGCTCAGGAATTCCTCATCGCTCATCCAGCCGCGCTCCTCGACCACGACCTGGCGCGACCAGGCGGAAAGCCCGCCGCCGAAGCTCGCGAGCGCGATCCGGTTGAAGGTGAGGGCAAGCTCGAGCGATGAGGGCGCGGGCGGCGCTGCGGCCGGTTCGAGCGCCGCATCATTCATGAATCAGATCCGGATCGTGCGGAAAATCGTCCTCCGTCTGCGTGTGCGCCTGCAACGGATCCGGTGCATCATAGTGGCGTGACTCCTCCCAGTCATCGGCGAAGACGCCGCGCAGGCGCTTCACGGCGCCCGGATCGGTGACGATCACGCCCAGCTCGCGGCGGAGGTCGAAGGCGCTGCGGTCGATATTCATCGAGCCGACCAGTGCGCGCCGGTCGTCCGCGATCAGAAGCTTGGCGTGCAGCCGCATATTCTTCTGCTTATGCACGCGGACATTCAGCCGGTAGAGAATGCGCAGCGCCGAGAAGGTATCGAGCACGTCCCATTCGCTGATGCCGTGCCGTCCGCCGCAAAGCACGCGCACCTTCACCCCGCGCTCGCGCGCGTTGGCGATGCGATCGAGGATGGTCGTGTCGACGAATTTCGGATGCTGGATATCGAGGGTCTCGCGCGCGGAATCGATGAAGGCGCTCATCATGGGACGCGCGTTGGCCGTGCTCCACAGCAGGCTGGAGCCGGATGGCGGATGGAACGGCTGGTGGTTCCAGTCGGACTCGAAGCAGGCGCGAATCTCGGCGATGGCAGCCTGGTCACGGATCACGAGGCCATAGTCGCGCGTATGGGTGAAGTATTTTTCAGAAAAATTGAAAGTGGCGATCAGGGCGTGCGCGTCGTCGATCACCGCGGATTTCTCGTGGGTGACGGCGAAGCGCGGGCTGGTCCAGGCGACGGCGATGCCTTCCTGGCGCAGCCGCGCCTCGGTCGCGTCGTTGGCGCGGTCGCCCGAGGAGCGATGCGGGTTCAGCATCACCCGGACGTCCCGGCCGCTGCGATGCGCGGCGATGACCGCCTCCAGGATCTCGGGATGATCGAAGGTGAACTGCTTGATGAGAATGCTGCGCTGCGCCGCGGCGATCATGCCGATGACCGGATGCGGCCCGTCCTCCGGCTGCACCAGAACCCGCACGCCACCCGAGAGCCCGAGCGCATGCGGATCGGCCGCGGAGAATGCCGCGGCGGCGCCGTTCATGCCGCCGGCGGCCGGCCCTTCCGCGATGGCCGGCCTCTCAGGGAGCTTTCCGGGTGGATTTTCGGCAGCTCCCGCGCTCGACAAAGTGCTGGAAGGCATGTGGGACAAAGCCTCAGGCAGACCGGCGGCATTGTGTGGCAAGGGCCTTCTCCAGACCGCGAAAGGGGGGGAAGCCTATAGCGTTCATTCGGCGGCCAGTTCAATTCGGATCCGTTCAATTCAGTGCTACCGGCGCCATCAGGGAAGGGCCGGGCATCGCCGATGCCGGTCTTCCAAAACCTCAAGCCGCCACCTCTCACGCGCCGCATCGTGCTGCCCGCCGCCACCATCGCAGCCCTCGGAAGCAGGCCCGCTTTCGCCGAAACGATCAGCCGCCTCACCGCGCTCGGCGCCGCCGCCGGCGGGCGCATCGGGAAGGAGCTGACGAGCGGGGCGCGCGCCGCGTTGCGCCCCCCACTTCCCGCCACTTCCACTCCCACGTACCCCCTTATCCACAGGCTGCCGGACTCGGGCGGCTCCGCTATCCTCGCCCTTCGATGAATTCGCTCGACCCGCCCCTTCTCGGCCACGCGCTCCGCCGCCCGCCCACCAATCTCGAGGCGGAG
>DASZQO010000143.1:0-16505 GCA_035549615.1 Acetobacteraceae bacterium
GATCTGGGCAAGCGGCGAGGCGTGGCCCTGGCCGTAATCGAGCGTGCCGGTGATGATGGTGACGCCGCCATCCGCCTCGAAGCGGATGCCGCCCATCTCGTTCGTGGGCGGCGCCGTCACCTCCAGATACTGGCCGATCCCGAGGCCGCGCAGCCGGCCCCGGCTCAGGCTCTCGGCACGGCGGGCGGGGAAGCCCGCAATATCCGCGAAGCCAAGCGCGTGCTCGAGCAGGGCGGGGAAATCCCCGCTATCATATTGCAGGGCGGACGGGGCGGCCCAGGGCAGCTCCTCTGGGCGGATATGGTTGCGCCGGCGGAGCTCCAGCCGGTCGATCCCCATCTCGGCGGCGGCAGTATCGATCAGCCGCTCCATATAGTAGTTGCCTTCGGGGCGGCCGGCGCCGCGATAGGCGCCCACGGGCGTCGTGTTGGTGAAGAGACAGCGGCTCGAGACCTCGATCAAGGGGGTCCGATAGACGCTGACGACGTTCTTCACCGTGTTGCCGGTGGCAGGGATGGCGGTGGCGTTGGAGAGATAGGCGCCCAGATTGCCGTACCCGGTCAGGCGGACGGCGAGGAATCTTCCCTCCGCGTCGAGCGCGAGCTCGGCCTCCATCTCATGATCGCGGCCATGGCTGTCGGAGAGGAAGCTCTCGCTCCGCTCATCGGTCCATTTGACCGGCCGGCCGAGCTGGCGGGCGGCGTGAAGGAGGCAGAAATACTCCGGATAGGCGGTGAACTTCATGCCGAAGGAGCCGCCGACATTGCCGGTCAGCACATGCACCTTCTCGTCGGGGACGCCGAGAACGGCGGCGATCTGGGGGCGGAGGTTGAAAACCCCCTGGCAGCCGACATGGAGCGTATAGCGGCCGCTCTCGGGATCGAAGGCGCCAAGGGCGGAGCGCGGCTCCATCGGGCAGACGATGATCCGGCTGTCGATGAGCCGCAGGCGGGTGACATGGGCAGCGGCGGCGAAGGCCTTGGCCACCGCTTCTCCGTCGCCATAGTGGAAGTCGAGCACGAGATTGCCGGGCACATCGTCATGGACGCGCGGCGCGCCGGGCGCATCCGCGGCACGCGCCGTCGTGACAGCGGGCAGCGGCTCGATCTCGACCACGACCGTCTCGGCGGCATCCTTGGCTGCCTTCGCCGTTTCGGCGACGACGTAGGCGAGCGGGTCGCCGACATAGCGGACTTTCCCGGTCGCGAGCACCGTCTGGACCGGGTGGGCCATCGGGCTGCCGTCGCGGTTCTTATAAGGCATGGCGGCCGGCATCGGCTTGAGGCCGGCGGCGGCGAGCTCGGCGCCGGTGAAGACCGCGAGCACCCCCGGCATCGCCCGGGCGGCCGTTGTGTCGATCCCGATGATCCTTCCATGGGCGTGGCGGCTGCGCACCATGACCGCATAGGCCTGGCCTGGAAGGTTGATATCGTCCGTATAGCGGCCCTTTCCGGAGAGAAGGAGCGGGTCCTCCTTGCGATGAACGGGCTGACCGATGGCATATTTGACAAAGGAAAGGGAATCGGCGTCGAAAGGGGCGTTCATCGTCCGGCGTGGTCCGCTGCTTGTTGCGCTGCATCAGATGTGGCGCCGAAAGGGCGCGCCACAAGGCGGACGCGTTCGGCAGTTCCGGCACGGCTCTTGCAGTGGCCGGGCGAGAGCACCAGCATCGCCGTCCCTGGAAGATTCATGCGGAACAGAAAGGTCGGGGCCGCTTCATGGCGGGTTTCATTCTTGCGCGGATTCCGCAGGCGATTCTCGTCCTGCTCGTGGTGTGTTTTCTGTCCTTCCTGCTCTTCGCCTTCGTGGGCGACCCGGTGGCGATCATGGCCGGGCAGGATGCCACGCTCGCGCAGCGGGCCGCGCTCAGGGCAGCGCTCGGCCTCGATAAGCCATTTTATGTGCAGTTCCTGCTTTATCTGGGGCGGATCCTGCACGGCGATTTCGGGCTCAGCTATCGGCTCGGACAGCCGGTGCTGCAGCTCTTTGCTGTCCGGCTGCCGGCGACGATCGAGCTCTCCGTCACTTCCGCCCTTCTCGCGCTGGCGGTGGGTGTGCCGATGGGCGTGTACACGGGGATCTATCGCAATTCCTGGCTCAGCCGCCTGTTCCTCGCCTTCAGCCTGATCGGCGTTTCGCTGCCGACCTTCCTGATCGGCATTCTGCTCATTCTCGTCTTCAGTGTCTGGCTCAGCTGGCTGCCAAGCTTCGGCCGCGGCAGCGTCGTGCATCTCGGGCATTTCTGGACCACGGGGTTCCTCACGCTCTCGGGCCTCAAGGCGCTGATCCTGCCGGCGATCACGCTCGGCCTCTTTCAAATGACCCTGATCATGCGGCTGGTGCGGGCCGAGATGCTCGAGGTGATGCGCAGCGACTATATCCGCTTCGCCCAAGCCCGCGGCCTGCCGAAACGGGTGATTTATTTCGGCCATGCGCTCAGGAACACGCTCGTGCCGGTCATCACCATCACGGGATTGCAGCTTGGCCAGATCATCGCCTTCTCGATCGTCACCGAGACTGTGTTCCAGTGGCCCGGCGTCGGTTTTCTCTTCGTCCAGTCGATCGCGGCGGCGGATATCCCGGTGCTGTCGGCCTATCTGATCCTGATGGCTTTTGTGTTCGTGCTGATCAACCTCATCGTCGATCTTCTCTATTATGCGGCCGATCCGCGCCTCAGGATCGAGCGGCGCCGGCCGGTGGCGGCGCGATGAGCGCTTCCGCGGGGCAGGCGCCGGCGGAGCGGCCGCCCGGGATCGGCGCGCATCCGGCGGGGCCGATCGCGCGGTTCTTCGATTCCGATCTCTGGTACAATTTCCGCCGCTCACCGGTCGCGGTCATCGCCGGCGCGGTGGCCTTTCTTTGGATTGTTGGCGCGCTCTTCGCGCCGTGGCTCGCGCCACATGATCCTTTCGATCTCGGCAGCCTCAGCCTCTCCAACAGTTTTCTTCCCCCCCTGCCTTTGAAGGGATCGCAATGGGCTTTTCCGCTCGGCACCGATGACCAGGGCCGGGACATGCTCTCGGCGATCATGTATGGCGGGCGGATCAGCCTCGTGGTCGGCTTCTGCTCGGTGCTCTTCGCCGCCATCGTCGGTGTCAGTGTCGGGCTCATCGCTGGCTATGGCGGGGGAGCGCTGGATGCACTGCTGATGCGCATCGCGGATGTGCAGCTCACCTTTCCGGCGATCCTGATCGCGCTCGTCGTTGATGGGATCGTTTCGGCAGCGCTGCATCAGCTTCACGAGGCGACCGAGATCGATATCATCGTCTTTGCCATCGGCATCAGCAACTGGCCGCAATTCGCGCGCACGGTGCGCGGCTCGACGATGGTCGAGCGCGGCAAGGATTATGTGCTGGCGGCGCGGGTGATCGGCATCTCCGGCCCGCGCATCATGCTCACTCATATTCTGCCGAACGTGCTCGGGCCGGTGCTGGTGATCGCGACGATCAATCTCGCGGTCGCGATCGTCACCGAGGCCACGCTCTCCTTCCTCGGTGTCGGGTTGCCGCCGACCAACCCTTCGCTCGGCACGCTGATCAACAACGGCAATTCCTATCTCTTCAGCGGGCAATGGTGGATCACCATTTTTCCTGGATTGGCACTGGTCATCATGGTGCTTTCGATCAATCTGCTCGGCGACTGGTTGCGCGACGCGCTGAACCCGCGGCTGAGCTGATGTCGCTCCTGGACGTTGAGAAGCTCTCGGTTGCGTTCCCGACCCGCCGGGGCGTGCTCAAAGCGCTCGACAATATCTCCTTCGCCATCGCGGCGGGCGAGGTGCTCGGCGTGGTGGGAGAGAGCGGGGCGGGGAAGTCGCTGACGGGGGCGGCGATCATCGGGCTGCTTGAGCGGCCGGGGCAAATCTCGGGCGGGCGCATCCTGTTCGAAGGCAAAAGGATTGACGATCTTCCGCAAGAGGAAATGCGTCGCATTCGCGGACGGCGGATCGGCGCGATCTTTCAGGATCCGCTGACGACGCTCAATCCGCTCTACACGGTCGGGCGTCAGCTGGCGGAAACGATGCAGATCCATCTCGGGATTTCGGGCGCCGAGGCGCGCAGGCGCGCGGTGGGCTGGCTCGCGCAGGTGGGCATTCCGGCGCCCGAGGAGCGGATCGATTCCTATCCGCATGAATTCTCGGGTGGCATGCGCCAGCGGGTGGTGATCGCGCTCGCTCTCTGCGCCGAGCCTCGGCTCGTGATCGCCGATGAGCCGACCACCGCGCTCGATGTCTCGATCCAGGCGCAGATCATCGCGCTTCTGAAGCGGCTCGCGCGTGAGCGTGGCACCGCGGTGATGCTGATCACCCACGATATGGGCGTGATCGCCGAGACCGCCGACCGCGTTGCGGTGATGTATGCGGGACGGATCGTCGAGCTTGGCCCGGTCGCGCGCGTGATCCGCAATCCTGCGCACCCCTATACGGAGGGGTTGATGGCGAGCATTCCGACACTCGAAGAAAAGCGTGGAAGGCTCGCCCAGATCGAGGGCGCGATGCCGCGGCTGTCGGCGATTCCGCCGGGCTGCCCCTTCTCGCCGCGCTGCCCGAAAGTCTTTGCCCGCTGCACCGAAGAGCGGCCGGAACTGATGCTCGCCGGCGGGACCGAGGCCGCCTGCTGGCTTTTTGCCCCCACGCTCGCGGAAGCGGCGCACGAGAGACGGGGCCATGGCTGATCGCGTCCCCCTCTTCGAGGCGGAGCACGTGACCCGCTTCTTCGATGTCTCGCGTCCCTGGCTGCAACGCGTGATCAATGGCGAGAAGCGGCGGCTTTTGCGGGCGGTGGACGACGTCTCCTTCACGATCGGCAAGGGATCCACGCTCTCGCTGGTGGGCGAATCGGGCTGCGGGAAATCGACGATGGCGCGGCTCGCCGTCGGGCTCTATGCGCCGAGCCACGGCGCCATTCGTTTCGAGGGTGAGCCGATTGCCGCGGCGCGCGCGGAGGCGCGGCAGCGACGGCGGATGAACATGATCTTCCAGGACCCCTATGCCTCGCTCAATCCGCGCTGGCGGGTGGCGCGGATCATTGCCGAGCCGATCCGCGCCTTCGGATTGCTGCGCGGGGCGCGCGCGATCGCCGCGCGCGTCGCGGAGCTGCTCGCGCAGGTCGGGCTGCAGCCTTCGGATGGGGGGAAATTTCCGCATGAATTCTCGGGTGGGCAGCGGCAGCGCATCTCGATCGCGCGGGCACTCTCGAGCGAGCCGGAGTTCCTGGTCTGCGATGAGCCGACCTCGGCGCTCGATGTTTCGGTGCAGGCGCAGATCCTGAACCTGATGCGCGATCTGCAGCGCCGGCTTGGCCTCACCTATCTCTTCATCAGCCACAATCTCGCCGTGGTGCGGCACATGTCGGACCGGCTCGGCGTGATGTATCTCGGGCGGATCGTCGAGATCGGACCGGCCGAAGAGGTGTTCTCCACCCCGCGCCATCCCTATACGCGCATGCTGCTCGACGCGATCCCCGATCTCTCCCCGGATCGAATGATGAGCGGGCGGGACCGCACGCCGATCGCGGGCGAGGTGCCGAGCCCGCTGGCCCCGCCGCCGGGATGCAGCTTCCATCCGCGCTGCCCCCTGGCGAATGCGCGCTGCCGGGAGGAGCGGCCCGCATACACGCCGGCCGGCGCAATCCTGGTCGCCTGCCATGCGGTCGCGGAGGGTAGGCTGCCGGCTTAGAGGAGGTGTTATGAACCTTCTAGGAAGCCCTGTGCAGCAAAACAAAATGCGGTAAGCAAAGAAGAGAAGTTGTTCTTTCTTGAAAGAAAGAACCAAGGAATTTTCATCCTTTCACGCGTCGTCCACAACCGGTGCCTGGTCCGGAAAACGGAGAAAAGTCTTTTGCTTCTTCTTCAGAAAAAGAAGCCTCCTTCTTTTTGATACTTCATCGAAGTGCATAACACTTTACTACTGCGCGAGAAACCCGCCATCCACCGGCAGGGTGTGCCCGGTGATCATGGCGGCCGCCGGACTGGCGAGGAAGAGGATGGCGGCGGCCACTTCCTCGGGCTCCGCCATGCGGCCGAGCGGTGTCATCCCCTCGATCGCGGCCACCAGCTCGGGCTTGGCGAGCAGCGGCGCGATGAAGGGCGTGCGCACATAGGTGGGGGCGACGGCGTTCACCCGGATTCCGTCCTTCGCCCATTCCACCGCCAGCGCGCGCGTCATGTTGACGATGGCGCCCTTGGTCGTCTGGTAGGAGATGTTCGGATAGAGCCCGCCGCCGGAGAGCCCCATGATGGAGGCGGTGGCGACGATGGCCCCACCCCGCCCGCGCGCGAGCATGTGTCGCGCGGCCGTGCGCGCCGCGAGGAAGGCGCCGGTCATGTTCACGGCCAGAACCTGGTTCCATTCCTCCAGCGTCTGCTCCACGGCCGGGCGGCGAATGGTGGTGCCGGCATTGTTCACCAGGATGTCGATGCCGCGCGCCGTGCTGTCGATCTCGGCGAAGATGCGGAGGATTGCCGCCTCATCGGCGACATCCAGAGTGCGTGCTGCCGCCTGCCCGCCGATCTTCGCCGCCGCCTGCTCCGCCGTTTTCGCGTCGCGATCGAGCACGAACACGCGTGCGCCGGCGTCCGCAAGGAGCGAGGCGGCAGCGAAACCGATGCCGCTCGCACCGCCTGTCACCAGCGCCACCTTGCCATCGACCCGGAAACCGGACAGCGCATCGGCGCTGCTCGTCATGGCCATGAGCCTCCCCCTCGCGGAAATGCCGGTGGAAATACCAGGATGCCGTCTCGGAATATCGCATCCCGAGCGCGCTGGCGACCATCCGGGCAATCGTCGTATCGCCGCGTTGCTCCGCGCGCCCGGATGGCGGGCTTCGCGGTTCCCTTCCTTCTCGTGCCACCCATGACGCAGGCGGTGGTTGCGTACGTGCGCCGGACGGCCCGAGAGTCCGCCGATCGCGGTTCGGACAAGGCCGGGAACATGCGCATAGCCGTTGTAGGGGCCGGAATTCTCGGCGCGAGTGCTGCCTATCATCTTGCCCGCGCGGGTGCGGAGGTGACGATCATTGACGCGGCGCGCGAGGGGCGGGCAACCGCCGCCGGGGCGGGGATCGTCTGTCCATGGGTGGGGGCCCTCGATGATCCGGCCTTCTATGCGCTCTACGAGAGGGGCGCGCGGTACTATCCCGGGCTCCTGGCCGCGCTTGCGGAGTGCGGCGCCGAAGATACGGGCTATGCCCGGGTGGGGGCGCTCTTCGTCAGCGCCGATGAGGGCGAGCTCGAGGCCGTCGAGCGTCTTGCGCGGCAGCGCGCCGCGGCGGCGCCGGAGGCGGGGGAAGTGTGTCGGCTTTCCGCGCGGGAAGCGCGAACGCTTTTCCCCCCGCTTCACGAAGGGCTGAAGGCGGTGCGCGTGGCTGGCGGGGCGCGCGTGGACGGACGGCGGATGCGGGCGGCGCTGCTGGGCGCGGCGGCGCGGCTCGGCGCGGTGATGCGGGAGGGCGAGGCGGCGCTGCTCGCGGCGGAGGGACGGGTGAGCGGTGTGCGCCTGGGCGGGGAGACGCTCGATACGGAGGCGGTGGTGCTCGCCGCCGGGGCCTGGGCGCCTTCTCTGCTCGCCCCGCTCGGGAAGAAGCTCGCGATCGCGCCGCAGCGCGGACAGATCGCTCATCTCCTCCTGCCCGGGGCAGAGAGTGGGGCCTGGCCGGTGATCCTGCCGGCCGGTTCGCACTATCTGCTCGCCTTCGAGGGATCGCGCGTGGTGGTGGGGGCCACGCGCGAGGATGCCGGATTCGATTATCGCGTCACCGCGCGCGGGGTCGCGGAGGTGCTGGCCGAAGCGCTTCGCATAGCCCCCGGGCTCGCCAATGCGACCCTTGTTGAGACTCGGATCGGGTTCCGGCCGGTCGGGCCCGGTCATGTCCCGATGCTGGGCCTGGTGCCGGACCTCGCCGGGCTCGTCATTGGCAACGGGCTCGGCGCGGTCGGGCTCACCATCGGCCCCTATGCCGGGCGGCTGCTGGCCGCACTGGCGCTTGGCAAGGCGCCGGAGATGGACCTTTCGCCCTTCGCGCCGGCTTGGGGCGAAGCTGGCCTGGCCGGCGCCTATCCCGTCCTGCGCTGAGCGAGCCTACTCGGCGGCCTGGCGTGTCTGCATGTGCTGGCCGAGCCGCGGAAAAACGCGTTCCGCGAGCAACTGCATGGATTTGCGGTGCAGTGGCGGATTGTCCCAATCCTTGTGGGTGAGCAGAAGCGTGCCGAACCAGCCGATCTCGTCCACCAGGGCCACCAGCCGATCGAGCACGGTTGCTGGGCTGCCCGAGATCACCATCATCTCCAGCATGTGCGGAACCGTCAGCTCATCGTCGGACATGCTCTCATAGGGCTTGAAGATCTTGGTCATTTTGTACGTGCGGAGATTGTCCCGCAGATAGGCGTAGTACCAGCCAGGGCTGCATTTCTCATTGGCGAGGTAGTCGGCGGCTTCGGCGTCTGTCTCCGCGCAGAGGATGCTGCGGGCGACCCGCCAGTTGGCTCGGTCCGGCCGGCGCCCTGCCTTTTCGGCGCCCTCGCAATAGGCCTGCCAATGGCTTAGCACCTGGCTGCTCGGGGTGAAATTGGCCGAGACCATCCCCCAGCCGCGTTCGCCGGCAAGCCGCGCGGTGGAAGATTTCGGGCTCATCGCCGAGACGGCGAGGGGGGGATAGGGCTTCTGGTACGGCTTCAGCATCGGCCCGATGCCGAGATGGAGCTGGGTCTCGCGATCGACGACGACGTTCCAGAACTTGCCGTGGATCCGATAGGGCGGATCGGAGGCCCAGATCTGGTGGATGATGTCGACGCTCTCGGTCATCATCGCGGTGCGATCTTTGTCGAAGGTCTCGAAAAGCTCGAAATCGGAGCCGAGACCTCCGGGACCGACACCCATGATATAGCGGCCCTCGGAGAGGTGATCGAACATGGCGACATCTCCGGCGATGATCGCCGGATGATGCTGCGGCAGGTTGATGACGCCGGTGCCGAAGGTAATTCGCTTCGTTATTGGAATGAGTGTCGCCATGAACTGAAGCGGGCTCGTGATCGGTTCGGTCTTGCACGAGTAGTGCTCGCCGACCCAGGCCTCATCATAGCCGAGCTGATCGGCGAGCAGGATCGCCTCGCGATCCTGCTTCAGGATATCCGTGTAGTTCCGGCTGGGATCATGAAGCGGCATCATGAACAGGCCAAGTTTCATCGTGTCTCTCCGTTATAATTCGGGCGTCGGGAGCGGATGGATTTCCTCTCCGGCGGCTCTTCCGTTGCCTCGGCGAGTTCGCTCAAAGGAATGGCGTGGCGGACTCATGCTGAGCGTACAAAGAAGCGTTCGTTCAGGGTATCGAACGCGCGTTGGAAGACATCATGATGCACTGCTGGAATGAGAGCAAGGTCGTCGTTGGGTGCGGCGGTCCAGTCGGCGGTCCAGACGGCGAGGGTCTCGTTCGTCGCGGTGATGGGATGGAGCCGTACGCCGGCATGGTAGTTGAGCCACGGCATGGTGGTCTTCGTGATGCGATAGCGGAATGTGTGGCGATGGTCCGAAAGCAGCGTGAGCTGCTCATGCAGGGCATTGTCACCCACGCGGAAGTCGCGGGTGCCGCCGACCTTGTCGGGGCGCGCGCCGTCCAGCATGCGCATCTCGTGAATGTCCGGATGCCAATCCTCCATGCCGGCGAAATCGCGGATGCGGCGCCAGACCTCGGCGATGGGTCCGCGGATGACGGAGGCGCAGAAGACTTTTGCCGGCCGGAAACCCTGCCAGCGGGTCGCGCCCGCTCGGATGGCCTGGCCTGCCGTCTTTTCCGCGAGCGCCGCGAGGCCATCGGCGAAGACGGCGTTGGAGACGATATCGACATAACGGCCGCTCTCGCCCGGCGGTTCGTCGAAATCCGCCCGCCATTCGGCAAAGCTCGCGTCACGGTCGGTGAGCGGGATCAGCGTGAAGGTGGCGACGTAATTCGCAACCGGAAAGGCGGGTTTCTCGAAGTTGTAGCGAAAGCGGTAGCGGCAATCGTCGAGTTCCAGGAGGCGCTCGCGAACATGAGTACCGTCGGCGAGAGTGAAGGAACGGATGGCGCCAACCGTGTCGGCATCGCGGCCATCTTCGATCTCGCTCGATTTTATCGCAGGATGCCAGGCGGGAAGGGCATTGAAGTCCCGCACGAGCGGCCACACAGCTTCGACCGGCGCGGGGATGATCCTGCTTGCATAGGCTCTTGCCATTTCTGTTTCCTCCAGAAACTTCCTGTTGGGGTATGGGTTTTATCGGCGGTCCTCAATACGGGCACGCGCCCGCTCGGTTTCCGCTTCCATCGCTTCCGTCGCGGCGGCGATGGCGTCTCGCCGTTGCAACTCCTGCGCGAGACGGTCCAGAGCGGAACGGTGGAGGCTCTGCCCACGCTCCATCGCCGCTAGGGCATCGCTGCGTGCCTTGATCCCGCTCGCTCTGAACCCCAGGGTAACCGCGAAATCGTAACCATTCCATGCAGCGTCGATCAAGCCGGCGGAAAGCTCTCGGGTATACGAATCGAGCAGACTCACATTGCGGGCCATCGATTGAAGGCTGGCAGCGGCCTCGCCGGCGCGTCTTTCCGCCGCGGCAAGATCGCGGGCGGCCAGCAGAGACAGCAATCTGATGAGGCGGGCTGACGCTATGCCTGTATCTCCTCGACGGCACGGCGCAGGCCGGCGACCGACTGGTCCAGGGAAATCTTGCTGCGCCTGTCCTGGCGCAAAAAAGACTCCATGCGCGTGCTGCGGGCCAGAGCATCGTCAAGGATCGGATCCCGTCCCGCTGCATAGGCACCGATATCGACGAGCTCCCGCTTCTGTTCGAGCCGCGACCATAGCAGCCGGAATCGCAGGGCCGCCGCGTTGTGCTCCTCGGATACCAGGGCGGGCATCGGGCGCGAAAGGGACATGGCCGCATCGATGGGTGGATAGATTCCGGCTTCGCTGGATTTTCGCGACAGAACGATGTGGCCGTCGAGCACGGAGCGCGCCGCGTCGGCGATGGGATCGCCGATATGGTCATCGGCCTCGACGAGGACCGTATAGATCTCGGTGATCGAGCCTTGCCCATCACTCCCGTTGCCGGCACGTTCGACCTAGGCGGCAAGCTGCCCGAATACGGAGGGTGGATAGCCCTTGCTCGCCGGGGGTTCGCCCACCGAAAGCCCGATTTCCCGGCCGGCCATAGCGAGGCGGGTCAGCGAATCGACCAGAAAGAGAACATTGCGGCCGCGTGAACGGAAATACTCCGCGATCGAGGCCGCTCTTTGCGCGCCATGGATTCTGGCGAGCGGGGGCTGATCCGCGGCGCTCGCGACCACGACGCTGCGGCTGAGCGCTTCTCCCAGATGATCCTCGACGAATTCGCGAACCTCCCTGCCGCGTTCGCCGATCATGGCAGTGACGACACAGTCAACCTCGGCATGCTGCGCCGCCATTCCAAGCAAGGTCGATTTGCCGACGCCGGAGCCGGCGAACAGGCCGACACGCATGCCGCGGCCCAGCGTGGCGAGACCATTGATGGCGCGGATCCCGATATCGAACGGGCGCGTGATGCGCGCCCGCGTCATCGGGTTGATGGGTGCTCCGGTGAGCGGCCAGGACTCGGCCGTCTTTGGCGGTGCGCCGCCATCGAGGGGATCGCCATAGGCGTCCAGGACCCGCCCGAGCAGCGCCTCTCCCACCGCCGCAGCGACGACACCGTGGGAGGCCCGGACGCGATCGCCGAACTGGACACCTTTGCTGCCGCGTTCGGCCATCAATATCATCATGCCATTGTCGAAACCGACGGCTTCCGCGCCAAGCGGCCCATAAGCGGTCTCGATGACACATCTGGCGCCGGTCGGCACCGCGAGGTTCGTTGACCATATCGTCTCGCCGGTGGACCGCACGACGAAGCCGCTTCTGCGGACAGGTCCAAGACCGGCCGCGGCAATTTCCGCACGAGCCGCCACGGCGGTGGCGATTGCCGAGAGGAGAGTCTCGCCAGGCTCATTCCCCAAGCACCGTTTCTCCCTCGCTCAAGAGCTTGCGAAGCTGCCCGACCTGCCGCGCGACCGAGGCATCCCATTCGCTGATCTCGCGTCCCAGATCAATGTCCGTGAGGCGCAGAACGATGCCGCCTCGCGTCATCTCCGGGTGAGGTTCCCCGGCACAGCCGGCGCGCCGCAGATCCTCCTCAAGGAGGGCAATGGTTTCAGGGTGGGCGAGACAGACAAGTTTTCTCGGCGGGCCATTCTCCGCTGCGGCTTCGGCGATCAGGCGCCGCGCGAGCTGCGTGCGGTCGAAGGCGCAGGGGGCGGAAACCAGGGCTTCAGCGAGTTCGATCGCATGATGCACGATGAGTCGCGCAATATCAGGTGTCACCCCTGCCAGCAGGGCATCGATCTCGGCCAGTCTGGACCGCAATGCGCCGGCGAGATCGGCAAGCGGCGGGTCGAGGCGCGCCCGGACATCTGCGGCAGCAGCCTCCCAACCCTCCCTGTAGCCGGATCCGCGTCCCTCCTCTTTCGCGCGCTCGAGTTCGGCATTCAGCAGGGATTTGCGTTTCGCTTCCTCATCCTTTCGGGCTGTCTCCTCATCCAGAATCCCAACGTCCCTCACGGAAGCGGACGGGGCTTGCGGAATGACCGGCCGAAATCGTCTCATCACCTTCGGAATCGCTCCCGGCAATGTCGCGCAGCGAGCTTGACGGCTTCGATCATCATGGCCAGAACGCCGCCGGTGACGAGCGTCAGGACCACCATCGTTGCCGCAAATTCGCCGAGCACGCCGGCCGAAAGTTTTTCCGGCACATTGAGCGCGCCCCAGCCGGCCGCGACTGCGAGCCCCGTAAGAAAGGGCCTGATAGGACCTGAAGATACATCTTCCTTCGGCTCATCCGCCATCGTCCGCCTCTGTCGGCTTTGGCGCCGTGATCACGATCTCCACCCGCCGGTTCTTTGCTTCTCCTTCCGGGGTGGCATTGCTGGCGATCGGCTGAAACATCGAAAATCCCTGAGCGCTCAATGCTTCGCCGGGAACGCCGCGGGCCAGAAACAGCTTGACGACGCTGATGGCGCGCGCTGTCGAAAGCTCCCAATTCGATGCGAACGCGGCCGTATGAATCGGCCGGTCGTCCGTGTAGCCCTGAATGGTGATGACATATCCCGCCGGCACATGCGCGAGAACATCGCCGATCGGATCAAGAATGGTGAGAGCGTCCTTGGTGAGAACCGCCTGTCCGGTATCGAACAGAATTTGTGCGTTCAGGCGAATGCGGATCGCCAGCGGAAGACGGAAGATCTCGATCTGATGGCGGGCGATTTCCGGTGCCAGCAGATGTTGGATCTGTTCCCGAATGGCGCTCATGGCGAGGATGATGGGCTGGAGGCGCCTCTGCTCGGCAAGGGGCAGGATGGATTTCACAGGCAGGTTTTGCTTCGGCCCCTGTCTTTCGGCCGTTGCCGCCGCGGACGGCGGGTGCAACGGCGGCATCTTGCCGAGCGCCTTCATCGCCGCCGGCTTCCCGCCCGCCGGTTTGATTGAGGAAGGGGGGGCGC
Organism: Acetobacteraceae bacterium; assembly: GCA_035549615.1. GTDB lineage: Bacteria > Pseudomonadota > Alphaproteobacteria > Acetobacterales > Acetobacteraceae > JAKAWQ01. The sequence continues at coordinate 13,536 of DASZQO010000143.1, forward strand.
TCACTGAGGGGTGCCGCATGGCGATGGGCCGGGGAGGCGATTGGAACGGGCTTCGCGGTGCTACGAGCGGAGGCACAACGGAGAGGGGCGTGCCTGTGAATGCCTGGAGCAGTCCGGCCGCTGCCGTCTCGAGTTTCCTCTTGTCCGTCGAGGCCGAGGCCCACAGCACGATGAACACCGAAAGCAATAACGTCAGCATATCGGCGTAAGAGATCATCCATCGCTCGTGATTGGGTGAGCGATGTTGCCAAGATCTGCCTCTTTTCCGGCCCATCAATCAGCCTCCATCGGCTGAGGGTCCTCAACCCGGTGCTCTCCTATTTCCCGGCGCACGCGCAGCCGGCTTTCCAAAAGAGCTTCGAGGCGGTCCTTGATCAGCATCGGGCTCGCCTCTTTCTTCAGCAGCAGAAGCCCCTCCATCACCAGCTCACGATATATCATCCGATGCTTGGCGACGGAGCGCATGCGTGCTCCAAGCGGCAGGAAAATCAAATTTGCGCTGCCAACACCATAGACCGTGGCGACAAACGCGGTCGCGATCCCGCTTCCCAGCAGAGCCGGATGGTTCATGTTCAGCATCACATGAATGAGTCCAAGGACAGCGCCGAGCACGCCGATGGTCGGGGAATAGCCCCCCGCTGCCTCCCACACTTCGCCGGCCACGGAATTCTGGTGCTCCTCGGCGTCGCCAACCAGGATCAGGGTTTCACGGATATCCTCGTACGAACGCCCGTCAACCAGGGCCCGCAGGCCGGTTTTCGTAAAATGATCGCGGTTGCCCTCGGCTTCCTCCTCAAGGGCGAGGGCGCCCCGCGTTCTCGCCGCTTTTGCCCAGCCGGAAACCTCGTCGATGAAGGCCGAGGAGTCGGTTTTGGGTGGCACCACAAGCCACGCGAGAGAGCGGATGGCGGAGAGAAGATCTCTCAGCCCCACATGAATCATGAGGGCTGCCGAGGTCCCGCCAAAGACGATCAATGCTGCATCCACCTTGAGAAGGGCGACGATCGGCGCCCCCTCGAGATGGTTCGAGTAGAAGAGAATGAAGATTCCCAGAAAAATTCCAAGAATGGCAAACACCGGTCAGGTCCCCTTCGCGACAGGCGCTGCGGATACGGTGGAAATCATCTCGGCGAGGCGCCGAATCCCCCGCTTGCGCAGGCGTGTTGCCTTGCTTTCGTCTATGGCCATCGCCGTGGCGACTTCCTTGTTTGTCAGCTCTTCCAAATAGAAAAGTGAAATCGCCGTCCGTTCGTCCATTTCAAGAGAGTCAACGGCATGGGCCAGAGTTTTCATGTCCTCCTGCCGGATGATGATTTCCAGGGCACTCTCCTCGTCCTCTTCGCCGAGCTCGGAAATGGAAGCCGCCACCCTCGAGCCGGTGCCGGCCGAGCGCAGAAGATCGATCATCGCTCCGAAGACGCGAGGCTTTATGAACGCAAGAAAAGGCACGCCGCGCTCTGGCATGTAACGTTCCCGCTGCTCGAGAGCGACCATGATTCCCTGCTGAACGAGCTCATCGACATCGGCCCACGGCATTCTGTCCCGGATGCGGCGGGCGGCCCGATAGATCCATGCGCCGCATTGGGTAAGAATCGCATCCGAGGAAAGTATGTCTTCATAAGGCGCCTCATGCAGCACGATCGACTTCCGCTTTCTGCTCCGTGTTCGGCGGCTTGATCGCGTCGATAACGACAACATTCATCGAGTGTGGAATTTCTTCTGCTGCAATGACCGCCATAATCTGATCGAGAGAACGCGCGACAGAGTGGCGAATCGTGCTTTGCACGGCCAGCACGGGCTTATGCTTGAGGCGTTCCGCAGTCTGCCGGCCTTGCATCGCGGCCGCGCGCAGAAGGCGGGCCGTGCCTGGCTCGATGATCTGATCGAATCCGTGCTCCCTGGCGGTGCTGATGGCCTTATGAACGAGCGCTTCGAGTTGAGGCTCCAGAACCAGGACACGGATGACCTGGTCATTCTCCGCGAAACGGGACACGATTTGCCGCCTGATCAAGAACCGGACATGGGCCAGAAGTTTCTCAGGGTCCTTGAGAACGGCTTCCGGCGCATCGACAATGGCATCGGTGATTCTCTCGAAATCCTTAATGGGAACGTTTTCCGACAGAAGGCTTTGAAGCACCTGGCGGATCGTTCCCAACGGAACGCGGTTGCGGAGTTCTTCGACGACCTTCGGCCGGAGCTTCGCCTGGTGAAGGAGAAGCTCCTCAATCTCGGCCCTTCCCAGCATCTCCCATCCATGGCGGTCGAGGACGAAGCCGAGATGTGTTGCGATCACCGCGGTCGGCTCGGCAACTGTATAGCCCAATGTCTCGGCTTCTTTCGATTTTGCGGGACTGATCCAGATCGCGCTCTGTCCATAGACCGGATCCTTAACCACCCGGCCTTTAACGATCTTTTCAAGGATGTTCGGGGTTTCGATCGCGAGCATCGAATCCGGTACCACCTCACCTTTGGCGACCGCGGCGCCACGAATGGTGAAGACATATTCCTGCGGGCGAAGCCCCGCAGCATCCCGAACGTGAATGTTGGGAATAACGAAACCCATCCGGCGGCTATATTGCTGTCGCACCGCAGTGAGGCGGGAAAGAAGGGTTGGCCCGGTTTCCTTCGTCTGCTGGAGCAGGGGAATCAGGGCAAAGCCGATCTCCAGGCCAAATGGATCGATCCTCTGCACGAGGCTGACGTCCAGGCTGCGTCCTTCCGGTGGAGTCCCGGTCTTATCCGGCGGGACTGGCTCGGCGCGGCGACGCCGGCGGTTTGTGGTGATCTGAACGCCCACTCCGATGAGGGCAACGCCGAACAGGAGGAAAGGCAAATGGGCCATGCCCGGCATGAGCCCGAGAATGGCAAGCACGCCGCCGGCGCTCCAGAGCGCCTGCGGATAGCGGGAGATCTGCTGAATGATCTGGGTGCTGATGTCCTCGCCGGTGGCAACGCGTGTCACGATCAGCC
>DASZQO010000144.1:0-4625 GCA_035549615.1 Acetobacteraceae bacterium
ATGGCTGGTGGCGCGACCCCCTCGCCGGGCGGCAATGCTTCGTTCTTCCAGCAGCTTCTCGGCTCGATTGGCCGCTACTCGCCAACCGGGGCCGGCGGAGGCGGCGGCCTCGTCCAGAGCGGCGGGCCCTCCGGCGGCGCCTATTAACAGCCGCCAACCGGATCAAGTGCGGCTGGTCTGGGCGGCCTCGCCGACCGCAAAGGTGACGAGTTCCGTCCCCTCCTCTACCATCTCATCCACCCGATAGGGCAGCGAAGCGATTTCGCCGTCGAAGGGCGCGACGAGCGTCATCTCCGTCTTCATCGCCTCGAGAACGATCAACGGCTCGCCCCTGCGCACCTGGGCGCCCACTTGTGCCAGCACGCGCGCGATACGGGCGGGGATCGGCGCCACGAGCGCGGGAGGCGTTCGCCCGCGCCCACCCGTCCCGCCCCCGATTGTTGTTTCCCCGCGTGATTCAGACCTCCGGTCATCACGCTTGTGCCCCTCGCTTGCCGCTTCCCCGCCCACCGGCTCCGTGAGCGGATCAACAATCCGGAAGACATGGTTGCGCCCGTTGCGGATGACGATGACTGCGTCCCCATGCCGCACCACGCGAACCCGATGCAGTACGCCATCGAGACGGAGTGCCATGCCGCTCTCGGCCTCTTCCCGTGCCTCGGCGCGCACGGGGCCGTCAGCCAGATCAAGCCGGCAGGCGCCGTTCGTCTCCGGATGGATGCGGAGCGTTTCAGGACGGTCTTCATGGCGCAGAATGAGATCGCGATACCCCTCTCCGTTCATCCGCCAAGCATCGGCAACCGCCCAGGGCGAGAAAGGATCGGAAGAGGAGGCTGCTTCACCCACCGTTTCTGCCTGCCAGTCGGCGAACAGAGCGAGCGCGGCCGCGGCCCGGAGCAGGGGGGCCTCTTCCGCCGCGACGGGCGGGGCGAGCAGTATTTCGGCATGGCGGGCGATGAAGCCCGTATCGAGCTTCGCGCACGCAAAATCCGGATGCGCGGCGATGGCACGCAGAAGGCCGAGATTTGTCTCAACACCAACGATTTCGTACTGTGCAAGCGTCGCCGCGAGCAGCCTCGTCGCCTCGCCACGATCCTTTCCCCGCACGATGAGCTTCGCGATCATCGGATCATAATGGGGTGTGATCGCATCGCCTTGCCGCACGCCGGCATCGATGCGCACTTGCGAACCCGCCTGCGGCTCCCGCAGATGAACGAGCGTGCCGATCGATGGGCGGAAATCCTGCGCCGGATCCTCGGCATAGATCCGCGCCTCGATCGCATGGCCGCGAATGGAAAGCTGATCGGCGGCAAGCGGCAAGGCCTCCCCGGCGGCTACGCGGAGCTGCCATTCGACAAGGTCGAGCCCCGTGATCATTTCGGTCACCGGATGCTCGACCTGCAAACGCGTGTTCATCTCCATGAAGTAGAAATCTTCGCCCTCGGCGATGAACTCCACCGTGCCGGCGCCGACATAGTCCACCGCGCGCGCCACCCGGCACGCGGCTTCGCCCATCGCCTGCCGCAGCCCCTCCCTCATGCCCGGCGCCGGCGCTTCCTCGATCACTTTCTGATATCGCCTCTGGATCGAGCAGTCGCGCTCGAAGAGCGGCACGATATGGCCGTGGGCATCGGCGAAGATCTGAATCTCGATATGGCGCGGCGCGGGAAGATATTTTTCGACCAGCAGATGTCCATCGCCAAAGGCGGACATTGCCTCGCTGCGCGCCCCCGCAATTGCGTCCTCGATCTCCTCGGCGCGCGTGACGATGCGCATTCCCTTGCCGCCGCCGCCCGCCGAGGCCTTGATCAGCGCCGGATAGCCGATCCGCTCGACGGCCGCGCGCAATGTCGCGAAATCCTGCGCCTCCCCGTGATAGCCCGGCACGAGCCTCACGCCGGCGCGTTCCATCAGCGATTTCGCGGAAGCCTTGGATCCCATCGCGCGGATGGCGCCCGGCGGCGGCCCGATGAAGACAATCCCGGCCGCGGCGCAAGCCTCCGCGAATTCCGGGTTCTCGGCGAGAAAGCCATAGCCGGGATGGATCGCCTCGGCCCCGGCGCGTCTCGCAATGGCGATGATCTTTTCGATCGCGAGATAGCTCTCCCGCGCCGGCGCCGGCCCGACCGGCCAGGCTTCATCCGCGCGCGCGACATGGAGCGCCTCTTTATCCACCTCGGAATAGATCGCGACACTGGCGATGCCGAGCCGCCGCGCGGTTGTGATCACGCGACAGGCGATCTCGCCGCGATTGGCGATGAGGATCTTTCGGAACATGCCTCGCTACATCCGGAAAAGGCCGAAATGTGTGGGGCCGATCGGCGCATTGAGGCTCGCCGAGAGGGAAAGCGCGAGCACGCGCCGCGTCTCGGCGGGATCGATGATCCCATCATCCCAAAGCCGTGCCGAGGCGTAATAAGGACTGCCCTGGGTCTCGTATTGTGCGCGGATTGGCGCCTTGAACGCCTCCTCCTCTTCTTCGGGCCAGGCCTCTCCGCGCGCCTCCAGCGCATCGCGGCGAATGCCGGCGAGCACATTCGCCGCCTGCTCTCCACCCATCACCGAGATGCGCGCGTTCGGCCACATCCAGAGAAAGCGCGGCGCATAGGCGCGTCCGCACATCGCGTAATTGCCGGCGCCGAAGCTGCCGCCGATGATCACGGTGATTTTCGGCACCGCGGCGGTGGCGACGGCCGTCACCATCTTCGCGCCATCCTTGGCGATGCCCCCCGCCTCATATTTGCGCCCGACCATGAAGCCCGTGATGTTCTGAAGGAAGATCAGGGGAATCCGCCGCTGCGCGCAAAGCTCGATGAAATGAGCGCCTTTCAGAGCGCTTTCGCTGAAAAGGATGCCGTTATTGGCGATGATGCCGACCGGATAGCCCCAGAGATGCGCGAATCCGGCCACCAGGGTCGGCCCATAGAGGCGCTTGAACTCATCGAACGCGGAGCCATCGACCAGCCGGGCAATGATCTCCCGCACCTCATAGGGCTGGCGCGGGTCAGCAGGCACGATGCCGCCGATTTCAGCTGCGTCATGAAGCGGGGGAGTCGGCGCGCACAGGGTGATGCCGGGCGATTTCCGTCCATTGAGCTTGGCGACAATGCGCCGCGCGATGGCGAGCGCATGATGATCATTCTCGGCGAGGTGGTCCGTGACCCCGGAGCTGCGGCTGTGCATCTCGCCCCCGCCCAGTTCCTCGGCGCTGACCACTTCGCCGGTCGCGGCCCTCACGAGCGGCGGTCCGCCAAGAAAAATCGTGCCCTCGTTCCGCACGATGACGCTCTCATCGGCCATCGCCGGCACATAGGCCCCGCCGGCGGTGCAGGAGCCCATGACGAGAGCGATCTGCGGGATGCCCGCGGCAGACATCATGGCCTGGTTATAGAAAATGCGGCCGAAATGATCCCGGTCCGGAAAGACCTCGTCCTGGTTCGGTAGATTTGCTCCCCCGGAATCGACGAGATAGAGGCAGGGCAGATGATTCTGGAGCGCGATCTCCTGGGCGCGCAGATGCTTCTTCACGGTGAGCGGATAATAGGTCCCGCCCTTCACCGTCGCGTCATTGGCGAGGATCATGCACTCGCGCCCCGAGACGCGGCCAATGCCGGCAACGAGCCCGGCCGACGGCACCTCGCCGCCATACAGGCCATGGGCGGCGAGCTGGCCGATTTCGAGAAAAGGCGAGAGCGGATCGATCAGCGCGCGGATGCGTTCCCGCGCCAGCAGCTTGCCGCGCGCACGATGGCGCTCCCGCGCCGCCGCGCCGCCGCCCTCGCGGATCTTGTCCACCGTCTGGCGCAGCGCCGCGACAAGCACCCCCATTGCCTCCTGATTGGCGCGGAAGGCGGCCGAGCGCGGATCGATCGCGCTCTTGAGGACCGGCCCGGGCACCGTCACGTCACACCGTCTCCGCGAAGAGTTCCCGCCCGATCAACATGCGGCGGATCTCGCTCGTGCCCGCGCCGATCTCATAGAGCTTGGCATCGCGCAGCAGCCGCCCGGTCGGATAGTCGTTGATGTAGCCATTGGCCCCGAGCGCCTGGATCGCCTCGAGCGCCATCCAGGTCGCCTTTTCGGCGGCGAACAGAATCGCCCCGGCCGCGTCCTTGCGTGTCACCCGCCCGCGATCGCAGGCCTTGGCAACCGTATAGACATAAGCCCTGGCCGCGTTCATCCCGGTATACATGTCGGCAAGCTTTGCCTGCATGAGCTGGAATTCGCCGATCGGCTGGCCGAATTGCCGTCGCTCATGCACGTAGGGGAGAACCACGTCCAGGCAGGCCCGCATGATGCCGAGCGGGCCGCCCGCGATCACCGCGCGCTCGTAATCGAGCCCGCTCATCAGCACATTCACGCCGCGCCCGACCACGCCGAGCACATTCTCTTCCGGTACTTCGCAATCGGTGAAGATGAGTTCGCAGGTGTTCGAGCCGCGCATGCCGAGCTTGTCAAGCTTCTGCGCGGTCGCGAATCCGGAAAACCCTTTCTCGACCAGGAAGGCGGTGATGCCGCGCGGCCCGGCGGCGGGATCGGTCTTGGCATAGACCACCAGCGTGTCGGCGTAGCTCCCATTGGTGATCCACATCTTGGTGCCGTCGAGGACATAGCGGTCGCCTTTC
>DASZQO010000145.1:0-2952 GCA_035549615.1 Acetobacteraceae bacterium
TCACCGTCGCCAGCACCTGTTCGGCCGCGCCCCTCAATCCGGCGTATCGCGACGAGGAATTTTCCTTCTACCTCTCCGATCTCAAGCCCAAGGCCCTGCTCATCCAGGCCGGGTTCGAGTCGCCCTCCCGCGCCGTCGCCGCCCGCCTCGCCATCCCGCTGATCGAGCTTTCCTCCGATCCTTCCATGCCCGCGGGGTACTTCCGGCTCGATACTGGCGCCATGGCCGCGCGGGAAGCCGTCCGTCCCGGCCCCGCGCAGGCGGAGGATGAGGCCCTCGTCCTGCACACCTCCGGCACCACGGCACGGCCGAAGATCGTCCCGCTCACCGGCGCCAACCTGGCCGCCTCGGCGCGGCATATCGGCGCCACGCTGCGCCTCGGGCCGGGCGATATCTGCCTCAACATCATGCCGCTCTTTCACATCCATGGCCTGGTCGCCGCCACGCTCTCCTCGCTCGCCGCCGGCGCCGCGACGGCCTGCTCGGGCGGCTTCAACGCGGTTCGCTTCCTGAGCCAGGCGGAGGAAGTCCGCGCCACCTGGTACACCGCCGTGCCGACGATGCATCAGGCAATCCTCGCCCGCGCCGAGCGCGAGCGGGATCGCGCCCGGGCGCTGAAACTCCGCTTCATCCGCTCTTCCTCGTCCTCGCTCCCGCCGCAGGTGATGGCCGCGCTCGAGGAAATCTTCGGCGCCCCGGTGATCGAAGCCTACGGCATGACCGAAGCCTCCCATCAAATGACCTCGAACCCGCTGCCGCCGGCGCCGCGCAAGCCGGGCAGCGTCGGGCCGGCGGCCGGGCCCGAGATCGCGGTCATGGACGAGGCGGGCAATCTGCTGCCGCGCGGCACCCAGGGCGACGTGGTAATCCGCGGACCGAACGTGACGAAGGGCTATGCCGACAATCCCGAGGCCAATGCAAAATCCTTCACGAATGGCTGGTTCCGCACCGGCGATCAGGGAGAGCTCGATGAGGATGGCTATCTCTGGCTCACCGGGCGGCTCAAGGAGATCATCAATCGCGGCGGAGAGAAGATCAGCCCGATCGAGGTCGATACCGTGCTGATGGACCATCCGGCCGTGGCCCAGGTGGTCACCTTCGCCATGCCGCACGCCCTGCTCGGTGAGGAGGTGGCCGCGGCCGTGGTCCTGCGGGATGGGCTGACGGCCAGCGAGATCGAGATCCGGGATTTCTGCTCATCCCGCTTGGCGCCCTTCAAGATTCCCCGCAAGGTTCTGTTCATGGAGGAAATCCCGAAAGGTGCTACGGGCAAGCTTCAGCGCATCGGCCTCGCTGAGAAGCTTGGCCTCGTGGATTAGCGCTGCGTGCCGCGCATCTGCGTGTTCGGTGCCGGGGCCATCGGCGGCCTCCTGGCCGCCCGGCTCGAGGCCGCCGGCACGAAGGTCTCGGTGGTCGCGCGCGGCCCGCATCTCGCGGCGATGCGGGCCCACGGCCTCGCGCTGGTGAGCGGTGAGGAGCGATTCACCGTCCAGCCCGAGCTTGCCGAAGACCCGCGCCTGCTCGGCCCGCAGGATTATCTCATCCTCACCCTGAAGGCGCACTCGCTTGCGCCCTCCTTGCCGCAGCTTCGCCCCTTGATCGGGCCAGAGACGGTGATCGTCGCCGCGGTGAATGGCATTCCCTGGTGGTATTGCTACGGGCTTCCGGCGCCTTTCACCGATCGCCGCGTCACTTCCGTCGATCCGGACGGCGCGCTCTGGGACGCTCTGCCGCCGTCGCAGACCATCGGCTGCATCATCTACCCGGCCGCCGAGGTCATTGAGCCCGGTGTCATCATCCACAGCTATGGGGACCGCTTCAGCCTCGGCGAGCCGGATGGCCGTCGCAGCCCGCGTATCGAGCGGCTTTCCGAGCTTCTCATCGCCGCCGGCTTCAAGGCGCCGGTGCGGCCGCGCCTGCGCGATGAGATCTGGGTCAAGCTCTGGGGCAACATGGCCTTCAACCCGATCTGCACGCTCACCACCGCCACGCTCGATGTGGTGACGGCCGACCCCGACACGCGCGAGACCGCGCGGGCGATCATGCTGGAAGGCCAGGCGGTTGCCGAAAGGCTCGGCGTGCGCTTCGCGATCGATGTCGATAGGCGGATTGCCGGCGCGGCCGAGGTCGGCCGCCACAAGCCCTCGATGCTGCAGGATCTCGAGCGCGGCCGCCCGCTCGAGATCGAGGCTCTGCTCGGTGCGGTGGTCGAGATGGGCGGCTGGGTCGGGCAGGATATGCCGCTCTCCCGTGCCGTGCTCGGCCTGGTGCGCCAGCGCGTTCGCATGCGCGATGCGGGATGAGGGACGGAATTTCCGCCAAAATCGGGTAGAGAGGGAACGCCCCAGGGTCACCGATCGCGCAATGAAGCTCTACACCGCGCCCCTCAGCCTTTATGGCCGCAAGGTTGAGATCGCGCTCCGCGAAAAAAACCTTGCCTATGAGCGCGAGATGGTTCCCTTCACCCAGGACGCTGGATACACGCCGAAGCACCCGGCCGTGCTCGCGGTCAATCCGAAAGGGCAGGTCCCGGTCCTCTGCGAGGGCGATCTGGCGCTCTTCGATTCGACCGTGATCGTCGAATATCTCGAAGATGCCTATCCCGAGCCCGCGCTCTATCCGTCCGATCCGGCGGAGCGGGCGCAATGCCGCCTGCTCGAGCTTTATGCCGATGAGATCCTGGGCGGCGAAGTGCGCCGGCTGATGTATCGCACCGAAGCGCCGCATCCTGATCCGCAAGCGCGGGCGCGGCGGACCGAAGAGGGCAGGCAGGCGGAAACCGCCATTCGCGAGTTCTACCATTCGCTTGCGCAGCGGCTTTCCGGAAAGCCTTTCTTCTGCGGTGACTTCTCCGCTGCCGATATCGCGCTCTTTGTCGCGATTCTCTACACGTGCCGCCTCGGCGGTCCGCCGCTTGAGGAGACGCCGGCGCTCGCCGGCTGGTACGCGCGG
>DASZQO010000146.1:0-3765 GCA_035549615.1 Acetobacteraceae bacterium
GGGCGGGCTCGATATTCCCTATCCGCCCGAGCATAAGGGCTTGCAGGCGCGGATCGCCGCGAACGGCGCGGTGGTCGCGGAGGCACCGCTCGGCACCGCGCCGCAGGCGCGGCACTTCCCAAGACGCAACCGCATCATCGCCGGTCTCGCGCTCGGGGTCGTGGTGGTCGAGGCGGCGCCGCGCTCCGGCAGCCTGATCACTGCCCGGCTCGCGCTGGAGGCGGGACGGGAGCTCTACGCGGTGCCCGGCTCCCCGCTTGACCCCCGCACCCGCGGCTCGAACGACCTCATCCGCCAGGGCGCCCATCTCGTCGAGACGGCGGCCGACGTGCTCGCGCATCTGCCGCCCGATCCCGCTCCCCGGAGGGTCGGCCTGCCTCCGATCCGGGTGTCGGAACCGGAGGCAGCTCTGCCGCGCGCCGCCCGGCAGACCCGGGAAGACCCCGGGGAGCTTGCCGGAGCGCGAGAGCAAGTGATTGATCTGCTTGATTCTTCTCCGACAACGGTTGACGATCTGCTGCGCCGCTGCCAGTTCTCTGCAGCCGCCGTGAACGCGGTCCTGCTGGAACTCGAGATCGCCGGACGGGTGGTCCTGCTGCCCGGGGACCGGGTGATGCGCACCAGCGGCAGGGACGAACCCGGCAATTTCATTGGCATCCCCACGCCATAGCGGAGCAGCTTCAGGATCCCATGACCGCCGTCGTCGTTGTCGAATCGCCCGCCAAGGCACGGACAATCAACAAATATCTGGGCAAGGGCTATACCGTTCTCGCAAGCCTCGGCCATGTGCGCGACCTGCCGCCCAAGGATGGCAGCGTCCGCCCGGACGAGGATTTCGCCATGGACTGGCAGTCGGAAGCGCGGGGCGCCGCCCAGGTCGCGGCCATCGCCAAGGCGCTGAAGGGCGCCCATACGCTCTTCCTCGCAACCGACCCGGACCGCGAAGGCGAGGCGATCGCCTGGCATGTGCGGACGATGCTGGCGGAGAAGCACGCGCTCAAAGGGGTGGCAGTGCGGCGCGTCACCTTCAACGAGATCACCCGCAGCGCCGTGCAGACGGCGATGGCCGCGCCGCGCGATCTCGATCAGCTCCTGATCGAGGCCTATCTCGCCCGGCGCGCGCTCGATTACCTGGTCGGGTTCACGCTCTCGCCGGTGCTTTGGCGGAAGCTGCCGGGCAGCCGGAGTGCCGGGCGCGTGCAGTCCGTCGCACTCCGGCTGATCTGCGAGCGCGAGGCCGAGATCGAGGCTTTCCGCGCGCGCGAATACTGGACGGTCGAGGCCGAATTCACCACGCCCAAGGGCGAGCGCTTCACCGCCCGGCTCAGCCATCTCGACGGCAAGAAGCTCGAAGCCTTCTCGCTGGCCAGTGAAGACGCTGCGATGCAGGCGAAAGCCTCTGTCGAAGCGGGCCGCTTCGAGGTCGGATCAATCGAGAGAAAGCGCACGCGGCGCAACCCGCCGCCACCCTTCACCACCTCGACGCTGCAGCAGGAGGCGAGCCGCAAGCTCGGCTTCCGGGCGCAATCGACGATGCGGCTCGCCCAGCAGCTTTATGAGGGCGTGGATCTCGATGGCGAGACGGTCGGCCTCATCACCTATATGCGGACCGACGGCGTGCAGATGGCGCGCGAGGCCCTGCTCGCCATTCGCGACCATGTCCGTGACGGGTTCGGCCCCGACTATCTGCCGCCCGCCCCGCGCGAATATACCGCGCGGGCAAAGAACGCGCAGGAAGCGCATGAGGCGATCCGGCCGACGGACGTGACGCGCACCCCGTCTTCGGTTGCGAAATATCTCTCCGCCGAGCAGCGCGACCTCTACGAGCTGATCTGGAAGCGGGCCGTCGCCTCGCAGATGGCCTCGGCGGAGCTCGACCAGGTCGCGGTCGATATCGTCGACGCGACGGGAGAGACGCGGCTGCGCGCCACCGGCTCGACCATCGCCTTCGACGGGTTCTACCGGCTCTATCACGAAGACCGCGACGAGGCGGCGGAGGATGACGAGAACCGCGCCCTGCCGGCGATGGCGGAGAAGGATCCGCTCGATCGCGGCGCGGTTGCCGCGACCCAGCATTTCACCGAGCCGCCGCCACGCTATTCCGAGGCGTCGCTCGTCAAGAAGCTCGAAGAGCTCGGGATCGGCCGGCCCTCGACCTATGCGGCGATTCTCTCGGTCCTGCAGGAGCGGAGCTATGTCCGGCTCGATAAGAGACGCTTCGTGCCGGAGGATCGCGGCCGCCTCGTCACCGCCTTCCTGGTGAGCTTCTTCAACCGCTATGTCGATACCGGCTTCACCGCCGCGCTCGAGGAGCAGCTCGACGATATCTCGGGCGGGCGGGCGGATTGGCGGGCGGTGATGCGCGCCTTCTGGGAGGCTTTCTCCCAGGCGGTCGATCAGACCAAGGACCTCAAGATCTCGGACGTCATCGCCGCACTCGACCGCGATCTCGGTCCGCATTTCTTCCCGCCGCGCGCCGATGGTTCCGATCCGCGCCTTTGCCCTGCCTGCGGCAATGGGCGGCTCGGGCTGAAGCTCGGACGGTTCGGCGCCTTCATCGGCTGTTCCAACTATCCCGAATGCCCGTACACGCGGCGGCTGGCGATCGCGAGCGAGGAGGAAGCCGACAGCGAAACGCTGAAGGACGGCATCCGCATCCTCGGCGAGGATCCGGAGACGGGCGAGCCGGTCACCGTCCGCCGCGGACCCTATGGGCTCTATGTGCAGCGCGGCGAAGGCACCGAGAAGGGGAAGAAGCCGAAGCGGGTCGCGCTGCCGCGCGGGCTCGCCGGGGAATCGCTCTCTCTCGAACAGGCGGTCGGATTGCTGGCGCTGCCGCGCACGATCGGCCCGCATCCGGAGACGGGCGAGCCGATCACCGCCGGCCTCGGCCGCTTCGGCCCCTTCGTGCGGATGGGCAATGTCTATGCCTCGCTCGATGCCGATGATGATGTGCTCGCGGTCGGCCTCAACCGCGCGGTGGATGTGCTGGCGAAGAAGCTTGCCGGAATCCGCACGCTCGGGCCGCACCCGAAGGATGGCGAGAGCGTTGCCGTGCGGCGCGGACGTTTCGGGCCCTATGTCCAGCATGGGCGGATGATCGCCACCCTGCCCCGGGGGATGGCGGCGGAATCGGTGACGCTCGATCAGGCCGTTGCGCTGCTTGCCGAGAAGGGCCGCCCGCTCGGCGCACGCAAGGGCGCGGCCAAAACCAAAGCCGCCGCCAAGGGGGGCCCCTCATCCAAGACCGCGGCCAAGGCGACGCGCGCCACCCGCCCGGCGAAGACTGCCGCCAAAGCGGCCTCGGCACAGGCTGCCGCGGCCCCGGCCGAGAAGCGGCGGAAGAAGGCGGCAGGCTGAGCGCGCCGAAGGTGAAAAAGCCACCACCCTTCCCGTTTCGCTCCCGCCCCGGGCCAGGGCGTGATGACCGGAGGTGCCTTCACCGGCGGTCTGAGCCAGACGAGAACGCAATGACCGAGAGCGGGATGGCTGAGCCGGGACGAACGCGCCCCGCTCTCGCCCGCGGCGTCCTTGCCTAAGCTTCGCTCGCGCGCGCCCTTCCGCAGCCGTCTTCATCCGGGAAAAGCCTCGCGCGAAACCGAAACGGTGCTTGGCGTCTATCGCCCGGCGCCCCTGCGGCAGGGGCGTGGGGAGGCCGGCCATATCCTGCCGGTGGACCGGCGCGTGCGCGAGCCCTGGCGCGTGCCGGCCGGCGCTGCGGGCGGCGCCGAGGCCGGCGAGATCGTACGCGCAGAGCTTCTGCCC
>DASZQO010000147.1:0-3828 GCA_035549615.1 Acetobacteraceae bacterium
CGCGCGTGCCTGGCTCGCCAATGCAAAGGGCGTGCCGGAAAGCCTGCCCGCGTGGCCGGTCAGGGACTCTGGTCTTTTCGGAAACGGAATAGATGGGGGTCTCGGAGGACTCCTAAAAATCTTTCTATCACAACAGGTTACTCTTGACGGCGCCTGGGCGATCTGGCAGCCTGCGGAACAATTGCGCTAAGCAGAGGGATCATGCGCAATTGGGGGAGCTGATGACCAAGTCGGAGCTGATCGCCGACCTCGCCGCGGCGAACCCGCATCTGCTGGCGCGTGACGCCGAACAGATTGTGCAGACGGTGTTCGACCAGATCGTGGCCGCCCTCGCCAACGGCGATCGGGTGGAGCTGCGCGGCTTCGGTGCCTTCACGGTCAAGCGGCGCAGCGCGCGTACGGGGCGCAATCCCCGCACAGGAGAGGCCGTCGCGGTCAAGGAAAAATTCGTCCCCTTCTTCAAGGCCGGCAAGGAGCTCCGGGAGCGTGTGAATCACGGCAAGCCCAGCGCTCCGTCGCGGCCCAACCCGCGGCGCGCCTCGGCCTGATCGGGCGCGCCGCGCCCTCATCGCCGCCCCCTCCTCCCCCTATGACCGCCATGCGCCTCGTGATCTCGGCTCCTTTCCTGCTGCTGCTCGTTCTCTTCGCGCTCTCCAACACTGGGCCGGTGGCGCTCGGCCTCTGGCCGACCAGCCTGGCGGTCCGGCTGCCGCTCTCAATCGCCGTGCTCGCTGGCATGGCGATCGCCTTCCTCGCCGGCGCCCTCCTCGTCTGGGGTGAGACGCTCCGCCAGCGCCGTCGCGCACGGCGGGCCGAGGCGCGGGTGCGGCTGCTTGAGGCCCGCCTCTCCGCCGGCGTGCCGCAAGGGGCGCTCCCGGGATCCGCGCTGCCCATCGCCCCGCCGGAGTGAGACATGCCCCGGCAAATCAGCAATGGTCGGGTCAAGGTCTGTGGCGTCAATAGCGAAGCCGCCTTCGATGCGGCCGTCTCGGCCGGCGCGGACTGGATCGGCTTCGTCTTCTTCCCTCCCTCCCCGCGCTTCGTCACGCCCGCCCGGGCGGCAGAACTCTCGGCACGCAAGCTGGGTGGGCCGTTGCGCGCGGGCCTCTTCGTCGATCCCGACGCGGCGATGATCGAAGCAGCCCTCGCCGTGCTGCCGCTCGATGTCCTCCAGCTCTATGCGGCGCCGGAGCGGGCGGCCGCGCTTGGGCGGCACTTTGGCCGGCCGATCTGGCGGCCCGTCGGCGTCGCCAGCCGTTCCGACCTGCCGCGCGACGCCGCCGGAGCCGACGCGCTGCTCATCGAGCCGAAGGCCCCACCCGAGGCGACGCGGCCGGGCGGCAACGCCATGCGTTTCGACTGGTCGCTTCTCGCCGATTGGCGAGCGCCGGGCCCCTGGGTGCTGGCGGGCGGGCTCAATCCGGAAAATGTCGGCGCCGCGATCGCCGCCAGCGGCGCAACCGCGGTCGATGTCTCCTCGGGCGTGGAGCGGGTGCCGGGCGCGAAGGATCCGGCCCTGATCCGTGCCTTCATCGCAGCCGCGCGCGCCGCGTGGCGGGCGCAGGACGACGAAGCGGCAGCTCGACAGCGCCCAGAAGCCGTTCGGGGTGGCTGAAGACCTCGAACCCATCACGCCGCGCGATTGCAATGAGAGTAAGCCCCGCCTCCTCGGCGAGCCGGACGGCAAGCGCGCTCGGCGCGGACATGGCCGCGAGGATCGGCACACCCGCGCGCACGGTCTTCTGCACGAGCTCGAGCGAGACCCGGCTCGTCATGACCACCATGCCTCCGGCCATGCCCCCTCGCGTACCCCCTCGCGTACCCCCTCGCGTACCCCCGGGCGTACCCCCGGCCATCGCGAGCCCGGCACGGGCGAGAGCACCGATCAGCTTGTCGAGCGCGTTGTGCCGCCCAACATCCTCGCGCACCGCCTGAAGACCCCGCTCCCGATCCCAGAAACCGGCCCCGTGCACACCGTGTGTTTCCGCGTTGATGATCTGGGCCGCGTCGAGCGCGGCAAGCGCGGCAAGCACGTCGGCCGGCGCAAGCGAGAGGGTTTCCGTAACGGGGCCGAGCGGGCGCATCACCGATTCCAGGCTCTCCGCGCCGCAAAGGCCGCAGCCAGCCGGTCCGGCCATCATCCGTCGCCGCCGAACATAGTGTTCGGCGTGAGGGGGCGCGAGATCGATGCGCAGTTCCACGCCCTGATCGAGCTCCACGATCTCGATGCGCTCGATCTCGTCAGGGCGGGAGATCACCTGCTCGGAAAGGCTGAAACCGACGGCAAAATCCTCAAGATCCGCCAGTGTCGCGAGCATCACGGCGTGGGTGGCACGCCCGTAGGTGATGGCGACTGCGCTTTCGCCGGCCAGCACCCGCTCCTCACGGCGGAACGCACCTGCCCGCCATGCCAGCGCCCGGACGGCTTCAGAGGGATGGAGCGACATGCCGGGCGAGTTTAGAGGAAAACAGGCGATTGCGCATATCGATCCGGAATCCTTTACTTTCACTGTCCTGATTGGCGCTCTTACAGCCTTGCCTTCGCTTGCCATCGATATGGGCCTGCCCGCGCTCGGCGGCATTGCCCGCGAGCTCCATACCGGCCAAGGCACCGCCGCCCTCACCTTGAGCCTCTTTCTGGTCGGCTATGCCGTCGCGCCGATCGCCTTCGGACCGCTCTCGGACGAATATGGGCGGCGGCCGATCGTGATCGCAGGATGTTTTCTGTTCGCGCTCGCCGCGATCCTCGGGACCGTCACCGGCTCGATCACGATGCTCCTGTTCTGGCGGCTGCTCCAGGGCGCTGGAGCCGGCGCGGGCGGAGTGATCTCGTTTGCGGTGGTGCGGGATCTCTTCAGCGGCAGCGGGCTGCGGCGGAGGCTCGCGCAGATCAGCACCGTCCGGGTGATCGCCCCGATGGTCGGACCGAGCCTCGGCGCCCTCGTCATGCCGCTCGGCGGTTGGCGGGCGATCTATGGGCTCACCGCGATCCTCGCCTGCCTCCTCCTCGCTCTCGCGGTGATCGGGCTGCCGGAGAGCGCGCCACGCTTTTCCGGCGCGCCGCACGTGCCGGTCAGGCTGATCGCCGGCTATGCGCGGGCGCTCCGCAACCGCGCCATTCTCAGCTATTCGCTCGTCAATGCCCTCACCTTCGGCTGCCTCTTCGCCTATGTCACGGGCTCCTCGCTGGTGATGATCCAAGTGCTCGGCGTCGCGCCGCGCATCTTCGGCCTGCTTTTCGCGCTGGTGGATGCCGGGCTGATGGCAGGGTTCTTCATCAACGGGAAGCTCAATGCGCGAAGGGTGGGACGGCACGCGCCGCTCCTCACCGGGCTCATCCTCGGCGCCCTCGCCTCGGGAACGCTCGTGCTGCTGGCGCTCACCGGGCTGACGCGGCTTGAAAGCCTGGTGCCGCTGCTCATGCTGAGCGCCATCGGCTATGGGCTGGTCGCACCGAACGCGACCCAGGGTGCGCTCCAGCCGCTGCCCGAGATCGCCGGCATCGCCTCGGCGGTGCTGAGCCTGCTGATGATGCTGATGGGCGCGCTTTCAGGGGCGATCGTCTCCACCTTCTTCGATGGGCGGACGGCGCTCGCCATGACCGGGACCATGGCCGGATTCGCCGCCGGCGCTCTTCTCCTCTATCTCGCCCATGTCCGAGCGGGCGAGCGGTCCGAAAGGAAAGAGCCGAGGAAATAAATTCGGCGCCGCACCGGAAACCCCTCAACAACTCGTCACAATCCTGCGCGACAAAAACCAGCCGATTGATCGGGGCGCCGATTGGTTCCATGAAGCCCCCGAAGGCTGTCGGCGCCGGAGCGGGCCCGG
>DASZQO010000148.1:0-3601 GCA_035549615.1 Acetobacteraceae bacterium
TCGGCGTCATCTTCGCGGAGGCTTTCTCGCTCGGGGTCCATGCCTATCTCGCGGCACTCGCCGATCCGGACGTGCCGTCAGCCCTCTGGCTCACGATCGGGATCGCTTTGATCGCCGTACCGCTCAACACGATCTTCGGGCTGGCCGCCTCCTGGTGCCTGGCGCAATTCCGCTTCTCCGGGCGCGGCGCCCTCATCGCGCTGATCGAACTGCCGCTCTCGATCTCGCCGGTAGTCGCCGGCCTGCTCCTCGTTCTGCTGTTCGGCCGTGGCGGCATTTTCGGCGCATTCCTCGAAGCGCAGGGGATTCGCATCATCTTCGCCGTTCCGGGAATGGTGCTGGCGACGATCTTCGTCACCTTTCCCTTCGTCGCGCGGCAGATCATCCCGCTCGCCGAGGCCCAGGGCAGCGAGGAGGAGGAAGCGGCGATCACGCTCGGCGCCTCCGGCTGGCAGACATTCTTCCGCGTGAGCCTGCCCAAGCTGCGCTGGGGGCTGCTCTACGGCATCCTGCTCTGCAATGCCCGGGCGATCGGGGAATTCGGCGCGGTGTCAGTGGTTTCGGGCCAGGTGCCGGGGCAGACCAACACGCTGCCGCTCGAGATCCAGGCCCTCTATGACGGCTATCGCGTCCAGGCGGCTTTCGCCGCGTCCTCGCTGCTGGCCTGCCTCGCGATCGTGACCCTCGTGCTCAAGGCCGCGCTCGAATGGCATCACCGCGACGAGATCCGGGCGATCCGGCGCGTGCAGGCAGGATAATGGGGGCGGTGGCATGAGCACGCGGATCGAGATCACCGGGCTCTCCAAGGCGCTCACCGGGCAGGTGGTGCTCGACGGCATCGATCTCACCATTCCGCCGGGTGAGCTCACGGCCCTGCTCGGCCCCTCCGGCTCGGGCAAGACGACGCTTCTGCGCATGATCGCGGGGCTCGACCGGCCGGATCGCGGCACGGTGCTTTTCGATGGCGAGGACGTGCTCACCCGCCCGGCGCGCGAGCGCGGTGTCGGCCTCGTCTTCCAGCATTACGCGCTCTTCCGGCACATGACGGTCGCCCGCAATATCGGCTTCGGGCTCGCGGTGCGAAAAGCGCCGCGCGCGCGCATCGCGGAGAAGGTTCAGGCCCTTCTCAGGCTGGTGCAGCTCGAGTTCCTGGGCGGGCGCTATCCGGCGCAGCTCTCGGGCGGCCAGCGCCAGCGCGTAGCTCTGGCCCGCGCGCTCGCGATCGAGCCGCGGGTGCTCCTGCTCGATGAGCCTTTCGGCGCGCTCGATGCGGTGGTGCGGCGCGATCTCCGGCGCTGGCTGCGGCGGCTGCACCGGGAGATGCACATCACCACCGTCTTCGTGACCCACGACCAGGAGGAGGCTTTCGAGCTCGCCGACCGCGTGGTGGTGATGAACGGCGGCCGGATCCGCCAGAGCGGGACGCCGATGCAGCTCTATCGCGAGCCGGCCGATTCCTTCGTCTACCGCTTCCTCGGCGAGACCAATGAGATCCCATGCCGGATCGAGAACGGGCTCGTGCTCGCCGAAGCGGGCTTCCTGCTCGGCCGGACGGAGACGCGGGCGGGCGGCGGGACCGTCTATGTCCGGCCGCACCAGATCGCCATCCGCCCGGATGAGGCGGGGGCCTGGCGGATCACCGAGATGGTGGCGAGCGGCCCGGCCAGCCGGATCGGGCTCGCCCGCGAAGGGCTCATCCTGGAGGCGATTCTGCCGGCCGAACAGGCGCTGGCGCTCGGGCTCGGCGCGGAGATGGCGGTCGAGGTCGAGATCACCGCCGGGGTGGTGATCGCCGATGCGGCCACGGCGCCGGCGCCGCTCGCTCCCGCCGCGCGCCTCGCCCGACCGCATCTCGCCGGCCAGGAAGGAACAGGCTGAAGGCGCCGGGCGAAAACGAGGCGGTCCGCGGGGCCGACTTCAAATCTTCACGTGCTGATTGTTACGGGTGCGGCCAAGTTCCCGGCGCAAGCAGCGCTGCCGCCCAGTGGCGTCTCCGCGCATGAAAAAACTGTGGAATATCCTGAACATGAACGAAATCGCAGATATCAAGCCAGCCGCTCACGGCAGCCATCGTTCGGTGCAGGAATATATCGACGAGCGGCCCCAATGGTCGGATGGCACCCATGTGAAATCAGTGCCGATGACCGGGATGCAGTGGCGGATCTGGTCGCTCGCCGCGGCCGGCAAGTTCTTCGAAGGCTTTGTCGTCTTCATGACCGGCGTCGCCCTGCCGCTGATCGCGCGCGAGTTTCATATCGGGGCTGCCGAGAAGGGCTTCATCAGCGCCGCGAGCCTCGCCGGCATCCTGGTCGGCGCGGTGCTGCTCGGCGGGCTTTCGGACTATTTCGGCCGTAAGCGGATGTTCATCGCCGAAATGATCATCTTCTGCGCCTTCCTGGCTCTTTTGATCCTTTGCACCAATTTCCTCTCCCTCGTCATCTGCCTCTTCGGCCTCGGCATGGCGCTCGGCTGCGACTATCCGACCGCGCACATGATCATCTCGGAGAACATCCCAAGCGGCAATCGCGGCAAGCTCGTGCTCGGCGCCTTCGGCTTCCAGGCGCTCGGGGCGCTCGGCGGGACCGGCATCGGCTGCCTCGTTCTCTCGCTGCTGCCCGAGCTTGATGCCTGGCGCTGGATGTATGCAACCGCGCTCATCCCGGCGATCGCCGTCACCGTCGGGCGCTTCTATGTCACCGAAAGCGCCAACTGGCTCATGGTGCGCGGGCATCACGAAAAGGCCGCGCAGGAAGTGGGCCGCCTGCTCGCCCGCCGGCCGGAATATCCGAAGACCATCCGGCTCAAGCGCCACGGCGCAGAGGGCGGCAGCAACGCTCTACCCGCCAGGCCCTCCTTCGCGGCGCTCTTCAACGCGCGCAACCGCCGCGCCACGATCTTCGCTTCGGTTCCCTGGTTCCTCCAGGATCTCGGCACCTACGGCATCGGCATCTTTACCCCGACCATCCTCGCCGCTGCCCTGGGCGGCGGGTCGGACCATGTGCGCAGCCTGAGCGACGTGATCTCGGACGGCATTCTCGCCGCCAAGGGCGCGGCGATGATCAATGTACTCCTGATCGTCGGCATCCTCCTCGCCGTCGTGCTGGCCGACCGGGCGGGCCGCATCCGCTTGCAGATTCTCGGCTTCATCGGCTGCGCGCTTGGCCTGCTGATCGCCTCCTTCTCGATCGATTTCAGCGGGCCGGCGAAGCTCGAGAGCATCTTCGTGGGCTTCATGCTCTTCAACTTCATGACCAATCTCGGCCCGAACGCGCAGACCTACCTGCTCGCGGGCGAGGTCTTCCCCACCGCGGTGCGCGGCATGGGGGCCGGCTTCGCGGCGGCCTTCGCCAAGATTGGCGCGGTGGCGACCGCATTCCTCTTCCCGATCCTGCTCGCCGCGATCGGCACGCGGCTCCTCCTCTACGGGCTGGTCGTGACCTCGATCCTCGGCGCAATCGTCACCTGGCAGTACCGGATCGAGACGACGGGCATCAATCTCGACGAGATCGGACAATGAGCCGCCTCTTTCCAAACTGCCTGCTGGCGGCTGCGCTGCTTCTCTCGCTGCCGGCCGGAGCGGCCGAAGTGACGCTGCACGAGA
>DASZQO010000149.1:0-11119 GCA_035549615.1 Acetobacteraceae bacterium
TCGCAGGCAAGCTCGAGCTGGCTCAGGCGCCGACGCTGGCGCCATTCGCGCAAAAGGCCACCGACAGGCCGTGGGCGGTCGAGCATCTCCCTAGCCTAGCGCTCTTTGCGGCGGCTCTCCAATAACCTCCGAGGTAAGGGAGAACATCCCCTCGGCCCCGTGCTTCCCGCGCTGTCAGAGCGGCTTCCGCCAGTCTATGCGAACGCAAATGGCTCTCGTGTCGCGACTGGGACGTTTCTGGTCATGGGGAGGTATGGCAGATCGGGACACGCGGCTTTATTTTCCGTGGCCTGTGGATCCCATCCGTTCGCTGCCATAAGCCGCGAACAGATGGGACAGGACACTAGCCTGTCGCTCCGTTCGAAAGGTTGGCAATCTTCCGCTTGAGCCCCGCCACCAGCGCCGGCGCGCCGCCGTTCGTCAAAAGCCCCTGGAAATCCGAGCGCTGCACAGCAACCTGGCTGATCGAGCCGTCCGTCAGAACGTCCACCACTTTCCATCCATCCGGACGAAGACGCATGACATAATCAATCTCGACCGGCGATTGGGCACGCCGCAGGAGCGCCGTCTTCACCACGATCTCGCCATTGCCAACATTGCGCACCGAAGGCGAGACCGTGAAGCTCTGGCCATCATAGCTGTCGAAATTGGAAACATAGGTCGAAACCGTGTAGCGGCGGAACACAGCCGCCAGCATGGCTTTCTGGGCGGCCGGCAATGTCGGCCAGGAAAATCCGACCGCGCCCGCAAGCACCGTGTCGAGATCGAAGACCTGAGCGATCACCGGATCGAGTGCCGCATAGCGCGCCGAAAACGGCGTGCCGCTGCTGCCGGCCCGCATCACCGCGAGCAGCGCCGCATTTAGTTGCTCGATCGGCGCCGCCGGCGCACTGCCCGCAGCGTCCGCGAGCGCCGGGGGCGCCGGGGGCCCTGTCATGGCCGCGCTCATGAGCCCGGCAAGACCAAGCGCCATGAGCCCACGCCGGCCGCGCATCCCGGCATTTCGAGGAAGCGGCGGCGCGGACGCCCCTTCGCGGACCTCACTCCCGCCGTGTCCCAGGGAGGACCCGGCGGCACGTCCCATCGGCGCTTCACGCCCGGCGGACCAGCGCGGAGAGCAAACCTTCGTGGATATCATCGCACCTGAACTCCAAACCCTTATCGCGTTCATGTCATGCTGCATTCGGGGCCGAGCTCTCCCCGGTAGGGGCGCCACGTCTCTGTCTGGCCAAGCAGGGGAATGGCGAGGTAGCCCCGCAGCTTGAGATTGCCGGCATCATCCACCTTGAGGCGTGCCCCATAGGTCGAGCCATTGCGCGGATCGGCCACCGTTCCGAACCAGGCATCGCCCTGCTGCCTTTCATTCGTGATGATCGCGAGCCCGCATTGCGAATTTCCGTGCACGTCTGTCGGCACCGGCGTGCCAGGCGGACGCAGGAGCCCCACGATCCAGCCGCAGAGGATCTCGCTCGAACCCGAATCCTCGCACGGGGCAATCCGCACCACCGCGTTCCCGTTGGCGGTCAGCCACGTCCCGACCGGTGTCTTTGCCATGCCCTGCCACATGCCCGCCCACGCCCCTGGAGCAAGCAGCACGCATCCGACCATCATCACGCAAGAAAATCGCTTCAACAGGCCCATATGGCGCAACATCGTTCCCAGTTCTTCCAGCTGGAGCCGCCAGCCGCCGTTGCCCAATTCGTATTCCGTGTCCCGTCGGAAAACGCAGCTCTGCTCATGGGAACCATGCAGGTACGGAATGGAATGCCGAAGCGTGTGGACCTGGCCATGCTTCCGGCGTGAGAACGGGAGGGGATCGCTCGCGCGCTCCTATCCCGCCCTCGCTCTTTATTCTCCCGCGTGATTCAGACCCCCGGTGGTCCCACCTCCGGTCATCACGTTTTATGGGAAACGAGGGCGGGAATTTTCCTGCGCGCCACGCATTGACCCTCTTCCCAGGCGTGCCACGCTGTAAGAAGGCAAGAAGAGCAGGCGATGCCATCAGGCATCTTCATCAGTGGGCTCGCTCAGGCCACGTTGGGTGGCCCCGTCTTTCCTGCGCACTCGCCCAGCCCGCCCTGGATGGCGGTCAACGCACCGGCGGTGGCTCCGTATCGCCCACGCCGAGCGCGCGCTGCAGCAGCACCGTATCGAGCCAGCGCCCGTGCTTGTAGCCGACCGAGCGCAGTACCCCCACCATGCGGAATCCTGCCCGCTCATGCAGCCGGATGGAGGCGTGATTGCCGCTATCCCCCACCACCGCGACCATCTGGCGAAAGCCCCGCTCCACGCAGGCTTCGATGAGCGCACCGAGCAGACGCCGCCCCAGGCCGCGCCCCACCGCGTCCCGGCGCAGATAGATCGAGTTCTCCACCGTCTCCCGATAGGCAGGCCGCGCCCGGTAAGGCCCGGCATAGGCATATCCCGCGACCCCCGCCCCATCCTCCGCGACGAGATAGGGATAGCCGCGCCCGACCAGCTCCGTCCGCCGCCGAGCCATTTCCGCCACATCCGGGGCCTCGGTCTCGAAGGAAGCCGTCCCGGTGAGAACATGAAAGCCATAGATCGCCGTGATCGCGGCAATATCCGCATCGCACGAGGCCCGCAGGATCGCCGCCAGCCCCGCCGCCAAACCCGTTTGTTCACTCATAAGCCAAGTTTGCGCCAGGCCGCCCGTCAACCCAAGCGTGAAGCGCCGGTATCAGGCATTCGCTAAAGACGCTGCGGCATCCTCACGCCCTCGTAGTCAACCACCGTCATCATCCCGGCCTCGAGATGATAGAGGTTGTGGCAATGGAACGCCCACCGCCCCACATTGTCCGTATTGAAGGCGATGGTCACGCTCGCCTGCGGTGTTACCAGAACAGTATCCCGCACGGCCCCTGAAAATCTCCGCCCGTTCACCGCCACCACCTGAAAACTGTGGCCATGCAGGTGCATCGGATGGGACATCATCGTCTGGTTCTTCATGACGAATTCGGCCCGCTTCCCCGCGCTCACCATAATGGGCGTGATCTTCGGATAGACCTGATTGTCCATCGACCAGACATAGGCCTGCATATCGCCGGTGAGCAGCACATCGCGCAGGATTCCAGCTACCTGCGGCGTGAGCGGCTCCGCGGCGCTCAGGCTTTGCTCGAAATCGAGCGTGACCGCCGGCGCCGGCATGGCAGCCTTCTTCCCAATCCGCCCGACCTTGGCACCCGCCGTCGCGAGCAAGATTCCCGTGCGGTCGGTCTTGCCTTCCACCTGGGCCAGGATCGGAAAGGCAGCCGTTCCCGCCGGCAGGTCGAGCAGGATGTCCGCGCGCTGTGCCACCGCAAGCGGCATGATGTTGAGCGTCATGGGCTTGACCGCCATGCCGTCCACGGCGATGAGCGTGCCGCGGAGCGCACCAAGGCCGATCCAGAAATTGGTCGCGGCGCTGCCATTGATGATCCGAAGCCGGACTCGCCCGCCCGGTTCCACCTGCACGATGTCCGGGTCGGCAAGTGTGCGGTCATTGGCGAGGAAGGCGTCATAATCGACGTCGTTCAGATCGGGCTTGGCCTGCATCGACGCCGCTGTTGTGCTTTGGCCCCCTGCACCCGGCATCTTCATGCCGGCCATTGCCAGTTCTCCGCCCCCTTTGCGTTGCCGCAATCCGGCGTAGATCTCCTCCGGACTCCGGAAGCTGAAATCGTGCAGCATAATAACGATTTCCTGCCTTCCCGCGTGCTCGGAGGCTCCGTCGCGGATGATGAGTGGTGCGGAAAGCAGGCGCTGCTCCTGGAACCCCACATGCGAGTGCATCCAGAAAGTGCCGGCCACGGTGAGCTTGAAATCATAGTCCTGGCGACCACCGGCGGGGATCGGCGGCGCCGAGACATAGGGCACCCCGTCCTGCCGGTAGGGCGGCGTCAGCCCGTGCCAATGGATCAGGGATTCGGTATCGAGCCCGTTCTGGACCCGAACTTGGAACGGTATCGAAACATCTGTGAAGAGACCCCTTGTGCCGTCCGGCTGGGCGATCCCGAGCACCGAGGCCGCCTTGCCATCCACCTCGATGACCCGGCTTTGCAGTTCGAGCACCACCCGCCCCTCGGCGCGTGCGGGCAACGGGGTGAACGCGGCCGCCGTCATCGCGGCTGAGGATTTGAGGAAAGCGCGACGATTCATGATCGTCATCTCCTTTTTTCACGGGCTTTCCGGCCCGGTTGCCTCTCCGCTCGTGCGTTCGTCACGAAATGCAACGAATTGCGAGGGCGCGGCGCTGGGGACGCAATCGGTTTCAAACGCCCTCTGAAAACGCCCCAGAAAGCATACAGTAGAAAACATACAGCATCGGCACGCCTGCGGATATCGGCATTCACGGCACCGGAGCCATGGCGTGATGATCGAAGGTGGATTCGCCCGAGGTCTCTCTCCCGGGAGAAAACAAGGGCCGAGAGCGCGATGACCGGAAATCAGAAGGTTATAAAAACGACAAGCGGGCCCTCATTGCTCGAAGCCTTGCGGCGACCCCCGCACCACCGGCATCGCCTCGGTTTCGAAGGCTCCGGGTCCTGCGTCGCCAAGCCGAGGCGGGATGCGTTTGCCTTCGCTCATGCAAACCGCTCCAGCCATTTGTTTTCTCCCGTGAGAGAGACCTGCGGTGATTTCCCCTCCGGCCATCACGCTTTAAACCCCCGCCCCATGACCCTCCCTTTCCGCCTTGCCGCCACGGAAGGCGCCGCCCGCGCCGGCGTGCTCGAAACCGCCCACGGCCCCGTCCATACGCCCGCCTTCATGCCGGTCGGGACACAGGCCACCGTCAAGGGCATGGAAACCGCCTCCGTCCGCGCCACCGGTGCCGAGATGGTGCTGGCGAATGCCTATCACCTCATGCTTCGCCCCGGCGCCGAACGCATCGCCGCGCTCGGCGGCTTGCATCGCTTCATGGACTGGGCCGGCCCCATCCTCACCGATTCCGGCGGGTTCCAGGTGATGTCCCTTGGCGCCTTGCGGAAAATTTCGGAGGAGGGCGTCGTCTTCCGCTCCCATATCGACGGCGCCCGCATCCAACTCACGCCTGAGCGTGCCGTGCATGTCCAGCACCTGCTCGATGCCACCATCACCATGGTGCTCGATGAATGCACCGAATTTCCGGCCACACTTCCCGCAGCCCGCCGCTCGATGGAGCTTTCCATGCGCTGGGCCGCGCGCTCGCGGGCGGCCTATGAGCCCCGCCGCGGCTATGGCCTCTTCGGCATCGTCCAGGGCAGCATCTATCCTGAGCTTCGCCTGCAATCCGCAGCCTCTCTTACCGCCCTCGGATTCGATGGCTACGCGATCGGTGGCCTTGCGGTTGGCGAGGGCCAGGCCTGCATGCTCGCAATGCTCGACGCCACGCTGCCCGCGCTCCCTCTCGGCCGCCCCCGCTATCTCATGGGCGTCGGCACGCCGCAGGATCTCGTCTCGGCGGTCTCGCGGGGCGTCGATCTCTTCGATTGCGTCATCCCCACACGCGCCGGACGTACCGCCCGCGCCTTCACCTCCACGGGCATTCTCAATCTCCGCAATGCCCGTTTCGCTGCCGATCCCGCTCCGCTCGACCCCGCCTGCGCCTGTCCCACCTGCCGCCGCCATGCCCGCGCCTACCTCCATCATCTCTTCAAGGCCGGCGAGATGCTCGGCGCGATGCTCCTCACCCGGCACAATCTGCACTATTATCAGGCCCTGATGCGGGGCCTTCGCGCGGCGATCATCGCGGGAAACCTCGCCGAACATGAAGCCGCGCTGCGTGTGGCCTGGGCGTGCGGAGATCCCGGCCCGCACCGGAAGGACGATCGCGGGAAAGAACGAAGGTGATGGACGAACCCACCCTCCTCGGCCGGCAAGTCGGGCTGCCTTTGAACCCGGAGGAGGCCGTCCTTGAGCGCGTTCGCAACCCCGACGAGGGGGCTTCCTATGTCGTCCGCTTCACCTGCCCGGAATTCACCGCCCTGTGCCCGATTACGGGGCAGCCCGATTTCGCCCATATCGTCATCGATTATGTACCCGGCCTCTGGCTGCTTGAGAGCAAGTCATTGAAATTGTTCCTCGGAAGCTTCCGCAACCATGGCGCCTTCCATGAGGCCTGTACCATGATGATCGCCCGCCGCGTGGTTGCTGCCGTGGCGCCGCACTGGCTGCGCATCGGCGCCTACTGGTATCCGCGCGGCGGCATACCGATCGATGTCTTCTGGCAAACCGGGGAGCCGCCGGCCGGGCTTTTCCTGCCCCCCCAGGCGGTCGCGCCCTACCGTGGCCGCGGCTAGCGAAGAGCTCATTCGCGCCCGTGCCCACGCCCTCGGCTTCGACGCCGTCGGTTTCACCGCCGCCGCGCTCGCCCCCCGGCAGCGCGCTGCGCTGAGGGACTTCCTCGCCCAGGGCATCCAGGGCGAGATGGATTGGCTCGCCCGCCGCGAGCCGGAGCGGGCAGACCCCAAAACGCTCTGGCCTGAGGTAAGAAGTGTCATCGCCGTCGGCCTCTCCTATGCGCCGAAGGAAGATCCGCTCGCCGCGCTCGCCCGCCCAGAGCGCGGCAATATCTCGATCTATGCCCGCGGGCGAGATTATCACGATATCCTCAAGGGCAAGCTCAAGGAGCTCGCCGGCTTCATCGCCACCCGCTTCGGTGCCTCCGTCAAGGTCTTCGTCGATACCGCGCCGGTGATGGAAAAGCCGCTCGCCGAACGCGCCGGCCTCGGCTGGCAGGGCAAGCACACCAACCTCGTCTCGCGCCGCCACGGAAGCTGGCTTTTCCTCGGCGAGATCTTCACCACGCTTGCCCTGACACCCGACCCGCCGCACCCCAATCACTGCGGCAGCTGTCGAAACTGCCTCGAATCCTGCCCGACGGAGGCGTTCCCCGCTCCCTACAAGCTCGATGCGCGCCGCTGCATTTCCTACCTCACGATCGAGCATCGTGGCCCGATCCCGGAAAAACTCCGCCCGGCCATCGGCAATCGCATCTATGGCTGTGACGATTGCCTCGCCGTCTGTCCCTGGAACCGCTTCGCCGCTGCCGGCCGGGAAGCGAAGCTCGCCGCCCGGCCCGATCTCTCGGCTCCCATGCTCGTTGAGCTCGCCGCCCTCGATGACGCCGCCTTCCGCGCCCGTTTTTCGGGCTCGCCCATCAAACGCATCGGGCGCAACCGATTCGTCCGCAATGTCCTGATCGCCATCGGCAATTCGCGCGACAAAAAACTCGCCGCCGCCGCCGCGCCCCTCCGCGCTGATCCCGATCCCGTTGTCGCAGAGGCGGCAGACTGGGCCCTCGCTCGGCTCGAAAGCGTGTCCTGATGCTCGAAAAGCGCAGCTTCACCCTTTCCGGACACCGCACCAGCGTCGCGCTGGAGCCCGAATTCTGGGCAGCACTCGCCGCCATTGCCGCCCAGCGCGGGTGCTCGCTCTCCGCTCTCGTCTCCGAAACCGATGCCGAGCGTCCACCCAAGCGCTCCCTCGCCTCGGCACTGCGAGTCCGGGCGCTGCGCGAGCGTCCGGATTCATCGCGTTCGAATTCATCCTTGGGCAAGGAATGAGTGGTTACATATCACCAGCAAGCTCTCGGCGGAGGTACCCATGCCTCTTCCTACCATGCGTGATCTCTGCCCCTCCTTCAGCCCTTTGGTGCTGATCGATCGGCTGATCACATTGGCCGAACAGGCAGATCGCGCCGGTATGGACGGGGCCGCTGGCTGCCTGGTACGGCTCGCTTTCGCGGTCGGAGAGGGAACACTGGTGCCGTCTAAATCCTGAGACGAATTTTTAGAGCGTCATGGCCGGAGGCGGAATCACCAAAGGTCCGGATCACGCGAGAAAACAAAAACAATAGCCAAGGACCTCCAGCCCCCACATCGCCCACTTTTCCCGTGAAAGCGTGATAATTTTCGATCATTACGCTTAAGCAGCGCGGCGGCGGCTTTCATCGGATGCAGCAGCAATGGCCGCGAGATCAGTTTTTGGCCTTGGCCAGAGCCTGCCTGTGGATCTCTCTCTCCATTGCCTTGCGGCCGGGCAGGCGTTCCTCGGGCCGGCGCACCTCCAAACCGCCAACGGGCAAACCACCAACGGGCCGCCCCGGTGATCAGGTCAATCCGCTGACACCTCCCCGAGCATGAGCCTGTTCTCAAGGATAGTCTTGCGCCTTCCCGCTTATGCCAGGAGTCCGGTCCAAACCGCGAGCAGTTCACCAAAGGAAGAATTGGGTGCCCCGTTTGAAGACGGCCTTGGAGGCCGGGAAACGAAGAAATTTTTTTGTCTTTATCCGATTTGAAGTCATATGTCCCTCTATTGTCTGGACAATTCCGGCACAATGAGGATCGAGAGATGAGCGCGCGCATCGTCCGTGCGACGCCCCCGAGGCGGACGCGGAAGGAAGAGATCATAGAAGTATGAACGGCAGCCAGCGCGAAGGCCCTTTTAGCCGCGGCGGCGCGCGTGCGTCATACATCTATGTCCGAATTCATCCTCAGCAGCGCCGTCCGGGAAGCTCGGAATGCCCTTGCGGATCATCGGGTTTTCCAGGTGCCTGATGAGAACTGGGCGGCCTTCATGTCGATCTTGGGCGCGCCAGTGCTGCCAGAGGCGGACATCGTTGCCTTGGCTCGCTCGCCGTCCCCCTGGGGCAAGTGAGTGCTGACGCCGCCCCATCCGATATCTAAGGATCACGTTCTATCCGGATTTTCCTGCGGCTATCACGCGCTTGACGAATGGCTGCGCACCCGGGCCCTGTCTCGCCATAGTTACGGGCACGCCAAGACACAGGTTGTCGTGGACACAGAGGCGGCTCGCGTGGTGGCATTTTACGCGCCGCAGGGTTCTATCTCCGCTGGAAATTTCAGGCGATGCCTGGCAATCCTCTTCTGCTCATCACTCCAATGGAGAAGGTTCGAGCGTCGCTTGCGGCAGCGGCGAGAGAAGCAGCATGACATGACCGAGGAGTGAGGGGGCGCCTGTCCGCGACGGAGAATGTCCCGGCCCTGCGGTGGCCGCAGCGCCTTTTCATGGCCGAAGCGCCCCTTCATGGGCTTGGCATCCGCCGTCTTTCCCCTGCAATTTCGCCGGCAGATGTTGCGCAGATGTTGCCGCTGCCGGCAAATCATTCCGAGTTAGTTTCTTTTTCTCCCTTCAACTGCTTGACTTTACTGTGCGCCCGGCAGGACTCGAACCTGCAACCAAGCCGTTATGAGCGGCCCGCTCTGACCAGTTGAGCTACGGGCGCCAAGGGGCTCGATCTGTGGCTCGGCTGGGCCGGCTTGGCAAGCAGCACCGCGCGCAACGCTTAGCGAGGCTCGCGGGCCATCTTGTTGCCTCGACAATCCGGTTCTGGCATGGTCCGCCGCCTTTGACTGGCGGGGAGCTCCCGGCCGGCGGTGTCTCGGCCGTGTCTTCCCGCCCCATTCGCTCCAAATTCAGGAAGGGACCGTTCCAGAATGATTCTCCTGGGCATCGTCGTCATCCTTTGCGGCGTCCTCGCGCTCGCCTACGGTTTCCGCACCAGCCGCGAGGTCCTGGCGGCCGATGCCGGCAACGCCCGGATGCAGGAGATCGCCGCCGCCGTCCAGGAAGGCGCCCGCGCCTATCTCAACCGCCAATACACCACCATCGCCATCGTCGGCGTCGTCATCCTGATCATCCTCGGGCTGGCCGTTGGCATCCGTGTGGCCGTCGGCTTCCTGATCGGCGCCGCCCTCTCGGGCTCGGCCGGCTATATCGGGATGAATGTCTCGGTGCGTGCCAATGTCCGCACCGCGGAAGCTTCGCGCAAAGGGCTCGATGCGGGGCTTGGCCTCGCCTTCAAGTCCGGCGCGATCACCGGCCTCCTGGTCGTCGGGCTCGGACTGCTCGGCGTCTCCATCTATTATTTCATCCTACGGGCAATCACGCCCGCCGCCGAGCTGCGCCAGGTGCTGGAAGCCATGGTGGGCTTGAGCTTCGGCGCCTCATTGATCTCGATCTTCGCCCGTCTCGGCGGCGGCATCTTCACCAAGGGCGCGGATGTCGGCGCCGACCTCGTCGGCAAGGTGGAGGCCGGTATTCCTGAGGATGATCCCCGCAACCCCGCCGTGATCGCGGACAATGTGGGTGACAATGTCGGGGATTGCGCCGGTATGGCGGCCGACCTGTTTGAGACCTACGCCGTCACGCTGGTCGCCACCATGCTGCTCGCTGCCGTCTTTTTCGCCGGGCCGATCCGCGATTCGCTGCTGATGCTGCCGCTCGGCATCGGTGGGGTCTGCATCATCGCGTCCGTCATCGGCACCCATTTCGTACGCATCGGGCCCGACCAGGGAATCATGAGGGCACTCTACAAAGGCCTTCTGGTCACCGGGGCGATCTCGGTGGTGGCGATCTTCCTGCTGATCGCCGCCCTTCTCGGCATCGGCGCCCCCATCGCGATGACAGACGGGCAGACCATCACCGGCCTCACCCTCTTTCTCTGCGCGGTGGTGGGTCTCTGCGTCACCGGGCTCATCGTCTGGATCACCGAATATTACACCGGCACCAATTTCCGTCCGGTGCAGAGCATCGCCCGCAGCTCCACCACCGGTCACGGCACCAACGTGATCCAGGGGCTCGCGGTCTCGATGGAAGCGACCGCCGCGCCAGTGGTCGTGATCTGCGTCGGCATCGCGCTTTCCTACGCGCTGGCCGGGCTTTTCGGTATTTCCGTCGCAGCCACCACGATGCTGGCGCTCGCCGGGATGATCGTGGCGCTCGACGCCTATGGGCCGGTCACCGACAATGCCGGCGGCATCGCCGAGATGGCCGATCTGCCAGGCGAGGTGCGCAAGACCACCGACGCGCTCGACGCTGTCGGCAACACCACCAAGGCGGTGACCAAGGGCTATGCGATCGGCTCGGCGGGGCTCGCTTCGCTTGTGCTCTTCGCTGCTTATACCCAGGACCTGCATACCGATTTCCCGAACCTCTCGGTGCAGTTCCTGCTCCAGAACCCTTATGTGGTGATCGGGCTCTTCATCGGCGGGGCCATGCCCTACCTTTTCGGCGCGCTCGGCATGACCGCGGTCGGCCGGGCGGCGGGTTCGGTCGTCGTCGAGGTGCGGCGGCAGTTCCGCGAGATCCCCGGCATCATGGAGGGAACCGGCAAGCC
>DASZQO010000150.1:0-4179 GCA_035549615.1 Acetobacteraceae bacterium
AGGGGTCGGCAGGATCGCGTTGCCGGCGGTCTGATTGTAGAGGCTCACATTTCCGGAAACGATCGGGAAGTCGAGCGCGCGGCAGGCCGCGCCCATGCCGCGGATCGCGGCCGCGAACTGGCCCATCACAAGCGGGTTCTCGGGGCTGCCGAAATTGAGATTGTCGGTCAGCGCCAGCGGCCGCGCGCCCGCCGCCGTCAGGTTGCGCCACGCCTCCGCCACCGCCTGC
This sequence comes from Acetobacteraceae bacterium, assembly GCA_035549615.1. Classification (GTDB taxonomy): domain Bacteria; phylum Pseudomonadota; class Alphaproteobacteria; order Acetobacterales; family Acetobacteraceae; genus JAKAWQ01. The sequence continues at coordinate 230 of DASZQO010000150.1, forward strand.
GCGCCACCCGTCTGCGCATCGGCGGCGCAGTAGCGCGGCGTGCAGTCGGTGGTGAGCGCGAGTGCGAGCGCATGCCCCTCGATGCGCACCACCGCCGCGTCCGCCGTGCCGGGCCGCTTCACCGTCTGCCCGCCCACCATGGCGTCGTACTGGTCCCAGACCCAGCGGCGTGAGCAGAGATCGGGTGAGGCGATCAGCCGGAGAAGCGCTGCCTCCAGCCCGAGCGGATCGGCGATGTCCGCCGCCGCCAGCACCGCCGGCTTCGGCGTCTCCTCGATCGGGCGGCGATAGAGGGGTGCCTCCGTCGCCAGCGGCCCGAGCGGGATGTCCGCCTCGACCGCGCCGCGATGGGTCACGACGATCCGCCCGCTATCCGTAAGCCGCCCGATGATCGCGAAATCGAGCTCCCATTTGGCGAAGATCGCCCGTGCCGCATCCTCATGGCCGGGGCGCAGCACCATCAGCATGCGCTCCTGGCTCTCCGAAAGCATCATCTCATAGGCGGTCATGCCCTTTTCGCGCACCGGCACCGCATCGAGATCGAGCGCGATGCCAAGCCCGCCCTTGCCCGCCATCTCCACCGCCGAACTGGTGAGGCCGGCCGCGCCCATATCCTGGATGGCGATGATTGCGTCCGTCTCCATGAGGGCGAGGCAGGCCTCGATCAGCAGTTTTTCGGTGAAGGGATCGCCGACCTGAACGGTCGGCCTCTTCTCTGCTGCGTCATCACCGAAGGCGGCGCTCGCCATCGTGGCGCCCTGGATGCCGTCGCGTCCCGTCTTGGCGCCGACATAGACAACCGGGTTTCCCACCCCCGCGGCGGCGGAGCGGAAGATGCGGTCCGCCCGGGCGATGCCGACGGTCATCGCATTGACCAGCGGATTGCCGTTATAGGCGGGGTGGAAATTGATCTCCCCGCCCACCGTCGGCACGCCGACGCAATTGCCGTAGCCGCCAATTCCCCGCACCACCCCATCGACGATGCGCTTCGTCCCCGGCTCGCCCGGGTCGCCGAAGCGGAGCGCGTTGAGATTGGCGATCGGCCGCGCCCCCATGGTGAAAACATCGCGGAGAATCCCGCCAACCCCGGTCGCCGCACCCTGATAGGGCTCGATGAAGCTCGGGTGGTTGTGGCTCTCCATCTTGAAGACGGCGGCAAGACCCTCGCCGATCGCCACCACCCCTGCATTCTCCCCCGGCCCCTGGATTACCCAGGGGGCGGTGGTCGGAAGCTCCCGCAGCCAGACGCGGGAGGATTTGTATGAGCAATGCTCGGACCACATGGCGGCGAAAATGCCGAGCTCGGCAAGACGCGGCTCGCGGCCAAGGATCGCGAGCACGCGGCTATATTCCTGCGCGGAAAGGCCGAACTCCGCGGCCAGGGCGGCCAGGGGCTTGTTCATGCGGCGAACGCGGCGGCCAACCCCTCGAAGAGTTTCTTCGCGTCATCGCCGCCCGCCAGTGGATCAACCAGATTCTCCGCATGCGGCATCAGCCCGAGCACGCGCAGATTGGGGCTGAAGATGCCGGCGATCGCCCGTGCGCTGCCGTTCGGATTGGCGGCGGGCGTAAGCCGCCCGTCCGGCGCGGCATAGCGGAAAGCAACCAGGCCCTCGCCCTCCAGGCGGTCGAGCGTCGTTTCATCAGCGTAGTAATTTCCCTCGCCATGAGCGAGGACGGCGCGAAAGACCTCGCCTTTCTGGAAATGTCCGGTGAAAACCGTACCCGCGCGCTCGACGCGGAGATGGCAATCCATGGCGAGGAAGCGGAGCGAGACATTGCGCAGCAGCGCGCCGGGCAGCAGCCCGGCCTCGGTGAGGATCTGAAATCCGTTGCAGGCGCCCAGCACATAGCCCCCGCGCGCCGCGTGCGCACGCACCGCGCCCATGATCGGGGAATGGGCGGCCATCGCCCCGGCGCGCAGATAATCCCCATAGGAGAAGCCGCCGGGAATGACGACGAGATCAAGCCCGGAAAGATCGGTCTCGGTGTGCCAGAGCATGCGCGGCTTGCGCCCGGAGGCGAGCGCGAGCGCGAGCGCCATGTCGCGTTCGCGGTTGATGCCGGGAAAGACGATGATGCCGGCGCGCATCGGCTAGCAAGCCATCCTTATCATTGCGATATCGTCACAGAGAAGCTTTCGATCACGGTATTCGCAAGAAGCTGCTCGGCCATCGCGGCGGCTTCCTTGCGCGCGGCCTCGGCGTCCGTGGCGGCCAGCTCGAGCTCGATCACCTTGCCCGCCCGCACCTCGCCAACACCGCCAAACCCGAGATGACCGAGCGCGCGCGCGATCGCCTTGCCCTGCGGATCGAGCACCCCCGGTTTCGGCATCACGGTCACGATTGCCTTCACCGTGCCTCGCCCGTCACAGGATTTCTCACGGCATCGCCTCTCGGACGGGCGCTCACTGCATGACCTCTGGGCCCTTCATGTCGCGCGTGCCGGCTTCGGGCAGAATGCCGAGGCGTTTGGCCACCTCCTGATAGGCTTCCTCGACCTTGCCGAGGTCGCGGCGGAAACGATCCTTGTCCATCTTCTCGTTGGTCTTGCTGTCCCAGAGCCGGCAATTGTCGGGGGAGATCTCGTCAGCGAGGACGATGCGCATCTCCTCGTTCTCCCAAAGCCGGCCGAATTCCAGCTTGAAATCGACGAGCGTGATGCCGACGCCGAGGAAGAGCCCGGTCAGGAAATCATTCACCCGGAGCGAGAGAGAAACGATGTCGTCCATGTCCTGCGGGGTCGCCCAGCCGAAGGCGGTGATATGCTCTTCGGCCACCATCGGATCGCCGAGCTCATCGTTCTTGTAATAATATTCGATGATGCTGCGCGGCAGCCGCTTGCCTTCCGGGATGCCCATCCGTTTCGAGAGGCTGCCGGCGGCCACGTTCCGCACCACCACCTCGATCGGAATGATCTCGACCTCGCGGATGAGCTGCTCGCGCATATTGAGCCGGCGGACGAAGTGGGTCGGGATGCCGATCTCGGCCAGCCGCAGCATCAGATATTCGCTGATGCGGTTGTTGAGCACCCCCTTGCCGGTGATCACGCCCCGCTTCTGGGCATTGAAGGCGGTGGCGTCGTCCTTGAAATATTGCACGAGGGTGCCCGGCTCTGGCCCCTCGAACAGGATCTTCGCCTTTCCCTCGTAAAGCTGGCGGCGGCGGGCCATGACCTAACCCCTTGGCATTTTCTGCTGCACTGCCGCGAGAGCAGTCAGGCGTGGGGCGGATATAGCAACTCGCTGCCGCTTCGACCATGGGCGGCAATCTTCCGTCCCGGGCCACCCCGTTTCGGGGCGATCCCTCAGGCCGGGCCGCGCCGGAGCAGGAGCCGGCTCACCCCGTCCTTTCCGGTCGTCAGGGCCAGCACGGCATGACCCTGGCTTTCCGCCGTGGCGGGAACATTGCGCAACGGCTCGGCACCCTTGAGATGCACCAGCAATGTTTGCCCCGGCGCCAGTCTCTCAAGGGCCAATCGGGTGCGAACGAAAGTCATCGGACAGACTTCGCCAGTGATATCGAGCTCAAGATCGGCGGCTATAGTGGAATTCATAAGAATTTCCTCTGCTCGCAAGAAATTTGCATTGCGGGAATCGAATTTGTCTCACTATATGACACGGTCAGGCACGCGGTAAGGAAGCAGCATGGCTGATCATGGGTCGAATCCGGATGTTCTCGGGCTGACGGCGCAAATTGTTTCGGCCCATGTTTCGAACAATTCGGTTTCGCCGGATGCTCTTCTGGCTTTGATTCAGGATGTCTATCGCACCCTTGCCGGCGTCGGCAAAGAGGCAGCCCCGGTCGAAAAGCCGCAGCCGGCGGTGCCGGTGAAAAGGTCCGTCTTTCCCGACTACATCATCTGCCTGGAGGACGGAAAGAAGCTCAAGATGCTGAAACGGCACCTGAAAACCGCCTATAACATGACCCCGGAACAGTATCGGGAAAGAT
>DASZQO010000151.1:0-7420 GCA_035549615.1 Acetobacteraceae bacterium
ACAGTGCGGCCAAGCCCACTAGCACGGGCGTCTTCGTATCCCCCCGGGCGAAGAAATTCGGCGCCAGCACCTTCGTCAGCACCGTCGCCGGCACTCCGGCCGCATAGGCGACCAGGGCAGCCGACGTCGCCGTGACATCGCTCCCGGTGAAGGCCCCGCGCTCGAAGAGCACGCGCACGATCGGCACCGAAAGAACGGCAAGCCCCATCGCGGCCGGCAAGGTGAGCACGAGCGCGAATTCGATCGCCCGGTTCATCGTCCGATGCGCCGAAAGCGGCGCGCGCGCCCGCACCTGGCGCGAAAGGACCGGCAGGAGCGCGGTCCCCACCGTAACGCCGATGATGCCGAGCGGAAGCTGGTTCACCCGATTGGCATAATAGAGCACGGAGACCGAACCAGGCTTGAGAAAGCTTGCGACGATGGTATCGACCGCGACATTGATCTGCATGACGCCGACACCGATCACCCCCGGCCCCATCCGCCGCATCACGAGCCGCACGGCAGGTGTGAGCCGCGGCCTGAGCAGCCTGAGCGCCATCCCTGCCCGCGCCATCGACCATGCCAGCAGCACGAGCTGCGCGATGCCCGAAAAGGTCACGCCATAGGCAAGCGCATATCCGGCGGAAGGCACCCACGGGGTGAGGAAAAGCAGTGCCGCGATCGCAAAGAGATTGAAGAGGATCGGCGCTGCGGCAGCCGCGGCGAACCGGTGCAGCCCGTTCAGCACACCGCCGAATCCAGCCGTTAGGCAAACCAGCATCAGATAGGGGAAGGTGATCCGCGTCAGCCGCACGGCGAGCGCGAACTTCGCCGGGATCGCGGCAAAGCCCGGCGCCAGCACCACCATCAGCTCCGGCATGAAAACAACACCGGCCACGCTCAGCACGCCGAGCCAGATCACCATGACGCTTGTCACTTCCTCGGCGAAGCGCCGTGCCGCCTTTCGCCCATCCGTCGCAAGCACGCCGGCAAAGGCCGGAATGAAGGAGGCGTTGAACGCGCCCTCTCCGAACAGCTGGCGAAACAAATCCGGCAGCTTGAGCGCGACGAAGAAGGCATCCGCAACCATCCCCGCGCCAAGCCGGTCGGCGATCAGCACATCGCGCACAAAACCCAGGACCCGGCTCATCAATGTCCAGAACCCGACGGTCAGAATGTTGCGGAACATCCCCGGGCGTCCCGCTACTCGTCCCGCTGGGGCCGGGCGAGCAGTTCGGCCATCGCAGCGCGCAGCGTCATCTCACCCTTAAGCAAACGCGCCACCGCAGCCGCAACCGGCACCTCACAGCCGGACGAAGCCGCCCGCGCCACCAGCGCCGGCGCCGTCGCGACCCCTTCGGCCACGCCCTCCAGGCAAGGCACCTCGCCCCGGCCAAGCGCCAGCCCATAGCGAAAATTCCGGCTCGTCCGCCCGGTGCAGGTCAGCACCAGATCGCCGAGCCCGGAGAGGCCGAAGCTCGTCTCCCGCCGCCCGCCAAGCGCCTCCACCAGCCGCGAAAGCTCGGCAAGCCCCCGCGTCACCAGCGCCGCCCGCGCGTTCTCGCCCCAGCCGGCGCCGATCACCGCCCCAGCGGCAATTGCGATCACGTTCTTGGCGGCTCCCCCCACCTGCACCCCGAGCGGATCGGCATTGCCGTAGAGCCTGAGCCCCGGTCCTGCCAATGCGCCGAGCAGCATCTGCCGAAGCGCGCCATCGGCGGCGGCCAGCACCGTGGCCGCCGGCAACCCGGCGGCGATCTCGGCAGCGAAATTCGGCCCCGCGAGCACCGCGGCTGGCGTATCCGGGTGCAGCTCGGCCAGGATCTCGAGCGGAAGCAAGCCGGTTCCCGCTTCCATGCCCTTCGCCACGGCGACCAGCGGCCGGCCGGCGGGCAGGACCGTGCCCGCGATCGCGCGAAAATGCTGCATCGGGACTGCGAGCAGGAGCAACGCGGACCCCGGCATGGAAGGGTCGTCCGCCAGTTCGATGTCCTTGGGCAGCGTGACGCCCGGCAGCCGCCGGTTTTCCCGCTGCGCGGCGATCTCAAGCCGCCGTTCCGGATCGCGCGCCCAGAGCTGCACCGGATGCCCCGCGCGATGGGCAAAGAGGGCGAGTGCCGTGCCCCAGGCTCCGGCGCCGACGATGCCGATGCTATTCATCAACCAGGCGCATCAGCGCGACGCCGCCACCCCGCTCGCCGGTGCCGAGCCGTTCGGAAAGGGAATCGAGAATCGCCCGCGCGGCCGGCTCGAACTCGAAGGGTGGATGGATCACCACCATCCCGGCGCCATTGAGCCGCGTGGGATCGGTCGGCTCGCGAAGGAAAAACTCCGCCGCAACGATATCGCGCATCCCGCTCTCGCAGAGCACGGCATGAAAATCCCGCACCGGCGCGCGGTGCTTGATTGGATACCAGGCCGCAAGAACCCCGCCGCGAAACCGCGCATAGGCCGTCTCCAACCCGGCGGCCACGCGCGAAAATTCGCCCGGCTCCTCATAGGGCGGATCGATCAGGACAAGGCCCCGCCGCGGATCGGGCGGCAGCAGCGCCTTGAGGGCCGCGTATCCGTCCCGCTGATGCACCGCCACCTGCCGATCGTCCGCAAAGCGTCGCTTCAGCGCCGCATGGTCCTCCGGATGAAGCTCGCAGCAGATCAGCCTGTCCGCTGGTCGCATCACGCTCCGCGCCAGGAGGCAGCAGCCGGGAAAACAGCCAGCAGCGCGCACGAGAGCCACATAGGCCGCAAGCGGCACCGGCGGGTCGTCCATCAGCTTCCCGATCCCGCTCTGCCATTCCCCGGTCCGCACGGCCTCCGGCGCGGCAAGGTTGTATCCGCCGGCGCCGGCATGGGTATCCAGCATGCTGAAGGGCCGGGGCTTTTTCAAAAGCGCGCCGAGCATCCAGAACAGGATCGCCTGCTTGAGGCAGTCCCCGAAATTGCCGGCATGGTAGGCATGCCGATAATTCATAAGCCCGCCTCATCGAGCGGCCAGCGGGGGCGGGCGGGCGCGTCGAGCCCGTCCACCAGCCCGAGGCGAAGCCGCTCGATCCCCGCCCACGCCACCATCACCGCATTGTCGGTGCAGAGCGACAGAGGCGGGGCGAAGAGCGAGAACCCGGCCCGCCCAGCCACCTTGGCCAAGGCTGCCCGCACCGCGCCGTTCGCCGCCACCCCGCCCGAGACCACGAGAAGCCGCGCCTCCGGGTGGCGGGCAGCGAACATCCCGATCGCGTGCGCCGCCCGATCCGCCATTACGTCGGCCACCGCGGCCTGGAAGGAGGCGGCGATATCCGCCGCGGCCATGCGCGGCACAGCCCCTGGCGGGAAGCCCGCCACCGAATGGGCGACCGAAGTCTTGAGCCCGCTGAAGCTGAAATCGCAGCCCGGCCGGCCGGCGAGCGGACGGGGGAAGTGCCAGCGCCGCGGGTCGCCCGCGGTTGCCAGCCGCTCCAGCGCCGGTCCGCCCGGCCAGGGCAGCCCGAGCAGCTTTCCCACCTTGTCGAAAGCCTCGCCCGCCGCATCGTCGATCGTCGCGCCGAGCAGGCCGTAGCGCCCCACGCCCTCGACCGAGGCAAAGAGGCTGTGCCCGCCTGAGACCAGCAGCAGCAGATAGGGAAACGGCGCTTCCCCCAGCCCCGGCAGCCGCGGGGTCAGAGCATGCGCCTCGAGATGATTGATCGCCAGGAAGCGGCATCCTGCGGCAAGCGCGATCCCCTTGCCGAGCTGGCTGCCGACGATCAGCCCCCCGATCAGCCCGGGCCCGGCGGTCGCTGCCACCGCCGCGAGCCCGGAAAAATCGATCCCCGCCTCGGCCATCGCTTCCCGCACCAGGCCGGGCAGGTGGGTGAGGTGCGCGCGCGCCGCAATCTCCGGCACGACCCCGCCATAGGGTGCGTGCTCGCGGAGCTGGCTCAGCAGGCGCTGGCTTAGAACACGCCCTGTGCCATCGAGCACCGCCGCCGCCGTCTCGTCGCAGGAGCTCTCAATCCCAAGCACGGGGCCCGTTCCATTCAAATTCGCCGCCATCCCTTTCCTTTCGCTCGGCGCGGTTTTAGGACGTGCGGATGACCGCCCTGAAGCCCCCGGAGCAGACGGCAACGGTGCGCGTTCCGCCGCATATGCGCGAGCTGCCGCTCCGCGTCGGCACCCGCGCCTCGCCGCTTGCCCTTGTCCAGACCCGAGCCTTCCTCTCGGTGCTGCGCCATTTCTGCCCGGTCTTGAAGACGCTCGACGTATTCGAGGAGCATCCGATCACCACCACCGGCGATCGCGTGCAGGATCGGAGGCTTGCCGAGATTGGGGGCAAGGGTCTCTTCGCCAAGGAGATCCACGAGGCGCTGGCCGATCATCGCATCGATTTCGCCGTTCATAGCCTCAAGGACCTCGAGACCGAGCTACCGCCGGGGATCGTGCTCGCCTGCACGCTCCGGCGCGAGGATGCGCGTGATGCCTTGATCCTCGGCCATGGCTGCCTTGTGCCAGAGGCAGACGATCCGCTGGCCGCTCTTCCCCCGGGCGTGCGGCTCGGCACATCCTCCGTCCGCCGCCAGGCGCAGCTTCTCGCCGCCCGGCCCGATCTCGCCGTGGTGCCGCTGCGCGGCAATGTCGGCACCCGCCTCGCCCGCATTCGCGCCGGCGATCTTGCGGCCGGCGTCCTCGCGCTCGCGGGCCTGCGCCGCCTTGAGGTCGCGGGCGGGCCGAATGTGCTGCCGCTCGATGTCGAGACCATGGTTCCGGCGGCCGGACCGGGTATCATTGGGGTCACCGTCCGCACCGACGATGCCGAGCTTCGCGAGCTTCTCGCCGCCATCGAGGATGCCGAAGCCGCCGCCGTCGCCACCGCCGAACGCGCCCTGCTCGCCGCGCTCGACGGCTCGTGCCGCACGCCGATTGGCGGCCATGCTCAACTGCTTCCCGATGGGCAGCTCCGCCTCGTCGGTCTGGTCGCCCGCGCGGATGGCAGCTTCCTGCTCCGGCGCAGCATGTCGGGGCTGGCCTCGGATGCGGCCCGTATTGGCACCGAGCTTGGACGCAGCCTGCGCGCCGACTCCCCGCCCGACATCTTTGCCTGATCGCCCCGGCGTTCTCGTCACCCGCCCGGAGCCCGGGGCTTCGGCAACCGCCGCAAAGCTCGCCGCACGCGGTTTCACCCCGATTCTCGCCCCCCTGCTCCGCATCCGCGCGCGCCCCACGCGGCTGCCCGAGCCCGCACGCCTGCAAGCCGTGCTGGTCACCAGCGCCAATGCCCTGCCCGGGCTGCCCACGTCCTATCACCGGGTCCCGCTCCATGCTGTTGGCGATGCCACCGCCGCCAAGGCCCGGGCGCTCGGTTTCGCCAAAGTCACCAGTGCGGCCGGCGATGCCCTGGCGCTGGCCTCCCTCGTTCGCGGCATCTGCCGTCCGGACGACGGGGCGTTGCTGCTCGCCAGCGGCGCCGGCCAGGGCGGCCCACTTGCCGCTTCGTTGCGGGAAGCGGGGTTTTCGGTGCTCCGCCGCACGCTCTATTCGGCCAATCCCGTCGCCGGCCTTCCCCGCGCGGCGCGGCTTGCTCTGATGGAAGGACGGGTCGGCACCATACTTTTTTTCTCAACCGAAACGGCGCAGACCTTCGCCCATCTCATTGTTGATGCCGGGCTCGCCGCTTCACTCGCCTCCATCACCGCGCTTGCCATCGCCGAACGCGCGGCGGAGGTGCTTCGCCGCTTGCCCTTCCGCGCTGTCCGTGTCGCACTGTCCCCAAACGAGGAGGCGCTGATCGCTCTGCTCCCATGACCGAACCGGACGTGACGCCCTCTTCTGAGCCCGAAACGACTCTCCTCCCCGTGGAGCCGCCGGCGGCATCACCGCCGCCGCGATCCGGTGTGCCGGCCTGGCTCTTCCTGCTTGGTTTTCTCGTTCTGGCCGCTGCCGTTGCCGCGGTCTGGGCCTTTCCCCGCCAGCAGCCCGCGCCACCGCCGGCCTCTTCGGCCGCCCTCACCACGCTCTCCGGCCGGCTCGACGGTCTTGCCGCGCAGCTCGCGGTGCTTGGGCAAAAGCTCGCCACGCTGCCACCCCAACCCGATCTCGGCCCGATCGAGGCGCGACTCGCCGCGCTCGAAAAGCGCCCGCCCGCAAACCCGTCTCCCCAGAGCCTGGCACCCCCTGATCAGGCCGAGCTCAGCGCGGCCGTGGCGCCGCTCTCTGCCCGGATCGATGCACTCGGCAAGTCGCTTGCCGCCCTTTCCGCCCGTCTCTCCCGGATCGAGCGGCTCGCGCGGATCGAAGCCGCCGCCACCGCCTTCGCCGCGGGCCGGCCGCTCGGCGCCCTGCCAGAAGCGCCGGCCGCGCTCGCCCGCTTCGCCACCACTGCCCCGCCGACGCTCGCCTCGCTTCGCCTCTCTTATCCGCAGGCCGCCCGCGCCGAGCTGACCGCGAGCCGCCCTTCGACCGCGGGCAAGCCCTTTCTCGAGCGCCTGCTGGCGCAGGCCGGCAACCTCATAACGCTGCGCTCGGGCAATCGCGTGATCATCGGCAATCCCGCCGAGGAAACCCTCGCCGCCGCCCGCACCGCGCTCGAGGCCGGCGACCTCTCCGCCTGCCTCGCAGCGCTCGCGGCCTTGCCCAAGCCGCTCGCCCCGGCAATGGCGGCGTGGAAAGACGAGGCAACCGCGCTGCGCGATGCCGAGGTGGCGTTGGCGGCGCTTGCCGGTTCCACCTGATGCGCCGCGTTCTCTTCTTCCTTGTTGCGAGCGTGGTGGTGCTCGCCATCGCCTTCGGACTTGCCCTCCTGCCCGGCACCGTCTCGGCCGAGATCGGCAGCATCAGCCTCACACTCCGCACGCCGCTGGCCGCGCTGGGACTGATCCTTCTCATCCTGCTCGCCTATGTCCTGCTGCGGCTGATCGGCCTCGTCTTCCATCTGCCGCGGCGGTTTCGGCTCTGGCGCAGCGGGCGGGACCGCGCGCGCGGCGACCGCGCGCTCACCCGCACATTGCTGGCCCTGGCCGCCGGCCAGGCCAATGGCGCGCAGCACGAGGCCGCCCGCGCCCGCCGCCTGCTTGGCGACACGCCGCAGACATTGTTCCTTGCCGCCGAGGCGGCCCGGCTCGCCGAGCGCGGCGATGAGGCTGAGACGATCTACCGCCTCCTCGCCGAGCAGAAGGAAGGCGCTTTTCTCGGGCTGCGCGGCCTCTTCCGCCAGGCCGTCGCGCGCGGGGAGTGGGCGGAGGCCGCGCGCCTGGCCCGCCAAGCCGAGGCGGCCCATCCGGGCGGCCCCTGGCTCCGCCGCGACCGTCAGCGCGCCGCGATCGAAACCGGGGACTGGCGTGCAGCCCTGGCGCTGGCCGATCCACCGGCGCGCGCGGCCCTTGCCGCGGCAGCATCCGAGGCCGAGCTGAACCCCGGCGCGGCGCTCAAGCTCGCCCGCGAAGCGGTGGACGCCGACCCGACCCTGCCGGCC
>DASZQO010000152.1:0-4714 GCA_035549615.1 Acetobacteraceae bacterium
AATAGCGATTTTCCGTCACCTTCGGTGTGAGAGGGACCGAGGCTCAGCCGCCACCACCCGTCCCGTTGACGAGCCGGAGCGTGCTGTCCCGCGGGACGGTGACAACGGCAGGATCACGACTCACCGGCGATGCGGGGCGAAGATGCACATTGTCCTGATCATCCAGCGCCGCGTAAGCGCCATAGCCTGACGCATAGTACGCTTGTGAAGAATCATACGCCGTGCCGGTCGGTGGTGAGGAACTCCATGCCTCGCCTGCGCTTGCTGTCTGAAAGACCGCTGGTGCGGTGAGCATCAGTCCGGTCAGTGCCACTCCAAGAAAATTTTTCTTCATCGGAAGAGCTCCGTCTTTCTTTGTCGTCGGGGTGCATTCCGCGTCCCGTGGGCACCCCATGTGGTGCATTTGCCGGTGATCCGCTATCCCGATGAACGCTCTTCGCACATGCAAAAGATGCATGCGATTACATATGATAGAGTGTGATTGCGATGGTCACGTCCAAGTTGCGTACCGAAATGAATTTCGGCAGACAGTCGTCCCATGCCAGGAATTTCTTTTGTTTTATCCTTAGAATTGTTCGAATCTCTGGTGAAAGCCAAGTTCTATCCGGTCGCCTGAGGCCTAAGAAGCGCCCGCTTCCGGCGTGACCATTCAGCGGACGGCGTCGTTTCCTTCTCTGCAATCGGACCAGCCCGATATCCACTCGGCGGATCCTCGCGCCTGGCATAGCGGCAGGCGAGCGTGGCGCAGACCATGAGCTGGATCTGATGGAACAGGATGAGAGGCAGCACCATCAGCCCGACAGCAGAGGCCGGGAAGAGCACGTTGATCATCGGGATGCCGCTGGCGAGGCTCTTCTTCGAGCCGCAGAAGACGCTCGCGATCTCATCCTCACGCGAAAAGCCAAGCCAGCGGCTCGCCAGCGTGGTCGCCGTCAGCACCAAGCCGAGCAGAAGACTATCGACCAGCACCACGCTCACCAGGCTTGTGAGATCCACACGGTGCCAGATCCCGTTCGCCACGCCTTCACTGAAGGCCGTATAGACGATCAGCAGGATCGAGCCACGATCCACGAGGCCGGTGAGCCATTTGTGCCGGCTGAGCCATGCCCCTATCCATGGCCGCGCGAGCTGGCCGGCCGCGAACGGCACCAGGAGCTGGAGCAGAATCTCCTCGATGCTGTGCATGGAGATTCCGCCCTGTGCGCCCATCAGCAGACCGACCAGCAGCGGTGTGAGAACGATGCCGAGGAGGCTTGAGGCCGAGGCTGCACAAACGGCTGCCGCGACATTGCCGCGCGCGATCGAGGTGAAGGCGATCGAAGACTGCACCGTTGAAGGGAGCATGCAGAGGAGCAGCAGCCCCGGATAGAGAGCGGCGGGGAGAAAGCGCGGCACGAGCATTTGCGCCGCGAGCCCCAGTGCGGGAAAAAGGACAAAGGTGCTGGCCAGGATCAGCCCTTGCAGCCGCCAGCGCGAGAATCCCTGCCAAGCCGCCTGCGGCGAAAGCCGCGCTCCGTAGAGGAAGAACAGCAGCCCGATGACGATCCTGGCGGCCTGATCGAACCCGGCGGCGACCGCGCCGCGGCAAGGAAAGACCGAGGCAAGCGCGGCCATCGAGACGATCGCTATCAGGTAGGGATCAATGGAGAGGCGCCGGAGCACGGGGCGGAGGAACATGAGACACCTTCTTTCGCCCTGTCGGAATGTGCCCGCACGGCGCGGTTGTGAAGCGGTCCGCAACCACTTAGTGTCATCATGATTCGTGATAGGCTTCTGCCGTGCTGGATCCCCTGCTGTTGCGAAGTTTTCTCGCCGTCGCGCGTGCCGGCAGCTTCAGCGCTGCCGCGCGCGGGCTCGGGCTTGGCCAGCCCGCGATCAGCCAGCATGTGCGCCGTCTCGAGCAGCATCTCGGCCGGCGGCTTTTCGCGCGAGACACGCATTCGGTCCGCCCGACACCGGAAGGTGAGGCGATGATTGCCTTCGCCGAGGGCATCCTTGCGGCGGGCGAGCGTGCCGAACGCTATTTCGCAGGGGTGCGGCTGCGCGGCCGGCTGCGCTTCGGCACTTCCGAGGATTTCGTCTTCTCGCGCCTGCCGGATGTGCTCCGCGATTTCACCCGCCTCCATCCGCGCGTCGATCTCGAGCTCACGGTGGGCCTCAGCGGATGGCTCAATGAACGTCTGGATGAGGGTGAAATCGACCTGGTGCTGGCCAAACGTCCGGAGGGTGATGAACGTGGCCGCCTCGTCTGGCGCGATCGGCTCGTCTGGGTCGGCGCGCCGGAGACCGAGATCGATCCGGCAAAGCCCGTGCCCCTGATCCTCTATCCACCGCCCAGCATCGCCCGCGCGCAGGTTCTTCGCGCCCTGGAGCGCGCCGGGCGTCCCTGGCAGGTCGCCTGCACCAGCGGAAGCCTCACCGGCCTGCGCGCCGCCGCGCTGGCCGGCCTCGGCGTGCTGGCGCTGGCCCGCGGCCTGATCCCGCATGGGCTGGCGGAGCTGCCTGCCGATTTGCTGCCGCCGCTCGGCGAGATCGAATTCGTGCTGCGCGCCGCCGGTGGCACACTGCGTCCCCCGGCACGCCAGCTCGCCGATGCCATTCTCGCCTACGGCGAACGCCTGCTGGAGCGTGATGACCGGAGGTGGGATCGCCGGCGGTCTGAATCACGCGGCAAAACAATGTCTCAGAACGGGATGGGTGAGCGCGAGCGAACTTCTCCTGCGCGCGAGAACGAAGAGAATGATTGAGGCTTTCCGAACATCCAAGGCGATATCGCAGCGTGGCCGCGTCACGCCGCACCATGCGATCGGGTGTCATTCCACCCGATCCGTCGCGTGGATGAACGGGAAGTCGCTATCGGTCCCGATAACATCCTTGACCAACTTGACGGGATCGCAGAGCGATCCGGAAACGCGTCGATCTGCTCCGCAAAACAAGGCTGGCGCGTGTTCCGTCAAACCGAACACGTTCCAGCGATCATCATGCGAATTGGCAGTTCATCATTTCTCAAGCTGCAATCGCGGGATGGACTTGGTTTCCTCCCGGATGCCGGGGAACATCTCTATCCACGCCGCCGTCAGGGCGCAGCCGATGGTTCTGCCCTTCGTCAAATCCGCGCGCATTTTCGCAAGCGCCCGATGATCCCCTTGGCTTCGCAGAGCGCTCACCCTCAAAACGCGGCACCCAGATAGGCCCGATGCAAATCCGGATTCTCCGCGATCTCGCGCGCCGTGCCCGAGAGTACTGTCCGTCCTGTCTGCAAAACGGTGGCCCGGTCTGCGATCTCCAGCGCGAGCTCCATCGATTGCTCGGCAATCAGCAGCGTGAGCCCCGCCGCGCTGAGCCGCCCGAGCGTCTCATACATCGCGTCCACCACCGCCGGCGCGAGGCCAAGGCTCGGCTCATCCAGCATCAGGAGCTTCGGATCGCTCATCAGAGCCCGTCCTACCGCGAGCATCTGCCGCTCGCCTCCCGAGAGCGTCCCGGCACTTTGCCGCCGCCGCTCGGCAAGCCGGGGGAAGAGGGAAAAGACGCGCTCGAGCAACGGCCCGAACCGCGCCCGCTCGGCAAGCGCGGTCGCGCCCAGCCGCAAATTCTGCTCCACCGTCTGCTGCACGAAAAGCCGCCATCCTTCGGGGGCGAGGGCAATGCCACGCGTCACGATCTCATGGGCCGACCGTTCCTCGATCCGCTCGCCACGCCAGAGAACCGTCCCGCCTGAAGCCCGCACCAGTCCCGCGAGCGCATTCAGCGTCGTCGTCTTGCCTGCGCCGTTCGCGCCGAGCAGCGCCACCACCGCGCCTTCTTCCACCTCGAATGAAACCTCTGCGATCCCGACGAGATCGCCGTAATGCACGGCGAGATTCGTGACCCGGAGCAGGGCTTCGCTCATGGCGCGCGACGCTCCGCGCGGCCGTGAGCGCGCCGTCCAAGATAGGCTTCGATCACCGCCGGAATATGGGTGACCTCGGCCGGCGTTCCCTCGGCGATCACGCGTCCCTGGTTGAACACGAGCACGCGCCGCGTGAGGCGGTGGATCACCTCCATGATATGCTCGACCACCACCAGCGTGATGCCGCGTGCATGAATCCGCTCCACCAGCGCGATCGCTCCCTCCATCTCGGCCGAGGTGAGTCCGGCCAGCGCCTCGTCGAGCAGAAGCAGGGTTGGCTCCGTCGCCAGCGCCCGCGCGATTCCAAGCCGCTTGCGCCCCGCCGTGCCGAGCGCGGTCGCCAACATGTCCGCCTGCGCCGCGAGTCCGGTGAATTCCAGCACCTCGTCCGCCGTCTCCTCCGCCTGCCGCCGTGCCGGATGGCGCAGGAACGCGCCCACCATCACGTTCTCGCGCACGCTCATCCCCTCGAACACGACCGGCACCTGAAAGGTACGTGCGAGCCCGCGCCGCGCATGCGCCGCCGGGGAAAGCGCCGTCACATCCTCCCCGCGGAACCGGATTTTTCCGAGCGTCGGCCGCGTCTCGCCCGCCAGGCAGTTGAAGAAAGTGCTCTTGCCGGCGCCATTCGGTCCAATCAGCCCGATCAGCTCATTCTCAGCGAGCGTGAGAGCCGCCCCATCCACCGCGCGGAAGCTTCCGAACGTCTTGACGATGCCGTGGGCCTCAAGCAGCACGTGGCGGCTTCCTCGCCGCGATCCGCGGCACGAATTGCGCAAGCCCACCCGGGCTGAAGCGGGCGATCAGCATGATGATCACACC
>DASZQO010000153.1:0-1589 GCA_035549615.1 Acetobacteraceae bacterium
TCGTCACCCATGGCTGGCCATCGAGCTTTGCGGAGTTTTCCAAGATCATTCCGCTGCTCACCGATCCGGCGGCGCATGGCGGACGCGCGGAAGATTCGTTCGACGTGATCGCGCCGTCGTTGCCGGGCTTCGGTTTCTCCGGGCATCCTGCAAATCCCGGCATGTCGAGCCCGGCGGTGACCCGGCTGTGGGCGAAGCTGATGCGCGACGTTCTGGGTTATGAGCGTTTCGTGGCCCAGGGCGGCGACATCGGCGGCGGCATCACCAACCGTCTGGGCCGCGACCATGCCGATTGCGTGACGGCGATCCACGCAATGGTCGCGCCCTATCTCCATCCGGAGGAAGTCACCGATCCGTCGGACGCGGAGAAAGCCTATCTCGCGCTGCAGGCGGAATGGGAACTGGATGAAGGTGCCTATGGCCACCAGCAGCGCACGCGTCCGCAAAGCCTCGCTTTCGGGCTGAACGATTCCCCCGTCGGTCTTGCCGCCTGGATCGTGGAGAAGTGGCGCGCGTGGAGCGATTGCGGCGGCAACATTCTCTCCCGCTTCACGATGGACGAGCTTCTGACGACGATCTCAATCTACTGGTTCACGCAGACCATCGGCTCCTCCATGCGCATGTACTACGAGTCGGCCCACAATCCCGAACCCCGGCCGCTGCCGAAGATCGCCGTTGCGGCTCGGCTGTTCCTGACGCGCGAGGCGGTCGATCTCTGCCCGCCGGAATACGCCGCGCGCTCCTACGTCAACTTCTCCTATGGCGTGGCCGAGCGCGGCGGTCATTTCCTTGCGGCGGAAGAACCGGAATTGCTGGCACAGGATATCCGCGACGCCTTCCGCCCCTATCGCTGAGCGGCTATGACTCTCCCAAACAGATATTGGGGAGAACGCCATGGACCTGTCCTTCTCGAAAGAAGACCGCGCGTTTCGCGATGAGGTTCGCGCTTTCATCGCCGACGCCTATGATGAGGAACTGCGCACAAAGAATGCGCAGTCCAAGAACGGCTATCTCGACAAGGACTCCATGCTGAAATGGCAGCGGGCGCTTTACCGCAAGGGATGGGCCGCGCCCAACTGGCCGAAGGAATATGGCGGACCGGGCTGGACGGCGACGCAGAAATACATCTTCGAGCTGGAGATGAGCGCCGCGGGCACGCCGACCATGTCGCCGATGGGGCTCAAGATGGTCGGGCCCGTGATCATGGCGTTCGGCTCGCCGGAGCAGAAGAAGAAGCACCTGCCGCCGATCCTCGCGAGCGAGATCTGGTGGTGCCAGGGCTATAGCGAGCCGGGCTCCGGCTCCGATCTCGCCTCGCTGCAGATGAAGTGCGAGGACAGGGGCGATCACTTCCTCATCAACGGATCGAAAATCTGGACCACCCATGCACAATGGGCGGACTGGATGTTCAACCTCGTGCGCACAGACCCCAAAGCCAAAGCGCAGGAAGGCATCAGCTTCATCCTCGTCGACATGAAGACGCCGGGCATCAAGGTTGAGCCGCTGGTGACGCTGGATGTGCCCATGCCGGGCCAGCAGGAGATCAACCAGGTCTTCTATTCCGACGTGAAAGTTCCGAAGGAGAATCT
>DASZQO010000154.1:0-10476 GCA_035549615.1 Acetobacteraceae bacterium
AAGGCGGGTTCGAATGTCATGCCGTAGGCCAGGCCAGAGACCGCGATCAGCAGGGCGACCACGGTGAGCAGCCATTTGCGGTCGATCCGCTCGAGCAGGTTCGCGGCACCGAGGGCGCCCAGCGGATTGCAAAGTGCGATGACACTCGAAAAAGTGAGCGAGCGAACGACAGTGAAGCCGTGTTGGGCAAGCAGCGTCGGCACCCAGGAGACGAAGCCATAGAAGCCGAGAGTCTGGAAGACCCAGACGAAGAGAAGCATGACGGTGCGGCCGCGCCAGGCGGGGGCGAAGAGCTCGCGGGCGCTCACCTCGGGTTCCGGCTTCTCATCCGCGTGGAGATCTGGCTCCTTGAGCGGACCTGATTCGGCGCGCGCGGCGCTTTCGAGCCTTGCCGTTCCTTCCTCTGCCCGGGCTGCGTTTCCGCGCAGATGAAACCAGCGCGGCGATTCGATCATGCGGGCGGCGAAGATGAGGGCGAAGATGCCGAACGCGCCCCAGACGAAGACGAGGCGCCATCCCCAGGGCGCGAGCGGCACCACGAAGCGCGAAACCCAGGCCGTGGCGGGGATGCCGATGAGGCCCACGGTCATCACGATGCCGAGGTATTTGCCGCGCAGGCGGGCGGGGAACACCTCACCCACATAGGTATTGGCGATCACGGTCATTGCCGAAAGGCCAACGCCGGTGATGAGGCGAAAAAGGGCGAGGGTGAAGAGATCCCAGCTTGCGGCATTGGCCAGCGAGGCGAGCGTATAGACGAGTGTCGCGATGATGAAGCCGCGCTTGCGGCCGCTGCGGTCGGCAAGCCATCCGCCGCAGGCGGCGCCAATGAACATGCCGGCGAAGCTCGCCGAGATGGTCAGCGCGACGGCGGAGACCGGGATGTGCCATTGGTGGATGACAGCGGGTGCAGCGAAGCTGAAGGTATTGAGATCGGAGAGCTCGAAGAAATAGGCGAAGGCCAGGGCCGCAACCGCCCACCGGTGGAGGGATGTGATCGGAAGGCGGTCTAGCCGTGCGCTGATGCTCGCCATGACGGCGTCTCTCCATACGGATGTTCTATGTTGGGCGCCGGAGTCCCGATCGGGGATGCTCCAACCGCGAAGGCAGAGGAGAGGATCGCGCGACGATCCGCCAGGATCGGAGGGACCGCAATTCCCGTGACTTCGCGGGGTATATTGGCGGCTTGGGCCATCTTTCGCAACGGACCCGCGCATGGCCGCTTGGGAAAGGAAGAGGCTTCTTTTTTTGACGAAAAAGAAGCAAAAAGACTTCTCTCCGTTTTCCGGACCAGGCGCCGGCTATGGACGATGGAGGAAAGTTCTTTGGTTCTTTCTCTCAAGAAAGAACAACCTCGTCTCTTCGTTTACCGCCTTGGGCTTGGCAGAGGGGTGATAATACCTTCTGCAGCGCGATGACCTGACATCATCGCGCTTAGGGGGAAATCTCCTCCAGCCTGAGGTCACGCGTGCCGACGCCGAATTGGGCGATAATCGCGGCCAGCACCAGGAAGGCTATAATCAGCATCATGGCCGCCAGCACGCCAAGACGCGGGATGAGCGGCGCGATGACGAAGAGGCCGATCCCGCCGCCCAGATGGCCAATGCCATCAACCAGCGCGAAGCCGGTCGTGCGCGCGCGTGTGGGATAGTTCTCGATCGACCACGCATAGGCGATCGGCACCCAGAGATTGAAACCGAAGAAGATGATGATCGCGCCAAGAATGCCGAGCAGGACGATCGAGCCGGTGAGAGCGACGAGAATGCCGCCGAGCAGCGTGATGGCGGCAGAGAGCGGCATCCATGATTTGCGCTCGAGCTGCTCGCCGAAACCATAGGCGACGACAGCACAAAGGAGGAAGCCGAACGTGCCCATCGCGGTGATCATCCCCGCCTCGGGCGGTGGATATCCGAGAGCGGCGAGGAGGGTCGTGAAGCCGGCGCCGAAGGAATAGAGGGTGACATAGGCAAGGAACCACATGCAGAAAAGCAGGATGGTGCGCCGGAGATAGACCGGGTTGCGCAGGATCGCCCGGAACGGAAGCTCATCGGCGAGTGGTGGCGGCATGAAGGCCGGCACGGAGCCGAGCGGCGCGATGGCGCGGGCCCGCGCCTCCATCTCCGTGATGACGATCTCGGCCTCATCGAACCTTCCGCGCGCGATCAGCCAGCGTGGCGATTCCGGAAGCTGAAAGCGAAGAAGCACGCCGACCAGCGCAAGCAGGGCGCCGATCGCATACATCAGGCGCCATCCCTGACCGAAAGCGGGAGAAGCAAGCGCGAAAGGCAGGCCGAACGGCAGCCGCGCCGGCGGCGTGGTGAGCCAGAGCCCGACCCAGATCCCGAGCATCGCGCCGAGTGCCGAGAAGATGAAGATCATTGCGGTGTAGCGCGCGCGGCCGGCGCGCGGCGCCATCTCCCCGATATAGGTGTTGACGATGGCGAGGTCCGCCCCGACACCGACCCCCGTGATCAGCCGCGCGATCACGAACCATGCATAGTTCCCGACGATCGCCGTGAGCGCCGAGCCGATACCGGTGAGGACCATCGTCACCAGCAGGAGATCCCGCCGGCCCAAACGATCCGCGAGCGGACTGAGAACGAGCGTCCCGATGACATAGCCGAGGAGATTGAGGAGCACGGGCAGGCCGATGGCGTTGGCAGCGTTTTGCGGCGTGCATCCCGGCACGAGCTGGGAGCAGGTCTCGATGAAGGAGACGTTGATGTCGAAAATATCATAGAAGGTGAAGAGGAAGCCGACGCCGATGACACCCGCAAACAGCCGGGGCAAGGCCCAGACCGGAATCCTGTCGAGGCGTGCGAGGAGAATCCCCGAGGGGTCACTCCGTGTGTCCATCGTGATGCCGTTTGCCCTGTTTTTGCCAGCATCCCTCCCGATCAAGGGGCCGTTTCGGCTTTTGTCAGGAAATTTACCCTTTGATCCGGCTGTTTCGCAAGCTTTGGATCGGGGAATGAGGCGCGACCCCCGCACTGGAGATGAAGAGGAGCAGGCATGTCCGCGACACGCTGGGCGAAGATCGTCATGACGGCAAGTATCGCACTTTTCCTTGCGCTCGTCACATTCGACAATATCACCGATTACGGCTCGAATTTCATGTTTGTCCGGCACGTGCTTTCCATGGACACGACCTTCCCCCACAACGCACTGATGTATCGCGCGGTCACCGATCCCGCGCTCTGGGCGCTCGCCTACTGGATCATCATCGCGACGGAGGGCGTGAGCGCCGTTGCTGTCGCGATTGGTGCGGTTTCGTTGTGGCGCCATCGCGGCAGCACCGCTTCCCGATTCCAGCGCGCAAAGGAACCCTTCATATTCGGCGCGATCCTGAGCTTCCTGCTCTGGTTCACCGGCTTCACCATCATTGGTGGAGAATGGTTCTCGATGTGGCAGTCACGCGAATGGAATGGCCAGCAGGAAGCCTTTCGCATCACGCTGACGCTGCTTGCCGTGCTGATCTTCGTCATGCAGCCGGAGCGCGAACCCGCGGAAAACGAGAGAAAGGCGCTCCCATAAGCGCGAGGCAGCGTGCCAGAGCCGCCTGCGGTTGCGGTTTGCGATCAGGCGGGACGCTTGCGGAATTTCTGCAGGCAGCGGAGCGAATCCGGCACCGGTTCGCCGGGATGGAGGCCACGCCAGTTCGTGAGCGAAACTTCACCGACATAGATATCGCCGTGGGAATCGACGGCGATGCCGTGCGGAGCATGGAATTCACCAGGGCCATTGCCCGCATGCAGACCGCCGATGCGGGCGAGCCGCTTGCCGTTATGGTCGGTGATGGTAAGCCTCGGGCCGAGATTCGGAACCTCGAGGTTGACCGCCATGCCCGGCCCGAGCTCGCCGATATAGCAGACCGGGTGTCTCCCCGGGGGCATATAAAGGCCGCATGGGCGATGGAGATTGTTCCATTGCGTCTCATAGCGGCCGCTGCCATCGAACACCTGCACGCGATGATTCTCGCGATCGGCGACATAGACCCAGCCATCCGCATCGCAGCAGATATTGTGGACGATGTTGAACTCCCCCGGATCGGTGCCAGGCGCGCCCCAGGAATAGAGATAGCGGCCGTCGGGCGCGTATTTGTGCACACGGGCATTGCCGTAGCCATCCGAGACATAGATGTAGCCATCCGGGGAGAGGGCGGTGTGGGTGCAGCGGTGGAAGGGCTCGCCGCTCATGAATGGCGCCGGCTTGTTGGGGATACCGATTGTCAGCAGCACCTTTCCGGTAAGCGTGCATTGGCGCACCGTGTGGTCGGCATCATCGGTGAGGAAGAAGGTATCGTCCGGGCCGACGGAAAGGCCGTGGGCGCGCGAAAAGACTCCCTCCCCCCAGGAGCGGAGGAAATTCCCTTCGCGGTCGAGCACGATCATCGGATGCTCGCCGCGATTGAAGATATAGACGTTGTCGTGCCGGTCGGTGCCGACCGCGCCGATCTCCCGAAAGGACCAGCCGGGCGGGAGCTTCGCCCAGTTCTCCACCACCTCGTACGTGTAGGCGCCGCTGCCAACGATCATTGTCACGTTTCCCTCCCACGGATGCGTTGCCGAAAGAACTCGCTCGTTGCCCCGGGGTGCCGCCTTTGACCCTGCCCCCCTCGCCTTCAGCCTTTGGCGCTTACCCCTTGGGCCTTTCCCGAGAAGTCAATCTTTCCGCCTTAAGCATTAAATATCGATCTCGGTCACGCTGGGCGCGTTTTCCTGGATGAACTGGAAGCGGAGCTCGGGGCGCCTGCCCATCAGGCTTTCGACGAGCTCGCTCGTCTTGGCGCGCAGATCGGTGGGCAGCGTGACACGAAGGAGCGTGCGGCGTTTCGGATCCATCGTCGTCTCGCGCAAGATCGCGCTCGGCATTTCACCGAGACCCTTGAAGCGGCTGATCTCGACCTTCGCGCCCGGCTTGAAGTCCTGTACGAGGCGGCGTTCGCGCTCGGCATCATCCATGGCATAGACGGTCTTCGCGCCCTGCGTGAGCCGGTAGAGCGGCGGCTGGGCGAGATAGACATGGCCGTGGCGGACGAGCTCGGGCAGCTCGCGATAGAAGAAGGTCATCAAGAGTGAGGCGATATGAGCGCCGTCCACGTCCGCATCCGTCATGATTATGATGCGGCCGTAACGAAGTTTTGCGCGGTCGAATTTCTCGCCCACGCCACAGCCGAGTGCCTCGATGAGGTCCTTGAGCTCCTGGTTCTGGCGGAGCTTTTCGGCCGAGGCGGAAGCGACATTGAGGACCTTGCCGCGCAAAGGCAGCACCGCCTGGGTCTCGCGGTCGCGCGCCTGCTTGGCCGAGCCGCCCGCGGAATCACCCTCGACGAGGAAGATTTCCGTATCCTCCCGGCTTTCGCGCGTGCAGTCCGTGAGCTTGCCGGGCAGGCGGAGACGCCGTGTCGCGGATTTGCGCGCGGTCTCCTTCGCCTCGCGCCGGCGGGCGCGTTCCTCCGCGCGTTCGATCGCGATTGCCAGGAGATTGTCGGCCTGGGCGGGATCGGCGCCGAGGAAGTGATCGAAGCGGTCGCGGAGCGCCGTCTCGACCAGGCGCGTGGCCTCGGGGCTCGCAAGCTTCTCTTTCGTCTGGCCCATGAACTGGGGCTCGCGAAGGAAGAGCGAGAGCTTGGCGGCGACCGCGCCGAGCGCATCCTCCGCCTGCACCTGGCCCGCGCGGCGATTGCCGCGCTGCTCGCCCCAGGCCCGCAAGCCGCGGAAGAGGGCGGCGCGGAATCCGGCCTCATGCGTACCACCCTGGGGGGTTGCGACGGTGTTGCAGTAGGAGTGGAGGAAGCCATCCTCTCCTTCGAGCCAGGCGATCGCCCATTCGACGCGGCCGGCGCCGCCCGGCAGCTCCGCTTCGCCCGCCCAAAGGCCCGGAATGGCGCGGGCGAGGCCATTGAGCTCAACCTGGAGACTGTCCGCTAGGCCCCCCGGGAAATGGAGCACGGCTTCAGCCGGAATATCCGAACCGCGGACGAGGGCGGGCGGGCAGGACCAGCGGATCTCAACGCCTCGGAAGAGATAGGCTTTCGAGCGGCAGAGCCGGTAGAGCCGGGCTGGGCTGAAGCGGGCGTCACCGAAGATTTCGGGGTCCGGGCGGAAGCGGATGAAGGTGCCCCGGCGGTTGGATGCCGGGCCGGCGTTGGCAAGCTTTGCCTGCGGCTTGCCCCGCCGGTAGCGCTGGCGCCAGAGCGTGCGCTCGCGCGCCACCTCGACCTCGAACCACTCGGAGAGGGCATTGACCACGGAGCTGCCGACACCGTGCAGGCCGCCCGAGGTGGTATAGGCCTTGCCGCCGAACTTGCCGCCCGAATGGAGCGTGGTGAGGATCACCTCCAGCGCGGAGAGCGGCTTGAACTTGGGATGGGGATCGACGGGAATGCCGCGGCCATTGTCACGCACGGACAGCACATTTCCGTCCTCGAGCGTGACCTCGATGAAGCCGGCATGGCCGGCGACCGCCTCATCCATCGCATTGTCGAGGATTTCGGCGGCGAGGTGGTGCAGGCCCGCCTCATCCGTGCCGCCGATATACATGCCAGGGCGGCGGCGGACGGGCTCCAGCCCCTCCAGAACCTCGATATCCTTGGCGCTATAGCCGGCGGCGCCATCGCCCGCGCCTGGGGCGCGGTCGGCCTTGCCCACGGACGAGGCACGCCGCCCTGCGGCGGAGCGGTCGAAAAGATCGTTCATGAAGTGGTCCCGAGTCCTCGCACGTAAATTAAGGGACGGGGCTAGGGGTTGGACAGGGTTGGGCGCGTGGCGGCGGGTTTGCGGCTGCGGCGGGGCGGCACCGGGTCCACGGCGATATAGCGATGCCAGCAGTCCGGGCTTTCAGGGACCTGGAAAGCGCGGGCACGGGCGAGCACCGCCTGATCCGCCTCGGACAGGCGCCCGGACTCGCGCAGATGCTCGCGCCAGTCCTGCATCGCCCAGATCTCGATCCAGGCGTCGCGGCGGGCGAGATCCTTGTAAAGCTGCCAGAATTGGGCGCCGGTGCGGCCACGGACATGCTCGACCTCGGCCATGGCGGCGAGGAAGCGCTCACGCGCTTCGGGCGGCACCCGGTAGTGCTGGGTCTCCAGCACCCGCCCACCGGCGCGGGCGAGCGCAATGGCGGGGCCCTCTTCGGCCTCGGCGCGGGCGGTGACCTGCTCAAGGACGAGGCGCCCAGCGCCGAGCGCAAGGCCGATGCCGAGCACGGCGGCGATCGCCATCGTCCAGGGCAGGCTCACGCGGGTGCCAAGCCAGCCCCAGAAGAAGGCGCCGAGAACGAGCGAGCCATTGGAGAAGAGCTGATAGATGCCGACCGCGCGGGCGCGGACCCAGGCGGGGGCGGCGAACTGCGTGGCTGCCTGGGTGAGCGAGCTCGCAATCACCCAGCCCGTGCCGAAGAGCGTCATGGCGAGGGCCGCCATCAGCCAGCCCGAAGCGCGGGCGAGCAGCAACATGCCGAGACAGGAGATCAGGCTGGCCGCCATCGTCAGATCCCCGCGCGGAAACCATCGGTGCAGGCTGGGCAGCAGCATGCCGCCGCCGACCGCGCCGAGCCCCATGAAGCCGAGCAGGACACCGAAGACACCGGCGCCGAGATGGAGATCCTGCTTGACGATGAGCGGCAGCAGCGCCCAGGGCGCCGCCGCGGGAAAGAAATAGACGGAGATCTGGAGGATTGCCGCCAGGACGCGCGGGCTGTGGCGAACAAAGCGGACGCCGGCGCGCATGGCCGTGACCAGATGCTCAGGCGGCAGATGCGAGGCGCGGAGCGGCCGGCGCCAAGTGAAAAGCGCCCAAACCGGGGACAGAAACGAGGCAGCATTGAGCGCGAAGGCGAGCGCGGGGCCGAAGGCCGCGACGAGGCCCCCCGCGATCGCCGGGCCAGCAGCGCGCGCGATGTTGAAGCTCACCCCGTTCAGCACCACCGCCTGGCCGAGATCGGCGCGTGGGACCGCTTCCGAGATGGCGGCCTGCCAGGCCGGGCCGTTCATCGCCGTGCCAACGCCGATCGCGAAGGTGAGCAGCAGGAGCAGGAAGGCATCGACGAGATGGGCGAGCGTCAAGGCGGCGAGCAGCGCCGCAGAGACCAGCATCTCGATCTGCGTCACGATCAGGAAGCGGCGACGATCGACGATATCAGCGAGCGCGCCGGCGGGCAGGGCAAGCAGGAAATAAGGGAGGATGGTCGCCGCCTGAACCAGGCTCACCATCAGCGCGTTCGGACGGAGTGTCGCCATCAGCCAGCCCGCCCCGGTGTTCTGCATCCAAGTGCCGAGCGCGCTGACGAGATTGGCGATGAAGAGGGAGCGAAAGACGGGGTGACGGAGGGGGGCCAGGGCTGTGGGCAGGCGCATCCGGCTGTTTTTATCGCGGCCGCGCGCCGCGGGCCATGGCGGGGCCGCGGCGGCGGCGGGATTCAGTCCTCCAGGCGATGGACGTCATGCACCACGAGGCCCTCTTCCTCGCTTGGGATCTGAAGCCAGGTCTTGTGGCGGAGCGTGCGGACGGTATCGCGGTAGCCGCTATCCCAGTGCTCCCGCATGGAGAGCGCGCTGAACTCGTAATCCTTCGCCTGCCCTTCATAGGCGGCTTTCTGATAGATCATGTGGATCAGCGAGATTTCCGGCAGATCGGCGAGGCGTTCCTTGAGCGCGCGTTCCTCCGGGCTCAACTGATCGTCCTTGAGCTTGGCGAGGAGCGCGCGGAGCTGCACGTTCTTCGCGCGCAGCATTTGGAAATAGGCGGTCATCAGCCGGGTGCGGCTGGAATACTGGATATCTTTCTGCCGGCTCAGGACATCGAAGAAATCGCGCGGCGTTTCGCCGCGGGAGCTGAAGAGATCGACCTGAAAGACAATGAGATTGTTCGAGCCGACATTCTCGAAGAGATGCTGGAGCGGCGTATTGGAGACGAGGCCGCCATCCCAGTAATAATCGGTGCCGATGGGAACCATCGGCAGCCCCGGCGGCAGAGCGCCACTCGCCATCACATGCTCGGGCAGGATCTCGACTTCAGTGCTGTCGAAATAGGTGAAGTTGCCGGTCCGTACATTGACCGCGCCGACAGCCAGCCGGGTCTTCCCGCTATTGATGAGATCGAAATCGACGAGGCGAAGCAGGGTCTCGCGCAGCGGCGAACTGTCATAGAAACTGGTGGCGCCGTTGGCGCCGCGCGGACGCATCCAGGGCGGGGGAATGTTCGGCTTGAAAAACCCTTCCTGTCCGAGCAGGGTGGTGAGGTAGGCCGACCAGAGATTGTGCGCCCGACGCGGGTCATCGCCGTCGGGCGCGAGGAGCCAGACCGGACGGTTGGTGATGGTCTGCCAGAATTCGCGCAGCCGTTCGAGCCGCCGCTCCGGTGGATTGCCGGCGATGATCGCGGAATTGATGCCGCCGATCGAGACACCGTTCACCCAATCCGGCTCGAGCCCGGCTTCGTGCAGCGCCTGATAGACACCGGCCTGATAGGCGCCGAGGGCGCCGCCACCCTGCAGAACGAGGGCAATCGCATGACACCCGGGCGGCCGCCAGGCCGCTTGCGGCGTGAGAGGCGGTGGCAGCGGACCTGCATCCATTGCGACTTCATCCCGTATGAAAGGTCGGAACGAAAATGGGATTTTCAGAGCCTCCTTGCAATCACGGATTCGCGCATCCATTCGTGCGGGCTTTCGCTTGGACCCCGATTGGCCGTGCGGCAGGCTTTGCAGCGTGTCCGACTTTCGCCAAGATATGCTGCTCTGCAAACGCAATGGAGAAAGGGCGATGAGTCTCAAAGGAAAGGTGGCCCTGGTCACCGGATCGACGAGCGGCATTGGCCTCGGCATCGCCCGCGCGCTTGCGGCCGAAGGGGCCGCGATCATGATGAACGGATTCGGGCCAGCCGATGCGATCAGCAAGCTGCGCGGCGAGCTTGCTGCGGAATTCGGCGTGAAGGTTGGCTATAATGGCGCGGATATCAGCAAGCCCGCGGACATTGCAGCGATGATCGCCGCGACCGAGCGCGAGTTCGGCAGTCTCGATATCCTGGTCAACAATGCCGGCATTCAGCATGTCGCCAACCTCGTTGATTTTCCACCGGAACGGTGGGAGGCGATCATCGCCATCAACCTTTCCGGCGCCTTCTATGCGATGCGCGCCGCCCTGCCGGGAATGAAGAAGCGCGGCTGGGGGCGGGTGATCAACATCGCCTCCGCCCATGGGCTGGTGGCAAGCCCGCAGAAGGCGGCCTATGTCGCGGCCAAGCATGGGCTCGTCGGGCTGACCAAGGTCGCGGCGATCGAAACCGCGAATGATGGCATTACCGTGAATGCAATCTGTCCGGGCTGGGTGCTGACACCGCTCGTGCAGAAGCAGATCGAGGACCGGGCGAAAGAGAAGGGAATCAAGGTCGAGGACGAGATCGCCGGCTTCGTTTCCGAGACGCAGCCAATGCACAAATTCTCGACACCCGAGGAGATCGGCGCCCTTGCGGTGTT
>DASZQO010000155.1:0-13930 GCA_035549615.1 Acetobacteraceae bacterium
CGGCTTCGCCGCTCTCAAGTACCTTTAAGAAGCGTGGGGGGAGAGGAACGACGCGTTGAGCGCGCCAAGCTCCCTGCAGCCGACCAGGGCGAGATCGCGGTCGATCTCCTCGGAAAAAAGCGAGATCGCGAGGCGCACGCCCGCCTTGCCGCCCAGCGATGCCGCATAGAGAAAGGGACGGCCGAGAAAGACGAAGTCGGCGCCGAGTGCGAGCGCCTTCAGCAGATCCGTGCCGCGGCGCACGCCGCCATCGAGCATCACGCACATCTCGCCGGCTTCCGCTTTCACGGCGGCCAGCGCGTCGAGCGAGGCGATTGAGAAGTCGAGCTGCCGGCCGCCATGATTCGAAACGATGATGCCATCGCAGCCGGCCTCGCGGGCGAGCTGTGCGTCCTCGGGCGCGAGCAGGCCCTTGACGACCAGCTTGCCCGGCCAGCGGCGGCGAATCCATGCGATATCGGCCCAGTTCAGCGCGTCGCGCCGGCCGAAGGAACGCTCGGCATGGGGTGAGAGCACCGGCGCGCCGCGGGTTGCGGCCATGTTCTCGAAATGCGGCATGCCGTTCCGCCGCAGGGTGGCAAGCGCGGTGCCGAGCAGCCAGTGCGGATGGATCAGGCTCTCATAGGCGAGGCGCGGCGTCGGGCGGAGCGGCAGGGACCAGCCGTTGCGCACATTGTTCTCACGGTTGGCCGGCACCGGCACATCCGCCGTGACCACCAGCGTCTCGTACCCGGCGCTCCCGACACGCTCCACCAGCGCGCCGATCTGCACCCGATCGCCCGGGATATAGGCCTGGAACCAGGCATGCGGATTGGCGGCGATGATGTCCTCGAGCCGGATCAGCGAGGCGCCGCTCAGCACATAGGGAATATTGGCCTCCGCCGCCGCCCGCGCGAGCTGGAGATCGCCCTCGAAAGCGGCGAGGGCGGCCCCGCCCATCGGGGCGATGCCGAATGCGGAAGCATAGGAGCGGCCGAACAGCGTGGTCGTCTGGCGCCGCGTGGTCGTATCCACCAGCATGCGCGGCACGAGGCGTCGGGCTGCGAAAGCCGCGCGATTGCCGTCGCGGGCGGCGTTGGTCTCGACACCGCCGGAAATGAAGCCGAAGAGGAAGCGGGGCAGGTGCCGCCGCGCCATCGGCTCGAGATCCTCAAGCGAAAGCACGCCACGCACCGCGCGCGGCAGCGTGCCGCCCGGACGCGGAATGGCCGAAGGGTAGGCGAGAGGGAAATTCGGGCGCGCCGGCGGCCGTTCCGTTCTTTCCTCCGCGATCGCCGACATCCTCCGCCGCTCCCCCTTTTCCTTCCCGCCGGCAACGCGCGCCGGCATGGTCGTATGCAAGGCGGTTTGATCCCGCTTGCCAAGGCCCCGATCCCGCCTTTCCTCGCTGGACCGGCGATGTAAAACCTCTTCACATGACCTTCCGCTCCCGGCGCCCCCCTGATCGCGATGCCTATCATCACGGCAATCTGCGCGAGGCGCTGATCGAGACGGTGCTTGATCTCATCGGCAAGCATGGACCGGCTGGGTTCTCCTATGCGGATGTCGCGCGCGCCGCGGGTGTGAGCCCGGCGGCGCCCTATCGGCATTTCCGCGACCGGAATGCGCTGATGGCGGAGGTGGCGCGCCGCGGCTTTGAGCGTTTCGCCGCCGATCTTGAGGCGGCGTGGCAGGAGGGCCGGCCGAATCCGGTGGCGGCGATGGATGCCTGCGGCCGCGCCTATCTTGCCTTTGCGCGCCGTGAGCCCGCCTTCTATGCGGCGATGTTCGGCTCCGGCGCCGCCGCCGCCGCCGATCCCTCCCTGCGCGCCGCCGCCGAGCGGGCCTTCGCGGTGCTGCGCCGTGCCGCCGAGGCAGTCTCCGCCACCTATTCCGGCCCGGAGCGGCCGCCCGCGCTGATGGTGGCGCTGCATCTGTGGGCCGAGGCGCACGGCATCGCCACGCTCTTCCTCTCCCCCGAGGGGCTGCGTCTCAGCATCCCGATGGCAGCCGAGGAACTGCTGGAGGCAGCGCTCCTCGTTTACCTCCAGGGGTTGGGTGCGTCACGCCCGCCATGACGCGGAGAGGCCGAATCCTCATCGGGCCTTCCCTCCGGAAGGAACGGGGCCGCAGCGGTTTCTCCGTTACGACGCGCAAAAATACCGTTCGACGGACCCGATGGCCCCTATCAGGGGCGCGATAGCGGGCGGGCGCGCGGAAGCCTGGCTATTGGGGGCTGGCGGTCGTGACCCCGTTGACGGTGGTCGTGCTGGTCGTCACGCCATTGACGCTGGTGGTGCTCTGCGTGACAGCATTGCCGATCGTCGTGGTCTGGGTGATTACGCCAGTGGCGCCGTTGATGCTGGTCGCAGACGCGCTGGCCTCTGAGCCGGCGCCGCTCTCCGCCGGGGCGGTCGCGCAAGGGGCGGCGGCGCAGCGCCGGGTTCCGGCGAGAACAGGCCCCTGAGGGGGGAGGGAAGCCGCTGCGATGATCGCCACGGCCGCAAATCTCTCGATCCGCTTCATCCTCTCATCATCCATGCCCGGATTGCCCGACATTCTCGCCCATCGGTCCGGCCACCGCATCCGGGCGGGGGGCGAGGTGCAGCTCATGTTGCAGCGTGGTCAGGCCCGTCCCGCCGGCCATGTGGAACATCAGGTTCTCGAGGGTCAGCTCCGCGCGTGGGGCGTCGAGCTCCACCTCGCCGCGCGCCAGCACCACGAAGTGATCGCCCACCATATAGGCGTGGTGGGGGTTGTGGGTGATGAAGATCACGCCGATTCCCTGCTCGCGCGCCGCGGCGACGATGTAGCGAAGAACGATGCCGGATTGCATGACCCCGAGCGCGGCGGTCGGCTCGTCGAGGATCAGGACCCGGGCGCCGAAATGGATCGCGCGGGCGATCGCCACCACCTGGCGCTGGCCCCCTGAGAGCGTGCCCACCGGCTGGTCGAGGTCGGGCAGGTCGATGCCCATGCGGTGGAGTTCCGCATCGGTCTTCTCCCGCATCGCGCGGACGTCGAGGCGGCGAAACGGCCCCGATCCCTTCAGGATTTCCGAGCCGAGGAAGAAGTTCCGCCACACTGGCAGCAGGGGAACCAGTGCCAGGGTCTGGTAGACAGCGGCGATCCCGCGATCGAGCGCCTCGCGCGGGGAGTTGAAGCGAACCGGCTCTCCATCCACCGTGTAGGTGCCCTGGTCATGGCGGATCAATCCGGCGATGATGCTGATGAGCGTCGACTTGCCGGCGCCATTATCGCCGAGAACGCAGGTCACTTCTCCTCCACGCACCGAAAGGCTCACGCCTTGCAGGGCGGTGATGATGCCATAGCTCTTGCCGACATTGCTGAGCGCGATGATCGGGGCGGAGCGGTCCGTCATCTCACCGCCCCATGCTCGCGCGGGCGCGGATCCAGGTATTGACGATCGTTGCCACCAGCAATGTTGCGCCAACGAAATACATGAACCAGTCGGGATCCCAGTCGGCGTAGATCACCCCCTCCGTCGTCATGCCGAAGATGAAGGCCCCCAGGGCCGAGCCGACGGCCGAGCCATAGCCCCCGGTCAGCAGGCAGCCTCCGACCACCGAGGCCGCGATATAGAGCAGCTCATTGCCCACGCCTGCGCCGGACTGCACCGTGTCATAAGCGAACAGCATGTGCATGCCGAGGAACCAGACCGTGACTCCAACCACCATGAAAAGGACGACCTTCATCCGTCTCACGGGGACGCCAACCGCCCGTGCGCTTTCGCCCTGCCCGCCGATGGCGAAGATCCAGTTGCCGATATGGGTGCGCAGCAATACCCAGGTGGCGATGAGGACGAAGGCGATCCAGTAGAGAATGGCGATGCTCACCGTCACACCGCCGATATGCGCGCTTGAGGCGAACACCGCGTGTGCCGAGGCGAAGCCCGGCATGGTGCTGATATCGCCGGTGGCGACGTTGCCGGTCACGAGCTTGGTGATGGCGATGTTCAGCCCCTGCAGCATGAGGAAGGTCGAGAGAGTGACGAGGAAGCTGTGCAGGCCGGTGCGGATCAGGAGGAAGCCGTTGAGCATCCCGATCCCAAGCGAGATCAGCAGGGCGAAGAAAACGCCGATCCAGATATTGCCCGCGATTTCGGTTGCGAACATCGAAGCGGCAAGCGCGGAGGTGGTGACGGCGACTCCAGCGGTGAGGTCGAACTCCCCGCCGATCATCAGGAGCGACACGCCGACCGACGGGATGCCGATGGTGGCGGACTGATAGAGAACAGTCGTGAAGGCTGAAAACTGCCGGAACGGCGGAGCCACAATGAAGAAGAGGAGAAAAACGAGGATCGCGCCCCCAAGCGCGCCCGCCTCCGGCCGCTTGAGCACCCTTTTCCACGTTGCCTGATGCGCTTTGCTGCGCTCGGCACGCCGCGGCTCGATCTCTTTTACGAGCACGCTCATTGTTCCTCCCGCGGTATCAGGCCGGCCGGCAGGCGGTGCCGGCCGGCCGCGCACGCTTCAGCCTATCTTGTGCCCCGCTCGGCGAACTTGGCCACCTCGGCGACATTGTCCTTGGTCACGAAGGTGGGCCCCGTCAGCACAGGACCGCCACCGCCGACGACATCGCCATTGTACTGATAGAGCCACAGGAGATCGATCGCCTCATAGCCCTCGACAAAGGGCTGCTGATCGATCGCCCATTGCAGCTTTCCCTCCTGGATGAGCTTGACCGCGGTCGGGCTCATATCGAATGTCCCCACCTTGGCCTGGCTGCCGGCCATGCCAACCGCGGTGAGCGCGACCGGCGCGAAAGGCGCGCCCAGCGTCACGACGTAATCGATGTCATGATTCTGCTGGAGCTTGGCGACGATTCGCGACTGGGCGCTCGCCATGTCGTAGCCATTGACATAGAGCACGACGAGATTGCCGTGAAAGGTCTTCTTGATGCCGTCGCAACGCGCCTCAAGCTGCACCGCCCCCTGCTGCTGATCGACGCAGATGACGCTCTTGGCCCCTTCGGCGTTGAGCCGGTCACCCACGGCCTCGCCGGCAATCGTCTCGTCCTGGCCGACATACATAAGAAGGCCGTTCTGCTTCCAGTTGTCGCCGCCGGCATTGAACCCGAGCACCGGGATGCCGGCCGCCTGCGCCTGTTTCACGGCCGGAGCCTCGGCATCGGGAAAGGCGAGCGTCAGCGCAATGCCGTCAACATGCTGCTCGATCACGTTGGTGATCAGTTGGGCCTCTCCCGAGGCGGTCGGGTTGGCGAGATAGATCAGCTTGACATTGTCCTTCGCCGCGGCCGCCTCGGCGCCCTTGCGGATGATATCCCAGAAGGTATCCCCCGGCTGGGCATGCGTGATCATCGCGAAAGTATAGTGTGGCAGCTCTGCTGCCGAACTCTCGTTCGGGCCTAGCCAGGTGGCCGCGGCCAGCGCCACGGCGCCCGCCACACGCAACGCCGTTCTCTTCCCGATGCGGGTCATCTTGCTTCTCCTCCCCTGCTCGCGCCGCCCCCAACAAGGATCGCGGCTGCCTCATTCACTCGCCAAACCGTGATGACCGGAGGTGGACACGCCCCCGCTCCGATTCACACGAGAAAACAAATGGCTAGGACCGGATCCGCGCGCGCGGGCGAACGTATCCCATTCCAGCGGCGGCGAAAAAGCGCCCGAAGGGCGGTCGAGTCAAGCACCCATCGGCGGGCGCGGGGCGGGACCGCGGCGGGCTGTCGGGATGGGATTCCCTCGCCGCTCAGGCCTGCCGTTGCGCGTGCCGCGACCCGTCAGGCCGCGCTCTCTTGGGATATTCCGCCGCAAGCGAGGCTGATCCGGCGCCAGCTCAGCGCGAAAAAGCCTCTCTTGCCGACATGACCTGGGTATTCAAGGCGCTCCGAAGCAGCTCGATATCAGCGGTGAGCACCAGCTCGTCGATCCCCATTCGCAACCATTGAGCCGCTTCCTCGCCACGCACCGCGTGCATCGTGACCGGCAGGCGGGCGGCGTGCCCGGCCGAGAGAATATCGCGCAATACGGCTTCGTAGTGAGGATCGGCGGAATCGAGGCCGAGCCCCAGGCCAAGGTCCACCGGACCGATATGAAGCCCGGCGATGCCCGCAACCGCGGCGATCGCGGCGATGTCCGCAACGCCGCGCCGATCCTCGATCATCGGGAAGACGAGCGGGCGGATCTCGGAGACCGAGGCGGGCGCCGGCCGCATCCCGTAGCGCTGCCCGCCGAAGCTGCGCACGCCCTCAGGCTGGTAGCGCGCCCGGCGCACCGCTTCCGCGACAAGGGCCGGGCTGGAGGCCATAGCGACGATCACACCCGCCGCGCCATGATCGAGCAGGCGTGGAATGAGCGCCAGCTCCTGCTCCGAAACGCGCACCAGCGCCATCATCCCCAGGGCGTCCAGCAACTGGATTCCACGAAACGCGGTGCCAAGATCCCAGGCGCCATGCTGCAGGTCGAGCCCGACCCAGTCAGGCTTGGCACGGGCAGCCGCCTCCACCACGAGTGGCTCCGGCAGCGCCAGCCACAATCCGATCCTCGTCCTCAAAGCCGGCTTACTTTGCGAATCAGAAACAAAATCGCGCTCCGCCTCGCGGTTCCTCTCCTGGCCCAAGGTGTTATGAACCTTCTGCCAAGCCGCATGTGGTGAACAAAGAAGAAAAGTCGTTCTTTCCTGAAAGAAGGAACCAAAGAACGTTCATCCTTTCATTCGGAGTCCATGGCGGTGCCCGATTCACGCGACGAAAAGTACCTGCTCCACGCCACATGCCACTTTCCCCTACGGCCGGGCAGGAGAGCAGGGGCGTTCGCGCGCGCTCGCCATTTGTTTTCGCGCACGGTTGAGCCCTGTGGTGATCCTGCCCCCGGCCATCATGCTTTAACATCCGGCGTTCTGCACACGCCTGGCGATAAGCTCCTGAAGTTCCTCGACGCCGATTTCGCCGCGATCGATGGTGCGCACGATTCGCCCATGCTCCAGCAGCACAATCCGGTCGGCGACAGGAAGAACATGGCTCATATTGTGGTCGATATAGAGCACGCCCAGGCCGTGATCGCGTGCCTGCTCGATGGACGCGAGAACATTGCGGGTTTCGCGCACCGAAAGGGCGGCGGTCGGCTCGTCGAGCAGAAGAAGCTTGGCACCGAAATAGATCGCCCTCGTAATCGCCACGGACTGGCGTTCGCCGCCGGAAAGCGCCCAAACCGGCTGCTCCGCCGAGCGTATCCGTGTCAGACCCAGCCTGGTGATCGCCGTCTCTGCTTCCCGGCGCATTCGCCGCCGTTCAAGGACCCGCAGCGGGCCGATCTTGCGGGTGATTTCCTTGCCCAGGAAAAAATTCCGCCACAAGCTCAGCTGATCGACGATGGCGAGGTCCTGATAAACCGCTTCGATTCCCACGGCCCGCGCGCGAGCGGGGCTTCCGAAGCGAACCTCCTCGCCCATAAATCTCAGGTTTCCCGAAGTCGGCTCGAGATAGCCGGCAAAGATTTTAAGAAGGGTTGATTTTCCGGCACCGTTGTCGCCAACCAGCGCGACGACCTCGCCCGGCCACACCGCCAGATTCACATCGAAGATGGCCTTGTTTCGGCCATAGCTATGAGAAATCGCCCGCAGTTCGAAGAGCGGCTCACGGCCGCGATCCACTTCGCTCCTTTTCTCGGCGAGCGGGATGGCGCCGTCCATGGGATGAGGGTTCCGGGGGGTCTGGCTCATGCCTGGTTGCCCCCGAAGCGGCCGAGCCGCACATTCGCGATCACCACGATGACCAGCAGAACGCCGATGAACGTGACGTAGAACGATCCCGGCACGCCGATCAGAACCAGGCCGATCTGGATCGTGGCCAGCAGATAGGCCCCGATGACACTGCCCCAGATGGTTCCCATGCCCCCGAACAGGGAGGTTCCGCCCAGAACCGCGGCCGTGATGGCCAGAAGCTCGTAATTCTGCCCCTGTCCTTGAGTAACCGTGTGGAGATAGGAAAACTGCATGCAGCCCGCGAGGCCCGCCAGCAGCGCGCTCAGGACGAAATTGATGCGCTTCACGCGGATCGTGGCAACTCCCATGGCCTTGGCGGGCCCGACCTTGCCGCCCGTTGCCAAGGTCCAGTTGCCATATCGCAGACGGGTCAGCACGAACCAGAAGACGAAGGCGATAACGAACATCCACACCAGCGGCATGTAAAAGGGGGTATGGCCGATCTGGGCCCCCAGCAGCCACATGGCCGTGCTCGGCTGGAACATCATGAGCTGATGCCCGGTGATAAGCAGGTTGTTCAGCCCCTCCAGCACAAAGAACATCCCGAGCGTCGTGATGAACGATGGAATGCCGAATATGGTGGTAACCAGGCCATTGATGATTCCGACAATGCAGGCAAGCCCGAGCGCGGCGATCAGCGAGATCCATTGGTTGATCCCGTCACTGACGAAGAGAAGGGCCCAGACAATCGGGGTGAATGCGAAGTTCTGACCGACGGAAAGGTCGAATTCGCCGCTGATCATGAGCATTGTCACGCCGACCGCGACGATGGCGATCGTGGACGCAACCGAGCTTACGGCCGTCATCGTCTCGGGCGACCAGAAATTCCCCGTCTGAAGCGTGAAGAACAGCACGACGAAGAGAAGGCCGAGGCCGGGCGCCAGCTCGCGCACCTCCAGAAGCGATTCGGTGAAGGACTTCACCCGCGTCCTGCCGCGCGACAAAAATGAAGCCGGCATCCCTTCGTGCGAAGTGTTGGAGGACATCGGTCTTTCGTTGCGCTCCGGCGTCAAGGCGCGTGTCCTGCCCCCGGCGCGCGCGGCACTTTGCGACGAGCGGCAGGGACACGCGGGCACAGGAAACAAGGAGAAATCGTCATGATCTTGTCCGCATGCTCATGCCGCGCGCTTCGGAATCGGGACAACGGGAAGCTCTCAGCCACCGGCCGCGCGGGAATGCCCGGCCGAAGCGGCAACAGGGCATTCCCAAGCCGGCTCTCAGCAGCGGCCAGCCTTGATGCAGGCCTGAATGACGCCGATGTTCTTCTTATCGACGATCGATGTCCCCGTATTGACGTCAACCGGGCTCAGTCCGTACTTGATGTGAAAGACCAGGTTCTGAACCGCCATGTAACTTTGCAGAAACGGCTGCTGATTGATCGCCATGGTCAGCCAGCCCCCCTCGATCAGCTTGGCAGCTTCCGCGCCAACATCGAAGGTTGCCACCGGGATATTGAGATGATGTTGCCCAACATATTCCGCCGCGGGATTTGCTGCCGGATTGCCGAGCCCGACAATGGCGCAAATCGTGTGGTCCGCCTGCAAAGCAGCGCTGATCAAGGAAAGATTCTGCCCCTCATCAGCGGTGGCGACGAGATCCTTATAAGGATAGTGAACCGCATTCAGCACACGCTTCACGCCGTCTCCCCGCAGCGTCAGCACGAAAGCGGTCGGGAAGGGATTGACGATCAGGACCGTGCAGGGCTTGGCGGGAAGCGAGGGGAGAAAGGCCTTCATAAGAGTCTCGCCGGAAGTCGATTCGTCCTGGCCGACGAAAGCAAGATCGGGAATCCGCTTATCCGCCGGAGCGTTTTCTCCCTCGAACCGGTCATTGTTATAGAGAACGACGGGAATGCCCGCGTTGAGCGCGGCGGTCGTCACCCCCTCCATGGCCTTTGAGGTGTAGTCGATCGCAATTCCCCCGGGCTTGGCCGCGATCGCCGCCTGCACGAGGGGAATCATTCCGATATCACCTGTATCCTGGGCGGGCGCCTCGAATGCGACATCCACGCCGAAATCCCGGCCCGCCTGTTTGGCGCCATTCTCCTCGGTGATCCAGAAAGGATCGGTAAGGCTGGGCCCGACCACATAGATGGTTGGCTTGCCCGCAGCGTGGGCCGCGCCTGCGCCTAGGGCAGCAAGCGCCATCGCCGAAGCCGCGAGACCCATGCCGAAACGGCCGGCCTTCCTCCAGTTGATGAGCATTCGTGCTTCCTCCCCGGGTGCGCCCGTTCGGGCTTTTTCCGTTGCATGATGTGCAACTATCATTGAAACTATGGTACGAAACCGCGAGTTGGTCAAGCAGGAAGAATGTATGCGTTGCGCTATACGCACTCTGTTGCGTAAATTGCCCGGCTCCTTTAGAGTTCCGCCATGGCCGCTGGTCCGC
The DNA here is from genome assembly GCA_035549615.1 of Acetobacteraceae bacterium. Lineage (GTDB taxonomy): Bacteria > Pseudomonadota > Alphaproteobacteria > Acetobacterales > Acetobacteraceae > JAKAWQ01. Next base: position 10,110 of record DASZQO010000155.1, read on the forward strand.
TCCGCATTGCCCGTCCCGGGCAGGAAAAGCCCCCGTCGCAGTCAGGGGAAAGTCACGTCATTCGTGTCTTCCGAACTCTGGAGCTGCTTGCGTCCGGCCCGCGCACGGCGGCCGAGATCGCTGGCATGCTCGGGGTGAATCGCAGCACGGCTCTGCGGTTGCTGACCGAGATTGAGCAGCTCGGTTATGTTCTGCGTGATCCGATAACGAAGAGCTATGCGATCGCGCCGGCCCGATTTTACCCCTTCATTTCCTCGCACGCGGATTATCTCGACTGGAGCGCGGCGATAGACCCCATCCTCCTGGAGCTGCGTGAAGCCTTTGGGGAGGCTGCAATCATGGGCGTGCCGGCCAACGGCACCATGGTTTACCTCGCGTTTTTTCCTTCCTCCCACATCATTACCGTTCGCGAGCGGTTGGGCACGACACGCCCGATGCATTGTTCCGCGCTCGGCAAGGCTTACCTTTCGGCGCTTGATGATCGTTCCCTGGATAGCGAGCTCGCATCCCTGAACTATCAGGGTGGCTCACCCCTCGCCGCCCAGGGACCGATCGAGCTGCGAAGGCGTCTGGAAGAGACGCGCAAGCGCGGCTATGCGATCGATCGTAACGAAACAATCGATGGCGTGTCGTGCGTCGCGATCCCGGCCCGCATCGGCGGAACCTTGATCGGCGCCATCGGTCTCTCCGGCCCCTCACAGCGGATCAGCGAAACGCGCATCGCGGAGATGGGAAAGCGCCTCCTGCAGATCGCCCCGCGCCTGGGAGGGTCGCCGCTTTGAGCCCCACGCCGCCTGATTTTGGCAAGCGGATCGGCATGTCGTTGATCGCCGCCCGCGCCGATCTGGAAACCTCTGCCGCCATCGTCAAGGAGCTCGGCTTTGACGGGATGGAGGTCCATATCCATCAGCTCGGCCCGGGGCTGCCGGGCGTGCCGGTCTTCGAAGCGCATGCCGAGGCCGCCGGCAATGCAATACGCCGCGCGGGGCTCGTGGTTTCGGCGCTCAATGCCGTCGGGGATATCACCTTCGATCCGTTCCGTGGGCCGGATGCCCTGGAGAGGACGATCGCGGGCCTCAGCGCACATCTGCGCTGGGCGAACGCGATGGGCGCGCCGCGCGTCCTGATTTGGGAAGGGCGGATCGAAGAACGCCAGGATGTGGACGCGGCCTGCAGCACCCTTGCGCAACTGATCGAACAGGCCGTTCGTCGGAGCAGGCTTGAGAATCCGCCCCCGATCTCTTGCGAGCTGCATCCCTTCACCTTCGCGCTGAAACATCGGGCGATCGCGCCGCTCGCGGCAGCGCTGCGCTCCGTAGGGGCCGGCATATGCTTCGATTTTTGTCATTTCGGCGTGGCGTTGGGGCGGAATCTGCTCGATGCCGTCGACGATGATGTGCTGAATGCCATCAATCACGTCCATTACTCGGATACCGATACGAAGACATCCGAGCTGCATTTTCCCCCCGGCGAAGGCGTTCTCGACCTTGTAGCCATCGGCAGCCGGCTTCAGGGCAAGCCCATCGCCACGAGCTGGGACCTGTTCGGCTGGCCCGAGCCGCGCCATGCCGTGCGTTCCCGGATGGCCGCCTATGAAACCTTCGTGCGTCGCCATGCGGCAAGTCTCGGGCACTCGGAAAAAGGATGAAGACCGCCGCCGCCGTCGGATGGCTCAGATCGGAAAGATGTCCGGCCAGGTGTGAGCACGGCCGCGAACGCCCGCGCCAGCCGGGGTGACGGCGATGCCCGAGATTGCATCGCAGCCGAGAACGTTTCTCGTTGATGCCGCTGATATGTCGGCTTTTGGGCGGGCGTTGCTCGAACATTCCGGGGCGCCCCCCGAACATGCCGCGATCGTTATGGAGCACCTCGTCCGCGCAAGCCGGATGGGCCTTGCCTCGCACGGTGTCATGCGCATCGCACAATATCTCGCGGAGATCGGGGCGGGAGTCATCGATCCCGCGGCGGAGCCTGAAATCGAGCGGACCGGCATCTCGCGCCTCCGCGTTGAGGGACGGCGAGGCTTCGGCCAGGTCGTCGGCATGCGCATGGTGGCCGCGCTGACGCTCCTGGTCCGGGAAACCGGACTGGCGATGGCCAATGGCCGCCATCTCGGCCATACCGGCCGCATCGGCGCCTACACGGAAGCCCTTGCCGAGGCAGGGCTGATCGGATTGGCCGTCTGCAACGGTGCGCCGTCCGGACATTGGGTCGCGCCTTTCGGAGGGCGCGAGGGGCGGATATCGACGAACCCGATCGCCATGTCCTGGCCGGTTGATGGCGAGCAGCCTGTCATTGCCGATTTTTCCACCGCAGCGGCTCCGGAAGGGGTTTTTCGTCTCCTGCGCGAGCGGGGGGCGGAGGCGCCCGAAGACGCTCTGCGCGATGCCGAGGGGCGGCCGAGTCGCGATCCCAACGTGCTTTACGCGGTGCCGAGGGGGGCGGTGCAGCCTCTTGGCGGGAAGCTTGGCTATCGCGGCACGGCGCTCGCGCTTTTCGTCGAAATCCTCACCACGCTGCTCAACGGCGATGAAATCGATGATCTGTCGCGGAAGGGCACCGACATGACCCTCCTCGCCATCGCGCCCCAGCCGGGATTCCCGGCCCTTGCCCGCGCGCTTTCGGAGCATATGCGCCACTCCGCGCCACTCGCGCCCGGGCAGCCGGTCCTCATGCCCGGGGATCGCGAATATGCGGCCGCGGCGGCAACCCGCTTGCTCCGTATCGATCCATCGACCTTGGCGGCGCTGACGTGCGCCGCCCGGCGCGCGCGCCTTGCCGTGCCGGAGATGATCGAGGGGGAAACGTGAAATCCGCGCGAAGGCTCGCTGACCAAGGGAGGAAATATTGGAAAAGCTGATCGTCACGGTCACCTGCGATTCGACGATGTCCTATCCGGGCAATCCGTCCAATCCCACGCCCAAGGGATGGAATGTCGTCGCCGATGAATATGTGCGCTCGGTCAATGCCGGCGCCTCCATTTGTCATCTGCACGGGCCATACACGGTCGATGCGGAAATTCAGGCCGATGGCACCAGGCTTTCCGATCTCGAAATCCCTGGCTGGGGCGGCCTGCGCGATGCCATCCTCGATCGCTGCGACGCGGTCATTCAATATGGCATTGCGAATGGCCGCTTTCCGCAGCGCAAGGCGCTGATGCATGCTTATCGGCCGGATATGATCTCCGTCTGCTTCAACGCCCACGACGAATGTTTCAACTATGAACCGGGCAGAACCCCCGTGGAGCTTTACGGCCTCCACAACCGGGCCGAGCTCGCGGAATATGTACAGGTCACGCGCGCGCTCGGGGTGAAGATGGAGATCGAGGCATTTCACTACGGCGGTGTGTGGAACGCTCTGCGCATGATCGAGACGGAGAACATGGATCCCGCCGTCTGGGTGACCTTCTTCCTCGGCTGGCGGGGTGGCTGCTGGACCCCGCCGACAGTCAAGGCATTGCTCTTCATGCACGACCATCTGCCCGGCGGCTTCAAATACAACACCAGTGTCATGGATCCCGAACATGCATGGACGGTACTGGCAGCAGCGATCATGATGGGCGGCCATGTCCGCGTCGGCATGGAAGACAATCCCTTCCTCACGCCGGGCGAGTATGCCCGGAGCAATGCCGAGCTGGTCGACAAGGTGATACGCATCGCTCGTGAGATCGGCCGTGAAATCGCAACCCCGGATGAGGCGCGCGCCATCCTCGGGATCGGCAGGCACTAGTGTCCCGACCGGAACGTTTTGGGTCATGGGGAGGCGTCGCAGATCGGGACATGCGCCGTTATTTTCCGTGGCCTGCTGATCCCTGCCGTGGG
>DASZQO010000156.1:0-9933 GCA_035549615.1 Acetobacteraceae bacterium
TGTCCCGATCCGCGACGCCTCCTCATGACCAGAAACTTCCCAGTCGGGACATCGGGATTGAGGGGGGCGTCCGGCGATCCTCAGTGGGACATCAGGACCGGCAACGTCATGGTGTGAAGGAGTGAGCGCGTCACGCCGCCCAACACGAGCTCGCGCGCGCGAGAATGGCCATAGCCGCCGATGACGAGAAGATCGGCGCCGATATCGCTCGCATAGTTGAGGAGCGCATTGGCCTCGGTGACGGTCGGCCGCACGATGACCGAGGGCGCGCCCACGGCCTCGGGCACCGTTTCGGCGGGGCCCGCGTCGATCCCGTGGCGGGCGAGATGCCGGGCGGCTTCCGCAGCGGGAAGCGCCTTCCCTTCCGGGGTGAGCGGGCCGGGATGAACGGTCAGCAGCGTTGCCTTCGCGCCCGGCTCCATCAGCGCCAGAGCATCATGCGCGGCGCGTGCCGCCTCACGCGTCTCGTTCCAGCCGATCAGCACGGTCTTGCCGATGGAAGGGAAATTCCCGGCATAGGGGAGGATGAGGACGGGCCGGCCGCTGAGAAGAATCACGTCCTCGACCGCGCGCCGCGCGGCCGGCACGTGTGGACTCTCAGGGTCCGGTTGCGCCATCATGACGAGATCGGCGGTGCGCGACCGCCGTACGATCGCCGCGGCCGGCGGCCCCCAATCGCTCTCAAAACTGGCGCGGAGAGCGGCCTGCCTGGCTCTCTCACGGAAAGCCTCGCCAATCCGATCGGCGAGATCAGCCGGGGTGCCGATGATCGATTCGGAAGCCGCCTGCGAGACGGGTGATTCAGCCGCGATATTGGCGATCCCCTGCAAGCCGAGCGGCTCGGGATAGCCGGGCGGCGCTTCGCTCGGCTTCGGCGCGGAGAGGAGTCCCATCGGGCAAAAGCCGCTCAGCCCGGCGCCGTGCCGCCGCGCGAGCGCTACGGCGAGCGCGAGCCGCGCCTCATTCTGGGCACCCGCGTCCAGCACCACCAGAATGTCCCTGAGTGCCACCTCGTCCCTCCCGTTCCGCGAGAAGTGAAACGTTCCATCTGCCCGCGCGCGCTGCAAACGTCCACAAGAAAGAACGATCGAAGGGGAAGAATGGGCTTATCTTGCGGCGGCGGAAGGCACCATTGTGCGAGGCGCGCCGCGCCGGCAGAGTTTTGGCTGGGAACGTGCCGGAGCGTGACCACCGCAGACGTGAATCACGCGTGGAAACGAAAGGCGAGAGCGGGATGGCGGAGCGCAAGCGAACGCATCCCGCTTGAGGAACAGGCGGGAAGCGGGGATGGAAGCGGATTACGTGATCGTGGGCGCGGGGTCGGCCGGCGCCGTGCTCGCGAGCCGGCTCACCGAGGGGCGGGCGCGCGTGCTCCTGCTTGAGGCCGGGCCGCAGGACCGTCATCCCTTCATCCACATTCCGGCCGGCACGCTCAAGCTCATGCACCATCCGGTTCTCAACTGGAATTATTCCGCTGAGCCCAGCCCCGGGACGGCCGGGCGCAGAATTCACTGGCCGCGCGGAAAAGTGCTTGGCGGGTCGAGCTCGATCAACGGCATGCTCTATGTGCGCGGCAATCCGGCGGATTATGACGGCTGGGCGCAGATGGGCTGCCGCGGCTGGAGTTTTTCCGACATTCTGCCCCTCTTCAAGAAATCGGAGGATGCCGAGTCCGGGGATGCGGAGTTTCGTGGGAAGGGTGGGCCACTCCGGGTCGAATCATACCGCACGATCCTGCCGCTGACCCATCGCTTCGTCGAGGCGGCGCAGGAGGCAGGCTTTCCCTTCAACGCGGATCTCAACGGGCGGACGCAGGAGGGTGTGGGCTATTCGCAGATGACGCGCCGCGGGCGCTTCCGCGCCTCGACGGCGCGGACCTTTCTTGTCGCGGCCCGGGGCCGGCCCAATCTCCGCATCGAGACGGGAGCCCTTGCCACCCGCCTCATGCTCGAAGGCACCCGCTGCACGGGTGTCGCCTTCCGGCAGCACGGGAAGGATCTCACGGCGCGCGCGCATCGCGCCGTCATTCTCTGCGGCGGGGTGATCAATTCGCCGCATCTTTTACAGGTCTCGGGAATTGGCCCGGCCGAACATCTCGCTGCGATCGGCGTTCCCGTGCTGCATGCGCTGCCCGGGGTGGGGAGCAATCTCGCCGATCACTACGTGGCCCGTATCGCGCATCGGGTGAAGGATGCCGTCTCAACCAACCAGCTCGCGCATGGCCTGCCGCTCGCACGCGAGGTGGTGCGGTACGTGTTCACCGGGCGTGGCGCGCTCACCTTCGGCGTCACCACCGCGCAGGTGTTCTGCCGCTCGCGCGAGGGGCTGGCGAGCCCGGATCTCCAGATCCTTTTCACGCCGGCAAGCCACGATCCCCAGAAATTCGGCACGCTGGAGCGCGCTCCGGGCTTTTCCGTCGCCGTCTGTCCAGTCCGGCCCGACAGCCGTGGCACGATCATGGCGGCCTCGCCCGATCCCTTCGCCGCGCCCGTGATCACACCCAACTATCTTTCCGCGCCGAATGATCTTCGCGTGATGATCGCGGGGCTGCACATCACCCGCCGCATCCTTGCCGCCGCCCCAATCGCGCGCTTCAGCGCCGGCGAGATGCTGCCGGGCGAAGCCGTCACCACGGATGACGAGCTCGCCGACTATGCGCGGCACTATGGCACCACGCTCTATCATCCCGTGGGCACCTGCCGGATGGGCGAGGACCCGATGGCGGTCGTCGATTCGCGCCTGCGCGTGCGTGGGCTTTCAGGGCTCCGGGTGATCGATGCCTCGATCATGCCAACGCTGACCACCGGCAACACCAACGCGCCGACGATCATGATCGCCGAAAAGGGCGCGGTGATGATTGGCGAGGATGAGGCGGCGGGGTGACGCTGCCCGACGGGTGCCCCGCCGTCGCGTATCATTTTGTGCTCCGCAGCGGCGGCATTGTCGATCTTTGAAAGGAAAGCCCGCATGATCGCGAATATCGACTGGAACGGTCTGGCGGCGGCGATCGCGGAGGCCGAGCAAGGCGGGACCATCCTCGGTGTGAGCGTGATCGCGCCATCGGGCGAGCGATTTGACCACAACGCCGATCGCCGTTTCATCGCCGCCAGCACCGTCAAAGTGCCGATCATGATCGCGCTCTTCCGGCGGATCGATGAAGGAAGCAGCATGCTCGCCGAGCGCTACCGCCTGCGGCCCGAGGATCGGGCGCCGGGCAGCGGAGTGATGCTCCATCTTCATGACGGAATGGAGTTCACTCTCGCTGATCTCGTCTATCTGATGATCGCAATCAGCGACAACACCGCGACCAACATCCTCATCGACATCGCCGGAATGCAGGCGATCAACACGATCATGCGGGAACTCGGCATGTCCGGCTCGACGCTCAGGCGGAAAATGCAGGGGCACGCCGCTCGTGCGGCGGACGGCGAGAACTGGGCGACACCGGGCGATTATGCGCGCGTGATCGCAGCACTCCTCAACAATGAGGCTGCCTCGGCGGAGTCCTGCGCCACGATGATCGCGATGCTCGAAAAGCAACAGAATGACCGCCGTATCGCCCGCCATCTGCCGCGAGCCGACCGGCCGCGCTGGGGCTCGAAGACCGGCAGCATCGAGGATGTCACCAACGATGTCGGCTTCGTCATGACGCGGCGTGGCCCGCTCATCCTCAGCCTTTTCTGTCATAAGCCCCCCGATCCGCACGCGGGCGAGGCAATTATCGGAGCAGTCAGCTCCGCCGCCTGTGAGGCCGTTGCCTGAACTGTTGGGAGCTTCCACCTCAGGAATGGAAGCCGGACCATCCGGATGACGCGGGATCGCAAAGGGAGGGGAACGGATCTCGGGAACCGGTCTTGCAAAGGGCGGCTTTGCGCCTAAGACGGTCATCCGCGTGGCGCGGCCGAGTGCCCCATAGCCGGTCAATCCCCGGGAGCGCGGATGAGGGTCGTGATCAGCAGCAAGGTGGACATGCCGATCACGATGCCGACGAGGCGGTCGATCCCGGGCAGGATGCTGTTGGGCGGGCCGAAGCCCTGCACCAGCGTCAACATGAACACCACCGCTGCCTGCGTGCCGACATAACCCGCGCCGTTGGGGCTACTCTGCATCCAGGCGAAGAGCCAGGTTCCGATAAAGAGCGCCACGAGCCAGGGGACGAAGGCGGTGAGCGGCAGCGCCACCAGGGCGAGGCCCGCGAGACCACCCAGCAGGCAGCCGAGCAGCCGATAGGCACCTTTCGCGACGATGCGTGCCCGCTGGCCCGACGAATGGTCCCTGGGCTGCGGCACGGCGAGCACGGCCGCCATGGTTGTCGCGATCGCCGCAAGTCCCGGCAGATAAAAGGTGCTCCACAGCAATGGGATGACGCCGACCGCGATTCCGCTGCGAATGGCATGCATCGTATTCGGCCAGTTGGCACCGAACGGATCGCGCCAGCCGGGCACGGTTGCCGGCGCCGTGCGCTCCCCTTCGGGGGCCATCAGGATGGCTATTATGGCGGCCGCAGCCGTGCCGACGGCGACCTCCAGCGTCCGGTCGACGGCGAGGCCGAAGGCCTGGGTGGGATCGACCAGCGTGACCAGCACGACCAGCACGAATGTGAGGCCGAGGAACAGCCAGGCATAGCCGTGCGGGCTCACCGCCATGCCGTAGATGCCAATGCCTCCCGCGATCGCGAGCGCAAGGCAGCAGGCAGCATGGTCATAGGCGAGCCAGCCGGCGAAAACGAAGCCGAGCAGTGCCCCGGCCACCGTGCCGGTGACACGCAGCAATGCCTTCCGGACGGAAGCCGGCCGGGTCGCCTGGGTGGAAATGAAGCCGCTGATTCCCGCCCACCAGGCATCAGGCAGATGGAGCGCGAGCGCGGCGAGGATCGAAAGGACGACGCTCGCGGCGGCCATCGTCGCCAATTCTGCCCGCGCACCCCGCAAGGAAAGCGTGCGTGCTTCGCGCATCAGCGCGAGGACTCCGCTTCCGGCAAGGGGCGAAGCCCGGGTGTTGGTTTCGATCAAGGAAATATCACCGTCCGCGCATCCGCCCCCATGAAAAGTGTGAGGCCGGGTGGCGGATCGACGAGGTGAAGTGTCACGGGAAAGCGCCGTTGCAGGCGGATCCAATCCGTTGTCGGCGCGACATAAGGCAGCAACCCTTGAGGTTCGGGCGTGCGGCTGATGCCGCGCGCGATGCCGACGATCCGCGCGCGATAGAAATGCCATGGATGGCTGTCGAGCCAGACCCAGGCGGTGCCGCCCACCGTCAGGCGCGGCAACTGATATTCCGGGTAATTGGCGATGATGCGCCAGGCGTGGGCATCGATGATGCCGATCAGCGGCTGTTCCGCGCGCGCCAGGTCGCCTACGTGAATGGTGAGGTTGTTGATCGTGCCATCGACCGGGGCGCGCACGTGGGTTTTACCCAATCGCCACGTCGCAAGCGCGAGCGCCGCCTCGGCCCGCGCAGTCGCCGCGGCGTCCGTCGCCAGCATCTCGCGCGCCCTGGCCTGCGCCGCACTGGCGGCGGAATCCGCCGCCTCCGCGCGGCGCAACGCATCATTCGCGGCGTCGAGCTGCGCCATCGAGTTGTAGTCCTGCGCCGTGAGTGTCTGCACGCGCTTCTGCGTCTCCTCCGCGAAGAGGAGTGCCGCGTCTGCGCTCTGCTTTTCCGCAGTGGCGACGGTGGTGGCGTCGCGGTCGGCACTTGCCTGAGCGGTCGCCTCCCGAACCGCGGCCTCGGCCGCATCGAGCGCAAGGCGGAACGGTTCGGGGTCGATCAGGACCAGGAGATCGCCGCGATGCACAGTCTGATTGTCATGGATCGGCACGGCGATGATACGCCCGGTAACCTCGGGCGCGATCGCGACGAGATCGGAGCGCACATAGGCATCGGATGTATAGGCCACGACGCGGGTGAGGATTTCCCAGGCTGCGAAGGCTATCACGACAAGGATGATGGCCAGCGCGACGCGATGGCGTCGCCTTCGCCGCTCATCACCCCTCGGCGATTCGGATTGGGACATGGGCGGGTTCCTTGCTGGCCCGTTCCCTCGGAGGCGCTGGCGATTTCTACGATTTGAAGGCGGAACAAACAAGGCAAGCCTCGTCCCGCGGAACAGCCGCTCGGCACGTCCTTTTTCTACCTTCAGCCCTTGTCGCGCGGATTGGGGGGCGCGTGCGTGTAAAGCCATTGGCTCACCAAGAGCTCCACATCGTCGCCGAATTCCGTGCGCGGGCCTTCCGTATAGAGCGTGCCGGTGCGCATCACATAGACATAGTCGGCGATGCCGAGCGCGCCCTTAATGTTCTGATCGACGAGCAGGATGGCCTTGCCATCGCGCGCGAGGCCGCGGATCATCTCGTAGATCTGGCCAGTGATTCTGGGCTCGATGCTGGCGGTGGGCTCGTCGATCAGGAACACGGTGGGCTCTGTGAAGAGGCTGCGGGCGAATTCGAGCTGGCGCTGCTGGCCGCCCGAGAGCGTGCCCGCGCTCTGGTGGCGCCGCTCCGCGAGGACCGGGAATTGCGCGTAGGCGCGCTCGATCTTTCGTTTCACTTCAGCATGCTTGCGGCGGAAGCTCCAGGCGCCGAGGCGGAGATTGACCTCGACCGAAAGGAAGGGAAAGACGCTCGGCCGCTGCGGCAGATAGGCCACGCCATGGCGCCCCATCGCGTGCGGCGCAACTCCGGTGAGCACGGTCGCGCCCTGGCGGATTTCGCCGCTGGAGGGCTTGAGGAATCCGTAAAGCACCTTGAGCAGCGTCGATTTTCCGGTGCCGTTCGGCCCCAGCACGCAGCGGATCTCGCCCGCATAGGCATCGACCGAGACACCATGCAGGATCTCGATTCCCGGTACATAGCCGGCGGCAAGGTCGCGCGCGGAGAGGCTGGGGGCTGCGGTTTGCATCAGGTCCCCGAATAAGCCTTGATGACGTCTTGGTTCTCGCGCACGGCATCGAGCGGCCCGTCGGCGATCTTCTTGCCGCGCGACATGACGACGAGGCGATGGACGAGGCGCTGGATCGCATCGAGATCGTGATCGACGATGACGAAAGTCCGGCCATCGGCATGAAGCGTCTGCACGAAGCGGATGATCTCGTCGCGAAGATAAGGATTGACGCCGGCGAACGGCTCATCGAGGAAGAGAATTTTCGGCTCCAGCATCAGCGCGCGGCCAAGCTCGAGCAGCTTCTGCTGCCCGCCCGAGAGATTCTTTGCCGCGAGCTTCTCGAGCGAAGCAAGCCCGAGGAATTCGAGATGCCGCCGCGCCTCGCGCATGACAAGGGCCTTGTGCGCGCCCGGCCGGGCAAGACCCGGCACCAGCATGTTCTCGATGACCGACATGCGGCTGAAAAGCTGGGTGATCTGGAAGGTGCGCCCGACGCCGAGCCCGGCGAAGCCGCTCGCCGGCAAGCCACCCACCGAATGGCCGCGCACCCGCACATCGCCACCGTCCATCCGGAGATGGCCGGTCAGCAGATTGATCGTCGTCGTCTTGCCCGAGCCATTGGGGCCGATCAGCCCGACCAGCTCGCCCTCCTGCACCGCGAGATCGAGATGATCGACCGCGAAGATGCCGCCGAAATGCTTGGCGAGGCCGACGGCCTCGATCAGCGGTGGAGCGCGTTCCGTCAATCCGCCGCCTCCTTGGCAAGCCTCGGCCCGCGCGGCGCGGCAAGGCTTCGCAGCCGAAGCCAGCCCGGCGCGATCAGCCCGTTGCGGGCGAAGCGCATGGTGAAGAGCAGAAGCGCGCCGAAAAGGACGAGCCGCCACTGGCCATAGCTGCGCAATGCCTCGACCAGGAATTCCACCACGATCGCGCCGGCCACCGCGCCGGGCAGGCTCTCCATTCCGCCGACGATCGCCATCGCGACGACGAGGCCCATCTGGTCCTGCGAGGCGACATCGGGGGTGAGGATGCCGATATAGGGTGCGTAGAAAGCGCCGGCGAGGCCGGCGAGGCTGCTCGCGATCGCAAACGCGATGATGCGGAAGCGCGTCACCTTCACCCCGGCTGCGGCGGCGGCCTGCTCATTCTCGCGGATGGCGCGAAAGAAAAGCCCCCAGCGCGAGGCGACCACGGCCATCATTCCGCCCACCGAGACGATGAGCAGGGCGAGAATCAGATAATAATAGGGAAGATCGGTTTTGGCCTGGAAAAGCTGCGGGACGGTCATCCCGCCGGCACCGCCCGTGACCTCGACCTCGGTCACGATGATGATGCGCAGCACCTCGGAAAAGGCCATCGTGAAGATCGCGAGATAGGGCCCGCTCATCCTGAGGCAGGTCCAGCCAATGGCGCCGCCGAGAAGCGCGGACAGAAGAACGCCCGCTAGCATGCCGAGCGGCAGCGGCAGATTGAAGCCCGTGGCGAGCAGTGCCGCCGTGTAGCCACCAATGGCGACGAAGGCCATGTGGCCGAAGGAAAACTGGCCGGCATAGCCCGCGATCAGCGACCAGCTCGCCGCCATGATCGCGAATATCATCCCGATGATCATCACGTGCAGCCAGTAGGCATTGACGAAGAACGGGAAGAGAATCGCGAGAATCGCGATCAGCGCGGCGGACGCGATGTCGAGACGCCGCATCGCCTATTCCATCGCGAGATGCTGGCGGCCGAAGATCCCCGTCGGCCGGAACAGCAGCACCAGCATCATGATCGCGAGGCCGAAGGCGTTGGCGTAGGAGGGGCCGCGGCTCGGGTCCGGCAGGAAGGCGATGAACAGATTTTCCGAAAGCCCGAGCAGCAGGGCGGCGATGATCGTCCCCGAGACCGAGCCGAGCCCGCCCAGAATGACGATGACGAAGGCCTGCGTGTCCGGCACCAGCCCCATCGAGGGTGAGAGCGAGTAGATCGGCGCGATCAGCGCGCCCGCGCCGCCGGCGAGCGCGCCACCGACGCCGAAGGCAAGCATGTACATCCGCTCCGAATTGATGCCGACGATGGATGCGGACTCGCGCGACTGGCTGACTGCGTTCAGCGCCTGGCCCCAGACGGTGCGGTTGAGGAACCAGATCAGTGCCACAAGCAGGAGAATGCCTCCGCCCGCCGCCACCAGCCGGTCATAGGAGATGATCAGGCCGCCGAAGACGAGATCGCCGGTGATGAAGGAAGGCGGGCGGAGCGGGAAGGGCCCGAAGATGATGATGGCGATGTTGCGCAGGAAGACCGAAAGCCCGAAGGTGACAAGGATGCCATAATCGGCCTTGCGCTCGATGCGCGGGCTGTAGAGCGGCGTGAGCAGGCCGCGCTCGATGGCGACCGAGAAAAGGAAGGTGAGCGCCATCGCGACGAGCACCGCGGGAAAGGGCGGCACCCCGAGCAGGGTGATGACATAGTACCCGAAATACCCGCCCACCATGTAGATCTCGCCATGGGCGAAATTCACGATCTTCAGGATCGAGAAGATGATCGTGAGCCCGGTCGCGATGAGGGCGAAGAGAACGCCGATGACGAGGCCGTTCGCGGCCTGGATCAGGAAATATTGAAGCATGAACGCCTTCTTTGCAGCCTTCACGGAACGCCGTCGCGGGATCGGCCGCGGCGCCGTGGCCCCGCGGCCGCCCGCACGGGATGGTCAGGCTGTCGGCGTCTTATAGAGATAGGGGACCGTCGCATATTGCTTCGGCCAGACGATCGGTGCGTCAAAAGAGGACTGATTCACCTGATCGTACTGGATGATCGACATCGGCGCGTCCATGAACTGGTGATAGGCCCAGTCCGGCGAGTGGCTCGTCGAGAATGTATAGAGCCCGCGCGTGCCAACCCAATGCAGCGTCTCGAGGCCGTGAATGATCGCCTCGGGGGTTGTGCTGCCGCTGTTCTTGATCGCCTCCGCGAGGCTCCAGACGGCGTCATAGGATTCCATTGCCGAGCCGGGCGGGTCGGTTTTGTATTTTTCGTTGAAGGCTTTGACGAACGCTTTGGTGAAATTGTTCC
>DASZQO010000157.1:0-17896 GCA_035549615.1 Acetobacteraceae bacterium
ATGATACCGCCCGCCTTGCCGTCCACGGCGACGAAAAGCGCGGTCGCGCCGGATGCCCGCAATTCCTCGGCGATGGTTTCGAGCGAAGCGGCCGCCACCCCCTCCGCCGTCATCAGCGCCGCATTGCCGAGTGCCACGCGCCGCCCCGCGATGCGTCCGCGCACGCCGGCGCCGGTCACCGATTCAAAATCGCCCGGCTCATCGAGCGCGAGACCACGCTTTTCCGCCGCCCGCAAGATCGCGCTGGCCAGCGGATGCTCGCTCGCCCGCTCAAGGCTCGCGGCAAGACGCAGCAGTTCTTCCTCGGCCAGGCCTCCGGCCGGCACGATGCGCGTCACGGCCGGCCGTCCTTCGGTCAGCGTCCCGGTCTTATCGATGAGCAGCGTATCCGCCTTCTCCATCCGCTCCAGCGCTTCGGCCGAACGGATCAGCACGCCCATCCCCGCGCCCTTGCCCACCCCGACCTGGATCGACATCGGGGTCGCGAGCCCGAGAGCGCAGGGGCAGGCGATGATCAGCACCGAGACCGCGGCGATGAGGCCGTAGGCGAGCGAGGGAGCCGGTCCCCAAAGCGCCCAGCCCGCAAAGGTGAGCCCGGCAACCACGATCACCGCCGGGACGAACCAGCCGGAGACACGGTCCGCGAGGCGTTGGATCGGAGCGCGCGAACGTTGTGCTTCAGAAACCATCGTGACGATGCGCGCGAGCACCGTCTCCGTGCCCACTCTTTCCGCCCGCATCACCAGCGCGCCGGTACCGTTGAGCGTGCCGCCAACCAGCGCCGCCCCCGGCTCCTTGGCAACCGGCATCGATTCGCCGGTCACCATCGATTCATCGACACCGCTCCGCCCCTCCAGCACCACGCCATCGACCGGGATCGCCTCGCCCGGGCGCACCCGCAGCCGATCGCCCGGCGCCACCTCCGCGCTCGGAATCTCCTCCTCAGAGCCGTCCTCGCGGAGCCGCCGCGTCGTCTTCGGCGCGAGGTTGAGCAGGGCGCGGATCGCCCCGCCCGTCTCCGCGCGCGCCTTCAGCTCGAGCATCTGGCCGATCAGCACGAGGACGGTGATCATCGCAGCCGCCTCGAAATAAGTATCCACCGTGCCGTGCTCGGAACGGAATCCAGCGGGGAAGAGCCCGGGCACGAGGGTCGCCGCGATGCTGTAGACATAAGCGGTGCCGACACCGAGCGCGATCAGCGAGAACATGTTGAGGCTCCGGTTGATGACCGAGCGCCAGCCGCGCGCGAAGAAGAACCCGCCCGCCCAGACCACGATCGGCGTCGTCAGCAGGAGCTGGATCCCATTGGAGAGGCCTGGCCGCACCCAATGCCCGAGCGCGGGCACGTGCCCGCCCATAGCGAGCACCACCACCGGCACGGCGAGGATAAGCGCCCCCCAGAAGCGCCGCCGCATGGCGGCAAGCTCTTCGTTCTCTGCCGCTCCAGCCGCCGGCGCCACCGGCTCGAGCGCCATGCCGCAGATCGGGCAATCGCCGGGGCGGTCCTGGCGGACCTCCGGGTGCATCGGGCAGGTGTAGATCACGCCTTTGCCCGCCGCCGGCTGTGGGTCCGGCCTCGAGGTCTCCAGATAACGCTCTGGATCGGCCGCGAATTTCTCGCGGCAGCCGGCGCTGCAGAAATGGAACATGCGGCCCGCATGGGCGAATTGGTGCTTCGCCGTCGCCGGATCGACACGCATTCCGCAGACTGGATCGCGCGCGCCGCCCGCCATCTCTCCGTGTCCGTGATGCTCCATCGCATGTTTGTCCATCGCTCTCTCCGCGTCCCCTCCAGCATCCCCTTGCGGCGCCCTTGTCCTGGAGGTGGACATCGGTCTATGTACTATACCATGGTATGGTATCAAGAGAGGCAAGATCCCCATGAACGGCGCGACACGGGAAGCCGTCGCAACACGGCTCAAACGGATCGAAGGCCAGGTCGGCGGATTGCTCCGCATGGTTGAGGAAGACCGCTATTGCGTCGATGTGCTGACGCAGATCGCCGCGGTGCGCGCGGCCCTCCACAAGGTGGAGGAGCAGATCCTGCGCGATCATGTCGGCCACTGCGTCGCCGCCGCGTTCGCTTCGGGTGACACTGAGGATCAGCGCCGGAAGGTCGAGGAACTGGTCGAGACGATCGGCCGGATCACCCGTTAGATACGGAGGCTATGCAGGTCACCCCGCCTTGCGCAGCGCGAGCCCGAACGAAAGCCAGCTCACCCCCTGCACCAGCAGCTCGACCGCGATCAGCGTCCCGAGCACCCAGAGCCCGGACCAGGGCAAGGAAGCATAGAGCAGGGCAGCGACGATCAGGCTGATGATGCCGCTCGCCACCAGCCATCCCCAGCTCGGCATCTCGCGGTGGCTGAAGCCGATCACGATCCGGACGATGCCGCCGACAACCAGCGCCGCAACCACCAGAATGGTCAGCACCAACGCGCCCTTGAGCGGCTCGCTCATGATGAGCAGCCCGGCGATGATCGAGAGCGCCCCGCAGAGCAGGCTGAGGAGCAGGCTTCGCCATCCCCGCATCATGAAGCCATGGACGATCTGGAACACCCCGCCCACGAGCAGCATCGCGCCCACGAAGATCGTTCCCGCAATGGTTACGGAGACCACGTCGAGCCAGGCGATCACCCCGAGCGCGATCAGCGCGATGCCGAGTGCGACGAACCATCCCCATTTCCCGGAGAACTCGGCGCGCTGCTGGCCTGGATTGCCGATCATTTCGGACATGTTGTTGTTCCTTTCGGTCGTGGCGGATAGCGAGCCGAAACGCAAATGAAAGGTTTTGCGGGGAGCCCCCGGCCGCGTCAAGAACGGCGCGATGCCTCATCGCTCATCGCGTCCGCCTATCATCGGGCATTCATCATCGGGGGGCCGGCTTGCGTGCCGCGGGCGGCGGGGCAAGGCTCGGCCCCCATGCACGCATCCCCCCTCATCTATCGCCGTCAGATCGAGACCATCCTGCTCGGCTGGGGCGCCCGCATCGAAGCGGCGGCAGCAACGGCCGATGTCCTGCTCTATGCCGGACTATCCGGCATCGATAGCCACGGCATCTCGATGCTCACCGAGTATGATTCGCGCCGCCGCAATGGCTGGCTTGATCTCAAGGCCAAGCCCCGCGTCATCAGCGAGACCCCGGCGTCGGTGCTGATCGATGGCGGCGGCGGCCTTGGTCATTGGCCGGGCTCGCTCGCCATGAGCGAGGCGATCGCGCGGGCGAAGACTGTCGGCCTCGCTGCCGCCTCGGTGCGCAACTCCGCCCATTTCGGTGCCTGCGGCTATTACACGAAGATGGCGGCGGAGGCCGGGCTCATTGGCATCGCCACCACCAGCGCCATGATGATCCGGGTGGCGCCGACCTTCGGCGCGGAGGCGAAGCTCGGCACCGATCCCTTCTCCTTCGCCGCGCCGGGGGAAGAGGGCAAGCCCTTCCTGCTCGACATGGCAACCACCACCGTCGCTTTCGGCAAGGTCCGCAACAGGCACAATGAGACTCTTCCCTGCCCGCCGGGCTGGATCCTCGATTCCGCCGGCCGGCCGAGCACGGATCCGGCGGATGTCGTGGAGCGCGGCGGCCTTCTCACCCCGCTCGGCGGCAGCGCCGAGAATGCGAGCTACAAGGGCTACGGGCTCGCCGCGATGGTCAATATTCTCTCGGCCTGCCTCGCGGGTGCGGCGCTGATCACCGATCCCGCGCGCGCCACGCGCCCGGGCGGGCCGGAGATTGGTCATTTCTTTCTTGCCCTTGACCCCAAACTCTTCCGCGATCCCGCCGAGTTCCGCGCCGATGTCGCCGCCTTCTGCGATTCGCTCCGCGCCACGCGCCCGCTCGACCCCGCGACACCCGTTCTCGTCGCCGGCGATCCGGAGCGTGCCGCCGCCGAACGCCGCGCCAAGGAGGGCATCCCGATTCCACCCGGCCTTGCCGCCCGCCTTCAGGAGATTGCCCGGGAGGTCGATGTCCCCTGGCTTTTGTGAGCGCTCTCGATGCGTCTGTCGCAACGGACCGCGAGTTCTGCTAGCGAGGGCGCGTCGTTTGTCTGGCACCCTCTGAAGGGATGGAAATGGGAAAAGGCCGGGCGGGACTTGATCCGCAGAACTGGGACGAGCTGCGGGCCCTCGGCCATCGCATGCTCGATGACGCCTTTGATTATCTTGAACATGCAAGGGACCGCCCGGTCTGGCAGAAAATGCCGGACGAGCTTCGCGCGGAGCTTGCCCAACCCCTTCCTCACGCGCCGGAAAGCCCTGATCGCGCCTATGAAGATTTCCGCCGCCTCGTCCTTCCCTATGCCACCGGCAACACCCATCCGCGCTTCATGGGCTGGGTACATGGTGGCGGCACACCCATCGGCATGCTGGCGGAGATGCTCGCCGGCGCCCTCAACGCCAATCTCGGCGGCCGAGATCATGCGCCGATCGAGGTCGAGCGCCAGGTCATCCGCTGGGCCGCCGAAATGCTCGGCCTGCCGCGGGAAAGCTCGGGCATCCTGGTCACCGGCACCTCGATTGCCAACCTGATCGGCCTGCTCGTCGCCCGTGCCGCTACGCTTGGCGCCGCCTCGCGTCGCAGCGGCATCGGCGGTGCGCGCCTCACGGCCTATGCGTCCGCCGCCGCCCATAGCTGCATCCCGCAGGCGCTCGATATCGCCGGAATCGGCTCCGAGCAGCTGCGGCTGATCCGCTGCGATGGCAATGGCCGCCTTGACATCACGGCCCTCGAAGCCGCGATCGCCGAGGACCGGGCAGCAGGCAACCGGCCCTTCTTCGTCGTCGGCACGGCCGGCACGGTCGATATCGGCGCGGTGGACGATCTCACCCGCCTCGCCAGGCTCTGTAGACAGGAAGGGCTCTGGTTTCATGTCGATGGCGCCTTCGGCGCGATGCTGGCGCTTTCCGAAAAGCTTCGCCCGCTGATCGCGGGGATCGAGCAGGCCGATTCGGTCGCCTTCGATTTCCACAAATGGGCGCAGGTTCCCTATGACGCCGGCTGCATCCTCGTGCGTGACGCGGTCCGCCACCGTGCCGCCTTCGCCCAGTCGGCTGCCTATCTGCGCCGCGATTCGCGCGGTCTCGCCGGCGGCCATCCGTGGCCGTGCGATTTCGGCCCCGATCTTTCGCGCGGCTTCCGCGCGCTCAAGGTCTGGCTCACGATCAAGGTGTTCGGCGCTGAACGGCTCGGTGCGGTGGTCGAGACGAGCTGCGCCCTTGCGGCCCGTCTCGCCGACCGGGTCGCGGCCGAGCCGGAGCTCGAGCTGCTTGCGCCCGTCGCGCTCAATATCGTCTGCTTCCGCTATGCCGGCGGCCGCGCCGATGCCGGCTGGGACCTCGACGCGCTGAATACCGCCATTGTCGCCGATCTTCAGGAGGCCGGCATCGCCGCCCCGTCCACCACCACGATCGGCGGCAGGCTCGCGATCCGGGCCGCCCTCGTCAATCACAGGACGGAGGAAGGAGATATCGCGGCGCTGATCGAATCCGTACTCAGGATCGGCCGGGCGCGAAGCATGGAAGCCGCCTGACGCGCGGAGCACGGCCCAAAGAAAACCCTGCCGGGCGAGACCCGGCAGGGTTAAGTCAACAGGGAGGCTTCACGTCTGGGAGACGAAGGGGGTCGGAGACCCCCGGTTTCCGATCTCGCGACCGGAACCGATACAGCCCATGGCGTCATCTCACCGCCGCGCCAGGGCTGAAGCTCGCAACCAAAGGTAATGTTCACTTCTCCATTGTGCTACTGCGCAGCCAAGAAGCCGCTATACGATAAACGCATAACGTCAGCGTTCGTCTTGATTTCGCCGCATTTCGTCCGATCCGTCAGGCTCGGTCAGGCAGCCTCCCGTGAGCGGGCGCGGCACGCCGGTCGTGCCTGGAAAACTGAGCGGCAGCCTCGCTAAGCTGCGCGCGGCAAGGAAGCCGAAGCACTGCGCCTCCAGCGCATCGCCGTCCCATCCCACCGCCTCCACCGGGTCGACCCTTGCACCGAGAGCCCTGGTAAGCGCTACCATGAGGGCAGGGTTGCGTCGGCCGCCGCCCGCCACCAGCCAGCGCAGCGGCGGCGCAGGCAATTCCGCCATGGCGACCGCCTGGGCGGTGAAAGCGACGAGCGTGGCAGCACCGTCCTGCGGCGAGAGCGCCGCAAGCCCGCTTTCGGCGAGGCGGCCGGCGAAGGACAGCCGATCCAGCGATTTCGGCGCCCGCCGCGCGAAATAGGGATCGGCGAGCAGCCTCTCCAGCACGGCGGGATTCGCCTTTCCCTCTCGCGCGAGCGCCCCATCCTCGTCATGGCTCCGCCCCATGGTCCGCCGCGCCCAGTCATCGAGCGGCCCATTCCCCGGCCCGGTATCGAAGGCAACCAGCTCTCCCTCTGGCCCGATCCAGGTCACGTTCGCCACGCCGCCGATATTCAGCACCGCGAGCGGCCGCGCGAGCTCCGCCGCCAGCGCGGCATGGAAGACCGGCGCGAGCGGCGCGCCCTCCCCTCCGGCCGCGACATCCGCGGCGCGGAAATCATGCACCACCGGCACGCCTGTGTACTGGGCGAGAAGGCGCGCATCGCCAATCTGCCATGTTTTCCGCTCGCCGGGGCGGTGCAGGATTGTCTGCCCGTGCATCCCGATCACGTCCGCTGGGGCGCCCACGGCCGCCACCGCCTCCGCATGGCGTTCGGTGAGCGCCCTCTCGACCGCCTTGAGCTCCGGGTCGTCGGCCGCGAGATCCGCCGCCCGGTCGAGAATCGCCCTGAGCCTCCATCGCAGCCCGTTCTCGTAAGGCAAAGTCACGCGCGTCCCGAAACGCGCCACCCGCAGCCCGTCCGTCTCGATCCAAGCGGCATCCACCCCATCGAGCGAGGTGCCGCTCATCAGGCCGATCGCGCGCCACATTCCACTGATCCCGCTCTCATGCTAGCTGCGCCCGCATGTCATCCACCGACTTCCTCACCGAGGCCACCGCCCGTGGCTTCGTAAAAGACTGCACGCCCGGTCTCGATGCGCTGCTCAGCGCCGGGCCGGTCGCCGGCTATATCGGCTTCGACTGCACCGCGCCGAGCCTCCATGTCGGCAGCCTGGTGCAGATCATGCTGCTCCGTCTCTTCCAGCGCCACGGCCATCAGCCCGTCGTGCTGATGGGCGGCGGCACCACCCGCATCGGCGATCCCTCGGGCAAGGATGAGACCCGCCAGCTCCTCACGGATGAGGAGATCGCCGCCAACATGGCGGGCATTCGCCGCGTCTTCGAACCCTTCCTCCGCTTCGGCACCGGCCCCGCCGATGCCATCACCGCCAACAACGCCGACTGGCTCAATCCGCTCGGCTATATCCCGCTGCTGCGCGATGTCGGGCGGCACTTCACCGTCAACCGCATGCTCACCTTCGATTCGGTGCGCCTGAGGCTCGACCGCGAGCAGCCCCTCACCTTCCTCGAATTCAATTACATGATCCTGCAGAGCTACGATTTTCGCGAGCTCTTCCGGCGCCGCAATGTACGCCTGCAGATGGGGGGCTCCGATCAATGGGGGAATATCGTGGCCGGCATCGATCTGGTGCACCATACCGACGGTGCGCAGGTCTTCGGCCTGACGACGCCGCTCATCACCACCGCCTCGGGCGCCAAGGTGGGAAAGACCACCGCCGGCGCCATCTGGCTCACCTCTGACCGTCTCGCGCCCTTCGATTACTGGCAGTTCTGGCGCAACACCGAGGATGGGGATGTCGGCCGTTTCCTCCGCCTTTTCACCGATCTCCCGCTTTCGCAAATCGCCGATATCGAGCGTGGCGACATCAACGAGGCGAAGAAGATCCTCGCCACCGAAGCGACCAGCCTCGCCCATGGCGCCGAAGCCGCCGCCCGGGCGGCCGAGGCCGCCCGCCGCATTTTCGAGACCGGCGAGTCCGCCGATCTTCCCTCGGTCCCGGTCTCCCGCGCCGATCTCGCCGAGGGTCTTCCCGCCTTCCGGCTCTTCACGCTCGCCGGTCTCGCCGGAAGCAATGGCGAGGCCCGCCGCCTGATCCGCGCCGGCGGTGCCCGTATCAATGATGCGCAGGTCACCGATGAGACCCGCATCCTTACACTCACCGATCTTCAGAATGGCGCGATCAAGCTCTCCGCCGGCCGCAAGCATCATCGCCTGGTCCGGCCGGAATAGGACGAAGAGACAGCGTTCCTGTCCCGTGTTTCACGTGAAGCGCGATCCGAATCAGGATGTTAACGCGCTTCGCGTGGACAGCTATCTGTTCATTGTGACGCGTCTTCAAGAATCCGGACCGGCATTTTCCCGATCTTCGCGCACCATGCGAGCGGCCCGCTCCGGTGCACCGAATTGCCGGTCGCGTCCACCGCCACGGTCACCGGCATATCCTTCACCTCGAACTCGTAGATCGCCTCCATCCCGAGATCCTCGAAGGCCAGCATGCGGGCCCTGGTGATCGCTTTCGCGACGAGGTAGGCCGCCCCGCCGACCGCCATCAGATAGACCACCTTGTTGTCGCGGATCGCCGCGATCGCCTCCTTCCCGCGCTCGGCCTTGCCGATCATTCCGATCAGTCCCGCGCGCTCGATCATCGCACGGGTGAATTTGTCCATGCGTGTTGCCGTCGTCGGGCCCGCCGGCCCGACCGCCTCACCGCGCACGGCAGGCACCGGCCCGACGTAATAGAGAAAACGGTTGGTGAAATCGACCGGCAGCGCCTCACCCCGTTCCATCATCTCCGCGATCCGCTTGTGCGCGGCATCGCGGCCGGTCAGGATTTTTCCATTGAGCAGCAGCCCGTCACCAGCCTTCCATTCGGAGAAATCCGCCTTGGTGATTCCATCGAGAAAAACGCGCCTTTTGTTCTGGCTCAAATCCTGGCCGATCACCGGCCAGTCCGCGAGATCGGGCGGCGGAAGCTCGGCCGGGCCCGCTCCGTCCAGCACGAAACCCACATGCCGGGTCGCGGCGCAGTTCGGAATGATCGCCACCGGCAGCAGCGCCGCATGCGACGGGTAATCGCGGATCTTCACATCCAGCACTGTCGTCAGCCCGCCAAGCCCCTGTGCACCCACGCCGAGCGCATTCACTTTTTCGTAAAGCTCGAGCCGCAACGCCTCGATCCGGGTCTTCGCGCCGCGTGCCTTCAGCTCCTGGATATCGACCGTCTCCGTCAGCGCCTCCTTCGCAAGCACCATCGCCTTCTCGGGTGTGCCACCAATGCCGATGCCGAGAATTCCTGGCGGGCACCAGCCCGCGCCCATTTCCGGCACCGTCCGCACCACCCAATCGGTGATCGAGTCCGAGGGCGTCAACATGGTGAAATGGGCCTTCGCCTCGCCGCCGCCACCCTTGGCCAGGAGATGCACGCGGAGCCTATCGCCCGGCACCACGCGATGGTGGATCACCGCTGGCGTATTGTCCCCGCTGTTCCGCCGCGCGCCCGCCGGGTCCAGAACGATCGATTCGCGCAAAGGGTTGTCCGCATCAAGATAGGCGCGCCGCACGCCCTCATTCACCATCTCTTCGAGACTCATGGTGGCGCCATCCCAGCGCACATCCATCCCGATCTCGAGAAAGACGGTGACGATACCGGTATCCTGACAGATCGGCCGGTGCCCGAAGGCGGCCATCCGCGCATTGATAAGAATCTGCGCGATCGCGTCCCTGGCGGCCGGCGCTTCCTCCCGCTCATAGGCAGCCGCCATCGCGCGAATGAAATCGGGGGGATGATAATAGGAGATATATTGCAGGCCGTCGGCGATGCTGCGGATCAGATCCTCCTGCCGCACCGGGCTCATCGATGCCTCCTCAAATCCTGAGATTCGTCCGCGCCAGCTCCACCACTTCCTCACCGCGCCCGCTGATGATCGCCCGCAGCATGAAGAGCGAGAATCCCTTGGCCTGCTCGAGCTGGATCTTCGGCGGCATCACCAGCTCCTGCTTCGCCGTCAGCACATCCACGAGCGCCGGCCCCTGATGCGCGAGAGCCTGGCGCAAGGCTCCTTCGAGCGCAGCGGGCGCCTCGACGCGGATGCCGAGCACGCCCACCGCATTCGCCATCGCCGCGAAGTCCGGATTCTTGAGATCTGTTCCTGTATCGAGATAGCCGGCGGCTTTCATCTCCATCGCGACAAAGCCGAGCACGCCATTGTTGAAGACGACCACCTTCACCGGCAGCCCGAGCTGCACGAGCGAAAGAAAATCCCCCATCATCATGGTGAATCCACCATCGCCCGAAAGCGAGACCACCTGACGGCCGGGGAAGGCCGCCTGCGCCCCCATCGCCTGAGAGAACGCATTCGCCATGGAACCGTGATTGAACGAGCCGAGCAGCCGCCTCTTGCCGTTCATGGCGAGATACCGTGCCGCCCAGACGGTCGGCGTGCCGACATCGGCGGTGAAGATCGCATCCTCGGCGGCGAGCTCGCTCACCAGCCGCGCGACATATTGCGGATGGATGCGCGGATCGCCCGGGCGCGGCCGCGCCAGCTCGTCGAGACCCGCCCGCGCCCCCGCATAATGCTTGCGCGCCGCTTCGAGAAAACGGCGGTCCCTGCCGGACTTGAGACGTGGCAGAAGCACCTTGATGGTTGCCTTCACATCGCCAATCAGCCCGAGATCGCAATGTGTTCGCCGCCCCAGAGCCTCGGGCCGGAGATCGATCTGCGCCACCTTCGCACTCTCGGGATAGAAATTCCGGTAGGGAAAGTCCGTCCCGAGCATCAGCAGCGTGTCGCAGGAGCCCATGGCGTGGTAGCCGGAGCTGAACCCGATCAGCCCAGTCATTCCCACATCGAATTCATTCGCCCACTCTACATGCTCCTTGCCGCGCAGCGCATGCACAACCGGGGCAGCGAGCGCATCGGCGAGCGCCACCACCTCGTCATGCGCGCCTTCGCAGCCGCTGCCGCAGAGGATCGTGACCGCGCCGGAACTGTTGAGAAGCTCCGCCAGCCGGTCGAGCTCATGCTCCGCCGGCACCACCGAGGCGGGCGCGGTCTCGATCCAGCGCGGCGCCGCGCCATCCGGCGCGGGCCTCAGCGCGACATCGCCCGGCAGCACGATCACCGCCACGCCCTTGCGGTGAATGGCGCTCAGCATCGCTGTGCGCAGCACGTTCGGCATCTGTTCTGGATTCGAGACAAGCTCCACGTAATGGCTGCATTCACGGAACAAGGAGGTCGGGTGCGTCTCCTGAAAATAGGAGAGGCCGATCTCCGAGGAAGGGATATGCGCCGCGATCGCGAGCACCGGCTGATGGCTCCGATGGCAATCGAAAAGACCGTTGATCAGATGGAGATTGCCCGGCCCGCAGCTTCCGGCGCAGACCGCGAGCCTTCCGGTCACCGCCGCCTCGGCGCCCGCGGCGAAGGCAGCCGCCTCCTCATGGCGCACATGCATCCAGGCGATCTTGCCGAGCCTGCGCAAACTGTCATTGAGCCCGTTGAGGCTGTCACCCGTCACGCCCCAGATGCGCTGGATGCCGGCATTCGCCAGGGTCGCCGCAACGAGATCGGCAATCGTCATCGTGGCCATGGCAAGCTCTCCCGCGCCTGTTCTTGCCCTTTATGCCGGAGATTTCCAACCGCACCAAGCGACCATGGGCCCATGTCCACGGGCTGAGATCATAACGGCGAGGCCGCCGCCACTCAGCCCGGCACGCCCCAGCGTTTTGCGAGCTTCGCCAGCGTGCCGTCCGCCCGCATCGAAGCAAGCACATCGTTCACCGCGGCCAGCAGTACCTGCTCGCTCTTCGCGAAACCGATGCCGAGCGGCTGTGGATCGTCTGGCACCTGGGCGGCGATCCTGAGCCCGGGCCTCTGGCGGGCGAGATAGGCGGCGACCGGCGCCACCTTCATCACCGCGGTGATGCGCCCCGCCTCGAGATCAATCATTGCATCATCGATCCGGTCGAAGGGATAGACCTTCACGGAGCCGATCTCTCCCTTCTTCTGCATGATGATCGCCACATCCTCATCCGTGGTCGCCGCCTGCACGCCGACCGTCGCATTTTTCATCCGGGCAAGGTCAGTGATGCCCGGCGTCTTCACGCTGTTCACGATGAGGCTCAGCGTTGTTGTCATGTATGGTACTGACCAGGCGAGCATCCGTTCCCGCGCCTTCGTAATGGTGATTCCGCCGACGATACAGTCATAGCGGTGCGCCTGCATCTCCTGCAGGATCGTCTCCCAGTGCGTGCTGACATAGTGCGGCGCAAGTCCGAGCCGTTCGGCGATCTCATCCATCAGATCGACTTCGTACCCGACTTGCCTGCCGTTCTCGATGAATTCGAACGGCGGATTGACGAAATAGGTGCCGATCCGGAGCACGCCGGGCGAAAGCGTGGGCGGCGGCGCGGCCGCCCGCACCGCGCGCGCGGCAAGCAGCGCGAAGCCTGTTGCGATGAGTGTTCGCCTTCGCTGCATTCTGGCCGTTCCTTTCCAGGAAGTGTCACGAACCTTCGACCAAGCCCAATGCGATGGACAAAAAGAAGCCCCCTCTTTCCGATCCTTTATCGAAGCACATGGCCCTTTCTAACCCCGGTGATTTGCGAGCCGATCAAGGGCGGTGCGGAGCAGGGTGACCTCTGATACCATGCGGCTGAGCTCGTAGCCAAGAAATCCAGAAGGCAGCGCACCGGCGCAGAGAGCGGGAAAACCGCCTCCATCGCCTGCGAGATTCCGAAGCGTGGCAACCAGCGCCTTGCGGAATCCTTCCATTGCCGGCGCAGCGCTGGCGGGGACAGCGGTCGCCACCGCATTGAGGCTGATGAAGAGACGCTGCAAGGCGGAAGCGGCGAGCGCCGAGGCGGCCATCATTTCCGCATCGCCGCCGATCTCGCTCGCGGAGCGCTGGACCGCGGCCTGGAGATTGGTGGTATCGCGCCCGGCCAGGCGATGCGCCTCCACGTAGGAGGCCTGGTCCGATTTCGCCAGGACCCGATCGGTATAGACCGCCATCGACGCGATGCTTGATTTCAAGAGAAATGGCAAGGTCTTGCGCTCGAAGCTCGGCCAGAGGAGATGGCCGCCGACGATCGCCAGCACCGCGCCGATGGAGGTTCCGGCGAGCCGCATCAGCGCAACATTCCTTGCCACGCCCGGCGAGAGAAAATGCTCGAAGGGAATGAGGCCGGCGGAGAGGAAGAAGATCGCCAGGCTGTAATTGAACGGCAGGACCAGCATCATGCAGAAAAAGAAGATAAAGACGGCTGCAAGCTCCGCCTGCGGGCCCGCAAGGAACGGCATGAGCGCCGCGCTCACGAGAATTCCTGCCCCCGTGCCGAAGATACGCTGCACCGTGCGCGCGAGCGTGGCCCCGGCATAGGGTTTCAGCACGACCGTCACCGTGAGCGGAATCCAGTATCCAAAAGGCGATGGAAAGAACCAGAAGATGATGACGGCGATGGCGGCGACGATGCCGAACCTGAGCGCGTGCCGCGCCACGACCGATTCGGGATCGAGGCACTGGGTGAGCGGCGCGAGCCATGCGGAGAGCCCGTGTGTCTCGGAAGGTGATGGCGGGACGGGCACGGGCTCCGGCATCTCATCGCCAAGTGTGATCCGGATCGCATGTGCGAGCGCGATGGCCATCCCCTCATGCGTCTGCCGGGCGATGTCCGCGGTCTCTTCCCCATGCGCTGTCATGGGTTCGAGCCTGGCCAGCGCGACGCGCAGCGTCTGCGCGTTCACGCGAGCCGCGAGCGCATCCGCCACCTGCCGGGCGGTATCGGCGAAGAACGCCAGGGATGAGGGCGGAGCGGAGGCAAGGCCGGCCCCTTCGCGCAGCAAGGCCGCGCGCGCGAAGAGCCGCTCGGCGATCTCGATCAGCACCAGAAGGCGCTGGGCGACGAGGCTCCAGCCATGCTGGCCGCGGCGCAGCGCGCCCGCGATGCGGCGGGCCTCGGCGATCGCTGCGCGCACATTCGTCTCCGATGAGACGAGGGCGCGCGGGTCATCCTCCCGCCCCGCCGCAACCCTGTCGAGATAGGAGGCGAGAACGCGGAAGCAGGCTTCGGTCTGGCGCTTGAGCGGCGCATAGGGACCGGCGATCCGGAAGAGCACGGTGGAGAGCAGGGTGATGGCGCCGCCGAGCGTGAAGAGTGCGCCAAGCCGCGCGGCTGAAGCGAGCGAATGATCGTGAACGGGCAGGCCGAGCTCGACATAGGCCCAGGCGACCGGCAGCCCCATCGTTGCGAAAGCATTGCCATAGACGCCGATGAGCCCGGCGAGCGCGCCCCAGAAGATCATGAGGATGACGGCGAGGACGAGGGCGGCGCCGGCGAGAACGCCGCTGGCGAGCGCGAGCCCGCCGAGGACGGAGCCCACCACCAGCCGCAGAGTCTGACGGCGGTCACCGTCATCCGTCGAATCCCCGATGGCCACGAGATAGGCGCCGATCCCGGCCCAGCTCAGCGCCGGCAGCGCGAGAAGGTGCGCGAGCTCAAGGGGAATGATGAGCCCGATCATGGTGCGGATCGCGAGACGCCAGGCGAGCCGCTGCGGATCGAAGACGAAAAGATCGGCGAACAGCAGGCGCGCGCGCCGCGGCCAGCCGAAATCGGGCGTGATTTCGGGTGCCGAGGACGGATCAGGGCGCGGCATGAATGAGGCGCCAGATATCGGCGGCGCACGCGGGCATCTGCAAATCCTCGATCCCCGGACAGTCCGCGAGCGCATCGGCGATGGCGTTCATGATGGCGGGCGGCGCGGCGGCGGTGCCGGCCTCGCCACAGGCCTTGGCACCAAAAATATTGGTCCGCGATATGAGGCCATTGTCGGTCCAGGCCACGACTGGCACATCGCAAGCATGCGGCAGCGCATAATCGAACAGCGAGCCGCTGAGGAGCTGGCCGCTCACCGGATCATAGACCGTACGCTCCAGCAGCGCCTGGCCGATCCCCTGTGCGACACCACCCTGCACCTGCCCGCGCACGGCATCCGGATTGACCACCTGCCCGAAATCATCGACCGCCGTATAGAGAACGATATGGGTTTCGCCCGTTTCGGGGTCGATCTCCACCTCGCAGGCATGGCAGCCATTGGCGCAGCTTCCTTGGTGCAGGATGCCCTGCGACTGCCCATCCAGCACGCCCGGATATTCCTTCGCGATTTCAGCAACGCGCATGGTCCTGTTCGAGATCTTGCAAGCAAAGAGGCCGTTTTCGAAAAGAATCTCTGCGATAGTCCTTCCCCATTGCTTCGCGAGCAGCGCCCGGCCGCGGCCGATGACGTCATGGACCGCCTGCCCGATCGCAACCGAGCTCGTCAGCAGCGATTTGGAGCCGCCGGTGCCGCCGCCGCGCGCGAGGGAATCGCTGTCGCCCTCGCAGACGGTGACATCGGTAATCTCAAGCCCAAGAGTTCTCGCGGCATAGAGCGCCATCGGCGTCGCGTGATCCTGCCCGGTCGATTGCGTGCCGACGGTGATGCGAAGCGTGCCATCCCGACCGAAGCGGAGGGCCGCGCTCTCGACCGGAAGGTGGTCGGGCTCGATCATCTTCGCGACCGCAAGCCCGCCATTGGATTCGAGATAGTTCGCGAATCCGAAACCACGCTTCAGGCCACGGCGCGCACTCTCCTCCTTGCGCGCGGGGAAGCCCGCATGATCGGCCAGGGCGAGACAGCGGATCTGATTGTCGAGAAACCGGCCGCCATCGATGGCAAGCCCGCTCGCCGCAACCATGCTTTCTTCCTGGCTTCCAGGCAGATTGCGCGCGCGAAGCCCGGCCGGGCTTGTTCCAAGCACGCGTGCCGCCCGGTCAATCAGGCGCTCAAGCACATAGGTCGCTTCCGGCCGCCCGGCGCCGCGATAGGAATCGACCGGCACGGTGTTGGTGAAAACACCGCGCACACCGATCTCAATCGCCTGCAGGCGGTATGCCCCGGCCTGCACCGGCGCGCCGACCCCGGTCGTGATGAGCGGCGCATATTGCGAGAGATAGGCGCCGAGATTGACGGTGGCCCGGACCGAAAGGGCAAGGAAATGGCCGCTTTCATCGAGCGCGAGCGCGGCCTCGGTCAGATGGTCGCGGCCCTGGGTGTCGGAGAGGAAGGCTTCGCTTCTTCCGGCGACCCAGCGGACCGGGCGGCCCAGCGCGCGCGCCGCGCAGAGCACGAGCGCATGTTCGGGATAGGCGAAGATTTTCGATCCGAAGCCGCCGCCGACATTGGGCGTGACGACGCGAAGCGCGCTCGGGGGAAGGCCGAAAGCCTCCGCCAGCACGCGGCGGACGAAATGCGGCCCCTGGGTATTGGTGATCAGGGTGAGGCGGCCGCTTTCCGCATCGAAAATGCCGATCGCCGCGCGTGGCTCGATCGCATTGACGATGACGCGCGGATTGCGGAGCTTGATCCGCACGACATGCGCCGCTTCCGCAAACAGGCGGCGGCAGGAGTCCGCATCGCCGAAGCGCCAGTCGAAACAGATATTGTCCGGCGCGGCGGGCCAGACCGGAACCGCGCATTCCGCCTGATCCGGCACGATGACGGGCGCAAGCGGCTCATAGGCCACGGCCACAAGCTCCGCGGCGGCGCGGGCCTGCGCCCGGGTCTCCGCGACGATGAAGGCCACGCCATCGCCCGCATGGCGGACACGATCGGCGGCGAGCACGACGCGATCGGCGTCCTTGCGTCTGGTGCCGTCATAGGAAGTCAGTTCCATCACGCAGCCGAGCGGGCGGACAATGCCGGCGAGATCGGATGCGGTCAGCACGGCAAGCACGCCTTCCGCCTGAAGCGCCTTTGCTGGATCGATATGGAGAATGCGCGCATGGGCGTGAGGGGAGCGGAGGACATAGCCATGGACCTCGCCCGCGAGCCTCATATCGTCCACATAATCAGCGGTTCCGCGCAGGAACTGCGTTTCGTCCCATGCGAAGGCGCCAAGCGCTTCCCCCTGACAGAATGTCATTTGCCCATCCCGCGCTCTTCGTTGCCGTACGGGATCATTGCAGGTCGCCGCGAACGCGGAAAGCAGGCTCACCGCTCCGTGACGAGGACGGCATTGCAGGGTGGAAGATCAATCACGCCGTTTGCGGCGAGGCGCTCCGGGCGCGGATTCCACGCCCCGTTGTTTGCAACCTCGGCGCCGCCGAGCGTCACACCGGATGTGGCGGCAGGCGAGCGCGCGGTGAGGCGGAGCAGGCCGGCCCCTCGCGCCAGGGAAAGCGCGATTCGCACCGATCGTTTCGTATTCATATTGATAAGCGCAAGCCGCCGCTGAGAGTGGGCTCCCTCGATCGCGTATGCCGCGACAGCGGCGGGGCAATCGCGAAGGGCAGCGGGGGAGACGCGGCGCGGGCGGGCCGCGGCGAAGAGGAGCATGCCGTAATAGAGCGGGCGGGCGATCGGCCGCTCGTCCCTCTCCGCCCCGAGCGGCGTATAGGCGCTTTCGGCCCGGGTGTGGAAATTGACCCCCACCCAGCCGGCGGCCGCGAGGCGGAACATCAGGTTCGCACCCCAGGCCGCGGCGGCGAGCGTGTCGCTGACGCCGAACCGCCCGCCCAGATAGACCGAGTTCGTTTCGGTCATCCGGAGTGGCAGGCCGGTGGCGGACGCCGCCCGCTCGGCCCAGCCCATCGCCTCGGCGAGCCCGCCCCCCGAAGCCATCAGCCGCGCGATGGTGACGGCGGGGCTATCGCCCGGACCTTCGGGATAGAAATGGCGCGTGAGCAGAACCGGGCGCGGATCGGCATGGCGGGCGAAGGGCATCATCCAGGCGCCTTTGCCGGCAATGTCCGGGCCGGCGAAGCGTGCCGCCGGGACGCGGTGCCGCACCGCCTCGGCGAAACCATGCCATTCGGCGAGATAATCAGGGACGGACCAGCCAGACGGGCGAAGGATGGGCGTGAAAATATCGGGCTCGTTGCCGATCTGGAACGCGATCAGCGCCGCGCCGGCGGCTTCGGCGACGGACTCG
>DASZQO010000158.1:0-8766 GCA_035549615.1 Acetobacteraceae bacterium
ATCCGACGGGCCCGGCTGATCGCGATCGGGCTCTACCCGCTCACGATCGCGATCGGCGCGGGAGCGTCCGTGATGTGGAACGAGGCCGTGCCGGCGGGATCCCCGTCCGCCTGGGCAAGGGCGCTCCCTTCGATATCCACCGCGGCGGCGCGCACGAGATCCATGCCCGGGGCGTAGGGCAGCAGATCCAGGGGCAGGAGAGCCCCCGAAAGCAGGGCGGAGAAGGGGCCGCGGCGACGGAAGACCGCGACCGTGAAGCCCCGGTCGGTCGGGCTTGCGCCGGGCGCGAGGAGGTGCCGCCCGGCATAGAAGCGCCCCTTGCTGACGATGACGCTCGCCGCGCAGCGCTCCTCCCCGTCAAGGCGGAGATGGAGCGGGGGGAAAGGGTAGGAGGCGATTTCGTAGAGGCTTTGCGCGACATAGGCACCGCGGCCGAGGACGCGCTTCAGCGCATCCGGAAGATGGTGCACGACGGCGGCATCGAAGCCGGCGCCGAGCATCTGCACGAACAGCCGCTCCCCGGACGAGCTGCGGGCGATGCCCGGCCAAAGGAGGCGCGTGCGGCCGAAGGCGAGGGCGGCGGCAACGGCGCGCGGCGCGAAGGGCAGCCCGAGCTCATGGGCGAGCACATTGGCGGTGCCGAGCGGGATCACGCCGAGCGCGACGTTGGCGCCGGAAAGTCCGTTCGCCACCTCGGCGATGGTACCATCCCCCCCGGCCGCCACGATGAGGCCGGCGCCGCGCGCCGCGGCCTCGCGCGCGAGCACGGTCGCGTGGCCGCGATGGCCGGTCTCGGCAAGCTCGAGCCGGATGCCGTTCTGCACGAGAAGGTCGAGCACACGCCAAAGACGCTGCGCGCGGCGCCGACCGGCAGCCGGATTGAAGACGATCAGCACGCAACCTCGGCAGCAGGATGCATCGCGATTCGCCTTGGCAAAACTTGATGGTCGCGTCAGGCTGTTGCAAGACGATGACCATGGCATTACCGGACGATGATCTCAGCAGAGCCTGAAGAAATTCCGGTGATTCATTGAAACTTCACTCTGCCAGCGCGATCCTTCCCGGCTATCGGAACGGTGCAGCATGCACGGCACCATCCGCCCGACCCTGTACCGCACCGTCTTCGTTTCAGACGCGCATCTTGGTGCGCGCGGTTGTCACGCCCGCGCGCTCGCGGAGTTCCTGCGCGGCATGAGCTGCCGGCATCTCTTTCTGGTCGGCGATATCATCGATGGCTGGCGGCTGCGCCGCTCCTGGTACTGGGACAGCCATCATGACGCGGTGCTCCGCCTCATCCTCGGTCATGCGCGGGCCGGCGCCGAGGTGACCTATATTCCCGGCAACCATGACGAGATGTTTCGTGCCTGGCTGCCGCTCGGGCTCGAGATCGCCGGCGTCCGGCTCAAGGCGGAGGCCGAGCATGTCACCGCTGACGGCAAGCGGTTTCTCGTGATGCATGGCGATGCCTTCGACAGCGTGGTGCGCTATGCGAAGTTTCTCGCCCTGCTCGGGGATCACGCCTACGAGGTGGCGCTCGTTCTCAATCGCTGGCTCAACGCCGTGCGGGTGCAGTTCGGCTATCCCTACTGGTCGCTCTCCGCCTGGCTCAAGCGTCAGGTCAAGGAAGCGGTCAAGGCGATCGACCGGTTTGAGACCGCACTGGCCGGCGAGGCACGGCGGCGCGGTTTCGATGGCGTGGTGTGCGGGCACATCCACCATGCCGAGATGCGCGATATCGGCGGCGTTCTCTATGCCAATGACGGCGACTGGATGGAGAGCTGCACCGCCCTTGTCGAGCATCATGACGGACGGTTCGAGCTGATCGAATGGACGGTCGAGGCGCGGGTCTCGGCTCTGGATGCCGAACGGCTTCCCGCTCACTGACGTGGCGGTGGAGGTGCCTCGGGATGCGCCTTCATCACCGTTATTGGGCACGTCTGAAAGGGTGGTGCCCTTCTCGCGGCTCCTGATCATCTCCGATGCCTGGGCGCCACAAGTGAACGGTGTCGTGCGCACGCTCGCCGCCGTGGCCGGGGAGCTGACGGCGATGGGCCGCGCGGTGGACGTGATCGGGCCGGGGGAGTTCCGTACCCTTCCCTGCCCCACTTATCCCGAGATCCGGCTCGCGCTGTTTCCGGGCCGCGCGCTGGCGCGGCGGATCGAGGATTTCGCGCCGGAGGCACTGCATATCGCAACGGAGGGCCCGCTCGGGATGGCGGCGCGCAGCTACGCGCGACAGCGCGGCCTTGCCTTCACCACCTCCTTTCATACCCGTTTTCCCGAATATATCGCCGCGCGCACGGGGCTACCCCCTTCCCTCACCTATGCCTGGCTGCGGCGCTTTCACGCCGCGGGCTCGGGAATGATGGTGGCGGCGGAAAGCCTCAGGCGCGAGCTTGCCGGGCGCGGCTTCGACAAGATCCGGCCCTGGACCCGCGGCGTCGATTTTTCCGTTTTCCGCACCGCGCCGCGCGAGGAATGGAATCTCCCACGGCCCATTTTTCTCTATGTCGGCCGCGTCGCGGTGGAAAAGAACATTTCCGCCTTCCTCGATCTCGATCTGCCCGGCTCGAAGGTGGTGGTGGGCGATGGCCCGCAGCTCGCCACCCTGCGCAGCGCCTATCCTCAGGTGCATTTCGTGGGCGCCCGCCGCGGCCAGGCGCTCGCCGCTTCCTATGCGGGCGGCGACGTTCTCGTCTTCCCAAGCCGCACCGACACGTTCGGCCTCGTGCTCCTCGAAGCGCTCGCCTGCGGCACGCCGGTCGCCGCCTTTCCGGTTCCCGGTCCGCTCGACGTGCTCGGCGATAACGCCGGTCGCGTCGGCATGCTCGACGAGGATCTCGGAAAGGCGGCACGGGCGGCGCTTGCGCTCGACCGTGCGGAATGCCGCGCTTTCGCCGAGAAATTCACCTGGCGGCGGGCCGCGGAGATGTTTCTTGCGAACCTGGTGCCGATGCATGGCACGAATGGCCCCTCAAGGTCCCCCTCAGGGCAAGGGCGGCTCCACCTCTCCTGATCCTGCGCCAAGGGCAGAACCCTTGAAATCCCCTCTTGGCAGTGGGGGAGAGCGGTGGCCCGGAGAAACGTCCCGGTCCTCGGCGGGCCGCAGCCGGCGGGCCTCGATGAACTGCCAGACGAGAAGGATGGGCACCCCGACCAGGACATCGCGCGCGCGCCGCACCAGCGAGACGGCGATCGCGATATCCGGCGTGAGCCCGAAGGCGCTGCCGAGGCCGACATAGGCGGCCTCCTGGACGCCCGCGAATCCCGGCACGGCAAAGGCGACGGTGAGCGAGACCTGGAGCAGCCCCTCGATCGCGAGCGCCGCCGGCAGGCCGATCGAAGCGCCGGCCAGCCGCATGATCAGCCAGCCGCCGGCACCGCTTGCGATCCAGCCCAGGAGATGCAACGCGGAGGCGGCCGAATAGCGGCCGGGCCGGCGATAGATCGGCGTCAGCTCGC
Organism: Acetobacteraceae bacterium; assembly: GCA_035549615.1. GTDB lineage: Bacteria > Pseudomonadota > Alphaproteobacteria > Acetobacterales > Acetobacteraceae > JAKAWQ01. Next base: position 3,463 of record DASZQO010000158.1, read on the forward strand.
CCTGAAGGAGCTCGACCCGGGCGATCGTCGCGGTGATCCACCGCGCGTTGAGATACCGCCCAAGCCGGCGCGCGAAGGGGGCCATGCCGCGCTGGGCGGCGATGAAAGCCCCGCCCCCGAGCAAGCCGAACCCAATGCCGATGCCGAAAGGCAGCACGAGATGGTTGCCCGGGTTTAGAACCATGAGCACGCCGAGACCGCCCGCGGCAAAGACGAGCTGGGTGAGAAATTCCGAGGTGATGTCGGCAACCGTGGAGGCCGAGGCCATCTGCCAGGCGACCCCGTGCAGCGTCGCCGCGCGGGCGCCCAGCACGAACCCGCCGACGGTGGAAAGCGGCAGGCAGTTCGCTGCCGCGTCGCGCACCATGCGCGCCCAGATCAGCACCCGCACGCCCGGCCGCTTCGGCATCAGCGTCCACCACGCAAACCCGAGAATCACGAAAAGGGCACCCTGGCAGAGAACGAGCAGGAGCAGCCCGCCAATGCCGACCTTGATCACGCCCGCGAGCACGCGGTGGAAGCCGAACCAGCTCACCAGCGCCGTGGCGAGCACGAGCCCGGCGAGCGCGGCCGCGAACGACAGCGTCTTTCTCTTCAACCCGGCCTTCCCGGCCATCGAGCACCCTTCCTGCGGCCAGCCGCGGCTCTACACCAGCCCCCGCCGGCCGGCTATACACGCCGGCGCTTGAAAACCCAGTGCAGGAGACGCCGGCGGTGAGCGGCAGTGATCCCGTGCTCGTCACTGGCGCGACCGGTTTTGTCGGAAGTGCTGTGGCCCGTGCGCTCGCCGCGCGTGGCGAGAGGCTTCGGCTGCTCGCGCGACGGCGGAGCGAGCAACGCAATCTTGCGGGAATTGATGGCGAGATTATCGAGGGCGACCTCACCGATCCCGCCTCCCTTGCCCGCGCGGTCGCGGGCTGTCGGCAGGTCTTTCATGTCGCCGCGGACTATCGGCTCTGGGTGCCCGATCCCGATGCCATGCTGCGCACCAATGTCGAGGGCACGCGCGCCCTGATGCGGGCGGCGCGGAAGGCCGGCGTCGAGCGGATTGTCCATACCAGCTCCGTCGCAGCGCTCGGCCTCGATCCCGCCGGCCGTCCGGCCGACGAGACCACCGCGCTCGACCCCGCCAGCCTGATCGGCACCTACAAACGGTCCAAATACCTCGCCGAGCAGGCCGTGATGGAAGAAGCGCGTGGCGGGCTTCCCGTTGTGATCGTCAATCCCTCCTCGCCGGTCGGCCCGGGCGACATCAAGCCGACCCCCACCGGGCGGATGGTGCTCGATGCGGCGCGCGGCCGCATTCCCGCCTATGTCGAGACCGGGCTCAATATCGTCCATGTGGACGATGTGGCAGCGGGGCACCTGCTGGCCGCCGAGCGCGGGCGACCCGGCGAGCGCTATATTCTCGGCGGGGAGAATTTCCCCCTCGGCCTCCTGCTCGCCCTGATCGCCGAGATCGCCGGCCGCCGGCCGCCCCGGATCCGCCTGCCGATCGCGCCGCTGGTGCCGCTTGCCTTCGTGGCGGAGGGAGTTGCCCGCCTGACCGGCCGGGCACCTTCGCTGACCCGCGAGACGCTGGCGATGGCCCGGAAGACGATGTTCTTCTCCTCGGCCAAGGCCGAGGCCGAACTCGGCTACCGCGCGCGGCCGGCCCGGGCGGCGATTGAGGATGCGCTTGCCTGGTTCCGTGGCCAAGGGATGCTCCGCTGATGACGCCCGCTCTGCTCCTTGCCCTGCTTGCGTTCGTCTCCTGGGTCTGGCTCCTCCTTGCCCATGACCGGTTTTGGCAGTCCGAGCCGGAGCTTTCGCCTGCGCCGCCACCCTCGCCCGTGCCCGCAATCGATATCATCGTGCCGGCACGGAACGAGGCGGAGACGATCGGCGAGGTTCTTTCCTCTCTCCTCGGCCAGGACTATCCGGGCACGGTGCGCATCCTGATGGTGGATGACGGGTCGAGCGACGAAACGGCCGCCATCGCCCGCCGCCTCGCCCAGGTCGCAAACCAGCGGACCGCAGATCAGGAGCGGCTCACGGTGCTGGCCGGCACGCCCACCCCGCCTGGCTGGAGCGGCAAGCTCTGGGCGCTCTCCCAAGGGATCGAGCATGCCTCTTCGGGGCTTCTTCTGCTGACCGACGCCGACATCGTGCATGCGCCCGGCCATCTTGCCGCCATGGCGGCAAAGGCCGAGGCGGAGGGGCTCGATCTCGTCTCGGAGATGGTGGCGCTGCGCTGCGAGAGCTTTTCCGAGCGGGCGCTGGTGCCGGCCTTCGTCTTCTTCTTCCAGCTCCTTTATCCGTTCGCCGCTGTCAATGATCCGCGCCGGCCGCTCGCCGCCGCGGCCGGCGGGTCGATCCTGGTGCGGCGGGCCGCGCTGGCGCGGGCGGGGGGGATTGCCGCGATCAGGGGCGCGCTGATCGATGACGTCGCGCTCGCCCGCAGGATCAAGCCGGGCGGAAGAATCTGGCTCGGCCATTCGCGGCTGGCCCGAAGCCGCCGCGCCTACCCGGATTTCGGGGAGATCTGGCGAATGATCGCCCGCACCGCCTTCGTGCAGCTTCGTCATTCCGTCCTGCTTCTCGCCGCGACGGTGCTCGGGCTCGGCCTCATCTTCCTCGTCCCGCCGGCGGCCGCGCTCTTCGGCCATGGCCTGACACGGCTCATGGGCATCGCTTCCTGGGCGCTTTCCGCGCTGCTCTATGTGCCGACACTGCGCCGCTTCGGCCGATCCCCGCTCTGGGCGCCGTTTCTGCCGCTGATCGCGGCCTTCTATCTCGCCGCCACCATTGGCTCCGCAATGGATCACTGGCGCGGGCGCGGGGTCGTCTGGAAGGGCCGCGCCTATCGCGGAGCGCAATCTTGAGCGGCGGCACGACGAGCGTCGAAACCTGGTCGGGCAAGGATCGCGCGGACGAGAATTTCCCGGTCGGCTCGGCGCTGATCCGCTCCGATCTCCGCCGCCACGTGCATGCTTTCTATGCCTTTGCCCGCAATGCCGACGATATTGCCGACAGCGCGGTTCTCGCCCCCGAGGACAAGATTGCGCGGCTCGACGTGATGGAAGCCGTGCTCATGGGCGAGGCGGAGGACAAAGCCGCCCCCAGCGCGGCTCGGCTGCGCGCCAGCCTCGCAGAGACTGGAACGACCCCTCGCCATTCCCGCGACATCCTGATCGCCTTCCGCCGCGATGCGACCAAGCTGCGCTATGCCGGCTGGGAGGAGCTCCATGACTACTGCCGCTACTCGGCGATGCCGGTCGGCCGCCACGTGCTCGACCTGCATGGCGAGGACAAGGACACCTACCCGCCCTCGGATGCGCTCTGCACCGCGCTGCAGGTGCTGAACCATCTGCAGGACTGCCGGGCTGACCTCAACGCGCTCGACCGCTGCTACCTGCCCCAGGACCTTCTTGACGCGCACGGCGTCACTCTCGGCGATCTCAATGCGCCGGCGGCGAATCCGGGATTGCGGCGCGTGATCGACGCACTGCTCGATCAGGTCGCGGCGCTGAACCGTACGGCCCGCGATCTGCCGCGGCGCACACGGAGCCGAAGGCTGCGCCTCGAAACGGCGGTGATCGTCGAGCTCTCCCATCGGCTCGCCGCCCGGCTCCGCAAGGGGGATCCGATTGCCGGGCGCGTCGCGCTCAAGCGGGCGGATTTCGCGGCGAGCCTGCTCGCCTCCCTCCGGTTCCTGCCATGATGGAAGATTTGCGCGCGACGGCCGAGATGGTGAGCGATCGCGACAGCGTGGCGGTCACCGCCATCGTCCGCGAGGCCGGCACCTCCTTCTATCGCGGGATGCGCGTTCTGCCCAAGGAACGCCGCACGGCGATGTACGCGCTCTATGCGTTTTGCCGCATCGTGGATGACATCGCCGATGACGATTCGAATGCCGGGCCGGCGGCGATGGCGGCGAAGCGGGCGGCCCTGGATCGCTGGCGCGCCCGGATCGAGGCGCTCTATCGCGACGCGGAGGGCGGCCCGGACGTGACCGAAGGGCCGGAGGAACGGGGGGGCGAAGGGCCGGTCATCCGCGTCCTGGCGGCGGCTGCGCCCCGCTACGGACTGCGCCGGGAGGATTTTCTCGCAATCATCGACGGCATGCAGATGGACGCTGAAACGCCAATCGTCGCCCCCGATCTTGCCACCCTTGATCTCTATTGCGACCGCGTCGCCGCGGCGGTCGGACGGCTTTCGGTACGCATCTTCGGCGACTCCTCGCCGGCAGCGGACCGGGTCGCCAATGCGCTCGGCCGGGCGCTGCAGCTCACCAACATCCTGCGCGACCTTGCCGAGGATGCCGAGCGGGGGCGGCTCTATCTGCCGCGCGAATGGCTCGAAGCGGCGCGCGTGCCGCCCGATCACGTCGCCGCCCTCAGGGCGCCGGGCCTGCCGCTTGTCTGCGCCCGCACCGCCGCACTGGCCCATAGCCATTTCGAGCGCGCCGCCGAGGCGATGCGCGCCTGCGACGCCAGGGCCATGCGTCCGGCGCGGCTGATGAAGGAGACTTATGCCGCCATCCTCGCCCGCCTCGAGCGGCGCGGCTGGAAGCATCTCGATCAGCCCGTCAGCGTTCCGGGCTGGCAGAAGCTCTGGCTCGCGCTCCGCTACGGGCTGGCCTGATCGTGTTCGGGCAGACGTCCCGCCCAGAGTCCAGGAGCGGGACTTCGGATACGGTCCATATCATCGGCGCGGGGTTGGCAGGGCTTTCCGCCGGACTGGCGCTCGTCGAACGCGGGCGGCGGGTGGTGCTTTACGAGGCGGGGCCGGCGGCTGGCGGGCGCTGCCGCTCCTATTTCGATCGTGAGCTCGGCTGCCGGATCGACAATGGCAATCACCTCATCCTTGCCGGCAATCACGCAGCCATCGCCTATCTCGAGGCGATCGGCGCCCGCGCCACGATGGCCGGTCCCGACCGCGCGCTCTTTCCCTTCTTCGATCTTGCGACCGATGAGCGCTGGGTGTTGCGGCCCAATCGCGGCAGGCTGCCCTGGTGGGTGCTTTTGCCGGACCGCCGCGTTCCGGGCACGCGGCTCGGCGAATACCTGACTCTCGCACGTCTGCTCAGGGCTTCGCGCGCGGCGCATGTGCGGGAGGTGATCGGCAGCGGGCCGCTCGCCCGCCGGCTGCTCGAGCCGCTCGCAATCTCGGCGCTCAATGCGCGGCCGGAGGTGGGCTCGGCCTGGCTGTTCGGCCGCGTGCTCAGCGAGAGCCTAGCGCGCGGCGGGGCGGCCGCGGTGCCATTGACCCCGCGCATCGGTCTTTCCGAATCCTTCATCGATCCCGCGCTCGCCCGGCTCG
>DASZQO010000159.1:0-4646 GCA_035549615.1 Acetobacteraceae bacterium
GGCGGCCAGGGATAGACATAAGGCCATGCCAGGGCGCCGGAAAATGTGACATGCGCCGCGAGACCCAGACGGCGCGAGGCACGCGCCGCGAGATGCATCTGCGCAGCCGCCCACTCCTGGCGGGCCCGCGGATTGCCTTTCACCGGATCCGGCGCAAAAGCGTCGAACACCTCGTCATAGGCCGGATGAACAGAGACGAGCTGCCCCTGAAGGTGGGTGGAAAGCTCGGTTATGGCCACTCCGTGCCGAGCCGCCGTCGCCCGCACCTCGTCACAGTAACTCTCCGACTCCGCCGCCCGCGCGAGATCGAAGAGACGTCCGTCCCAGCTTGGGATCTGCACGCCCACGTAGCCGAGTCCGGCAGCCCAGGAGCAGATGGCATCAAGGCTATTGAAAGGGGCGGTGTCACCCGCAAACTGCGCGAGGAAGATCGCTGGCCCTTTGAGATTGCTGGGCATGAATCCATCTCCTGCAACGGAAACCTACAGAAAATGCCTCTCAGGCGCGGATGAGGGGCAGCAGCGTCTCCGCCGTCTTCGCGACCAGCGAGGTATAGAACGACTCGCTCAGCAGGCTGCTGCCATGATCCTCGATGAATTTGCGCTGTTCGGGCGAGATATCAACGGGATTTTTCTCGATCTGGTCGGGATAGGGAGAGACGGGAGTACGGTCGATCGGTGCCACGAACTCGTTGGTGAGTGCCCCATCGTAACCGATCTCGCGAAGAGTGCGGACGATGCGCGGCCAGTCAAGCGATCCCATGCCCGCTGCCAGGCGGTTGTTGTCGGCGACATGGAAATCGAAAATTCGCCCCTTGGCTGAGCGGATCGCTGCGAACATATCCGCCTCCTCGATATTAAGATGGAACGCATCGAGGCAGACGCCGCAATTCGGGCCGACCGCTTCGGCAAGCGCCAGAGCCTGATCGGCACGATTGAGAAAATATGTCTCGAAGCGATTGAGAGGCTCGAGGGCCAGGCGGACAGAAAGCCGTTCGGACACTTCGTACACCTCCTTGAGCGCAGCGACCACCCAGTTCCACTCCTCCTCCGGACGGCCGTCGGGGACAACCTTGCCGACCGTCGCCGGCACCACGGTCACAATCTCCCCGCCGAGGGCGGCAACCATCTCGACCACCGACTTTACGTAGGCAACCGAGCGCGCGCGCTGCCCCGGATCCCTGGCGGCGAGGTTCCGTTCCCCAAGCTGCAGCGTAACGGCTCCCCAGCAGCGAATGCCCCATTCTTCGAGCTGGCTTCGTGTCGAGTGGGGCGGGTACTGCTCCGGCTCACCGCTGATCTCAATGCTTTCGATATGGAATTGCTTGTTTCGGCGAAGCGTCGTCTCGAGCGGCTCAGCACGCATCCAATTGTGCGTAGAAAGATGCATCATTTCCTCCTTATTTGCTTATTTGATTTGAAGCCTCATGGTCAGCCCTCGGCCACGCCCTGCGCGAACGTGCGGAATAGCAGCGCGGCCGAGGCCGCCCCGGGATCGATATGGCCTTGCGAACGCGCGCCGAGCCGGCTCGCCCGGCCAAGCCGTGCCGCCATCTGCCGCGTTGCTTCGGCGCCTTTCTCGGCTGCTTCCGCGGCGTCATTCAACGCTGCGGCAAGCTTCTTGTGGTTCGCGTGCGCGGCGTCCAGCGCCGCCACGGCCGGCAGCCAGGCATCGAGCATGGTCTTGTCACCCGGTTCGCTCCTGCCTCGCTCGCGAATGCCGCGGCCGGCGGCTTCGAAGAAGGAAGCCAGAGCGCCAAGATCGAGCACCTCGCGATCCTTCACGGCCGCCCCGCCCCGCATCAGAATCGTGGCATAGAGCGGCCCCGTGGCGCCGCCGGCGGAATTGACGAAGCCGCGCGCGGCGGCAGCGCAAACGGCTGAAAAGCTCAATGGCGCCGGAAGCGCATCGACCGCGTCCAGCGCGGCCTGCCAGCCTCGCGCCATGCTAGAGCCGTGATCACCATCGCCGATGGCGCGGTCAAGCTCACTCAGCCAATCCTGCTCGGTGGCTATGCGCTGACAGACGAGGCGCAGCAACGCCACGAAATCCGCCGGCGTGATCTCCTCGATGCCGTCCATCGCAGTCTCCTCCCCAGGCGTTTGCCCCGCATATCTATGCCGCTGATCAGCACGTGCCAGATGGACGCCGGCCAGGGCGCTTCCATCCGTTCGGGCTTTCAAAAATCACGAAACAGGACTGGCTCGGCCGGGTAATCGAGCAGAACTTTGAGTTCGTCATTGAGTTTGATCACGCTGACCGAACATCCTGCCATTTCAAGAGCGGTTAGAAAATTGCCAACCAAACAGCGATGAATGACAAGATTGCGTCTGCTCAGGCGGTCAAGCACATGGCGGGCAATGATATAAAGCTCCATCAGCGGCGTGCCCCCCATGCCGTTTACGAGCACGGCAACCTCACTTCCCGGCGGCGGATCGAGCTCGGCCAGCACCCGGTCGAGAATGGCATCGGCCACGGCATCGGCCGGGCGCATCGGGCCGCGCTCAACCCCGGGCTCGCCGTGAATGCCGATGCCAAGCTCGAGCTCGTCCGGACGGAGCGTGAAATTGTGCTTGAGCGTCGCCGGCAGCGAGCACGGCTCGAGAGCGACGCCCATCGTGCGAACGGAGGCGTTGGCCATCTCCGCCGCCTGGGCGACGCCGCTCAGATCCCGGCCCATATCGGCCGCCGCGCCGGCGGCCTTGAAGACGAAGACGGCGCCCGCCACACCACGCCGGCGGCCAGCTTCCGAGATCGGAGCGGAAGCAACATCGTCGGTGACAATCACGGTCCGCGTCGGGATGGATTCGAGCTCGGCCAGCTCCGCCGCCATCTCGAAATTCATGACATCGCCAGCATAATTGCCGATGATGTAAAGCACGCCGGCGCCGCCGTGCACGGCCTTGGTCGTTGCAACAATCGGGTCCGGCCCTGGTGAAGCAAAAGGGTTGCCGACCGCCGCGCCATCCGCCATGCCCCGCCCAACATAGCCGAGAAAGCCGGGCTCGTGGCCGGAGCCACCGCCGACCACTATGCCAACCTTGCCTGCTCGCGGTGCCCCCGCCGCGATGAGGGAACGCGGACTATGATCGAGAAGGCGGACATGACGCGGGTGGGCGGCAACAATACCTGCCAGCATCTCTTCGATCACCGTTCCCGCATCGTTGATCAGCTTTTTCGTCATTTTGTTTCCCCCGTGCATCCAGCCCGTCTTCCCGAAGCATCTTGCAACGCTCAAGACATAGGTCCGCTCCCTGCGCGCGGTGACGGCAACGGGGCCATTCTTATCGTATCGATATCAAACTGACCAGCCGTTCCGCCGGCTGCGCATCATTGCAGGCCCGCCGGCAGGGTTTTCGGCGCAGGCCAGCGCCCGCCTATCATCCGTATGAATTCATCCTGATGCAGCCGTGCGAGGCGCGCCGCGCCCTCGGCATCGATGGCCGCCATTGCCGCGACGATTGGCGCATGGCTCTCCGCGACGAACGCAAGGTCCGTGGGCAGGAGCAGGCGCAGTGTCAGATCCGTGTGCGCCTCAATGAGCAGGGAGGACCACAATCTCAGGATAAGGCGATTGCCCGAAGCTTCCACGATCGTCCGGTGAAAAGCGACACTGGCACGTTCGAGATGCGCGATGTCCTGGGCTGCGGCAGCTTCCCGCATGCTTTGGACGTGGCCCCAGAGATCATCAACCGCGCCGGCACGGAGCGGCGTGGCGAGGCGTGTCGCGGTCTCTTCAAGACCGCCGCGCGCCACGAAAAGATCGGCAAGGCCCGCACCGAGCATGTCGCTCACGTATGTTCCCCGCCGGTTGCTCGTGCAGAGGAAATTCATTGCTGTAAGCTGGCGAAAAGCTTCACGGACCGGCGCCTGGCTGACGCCGAACTCGGCCGCGAGCTTCAGTTCGACCAAACGATCGCCGGGCACATAGACCCCTTCGACAATGCGGCGGATGATTGCCGAAAGGATCTGCTCGCTGAGGGGGGCCGTAACAAGCATGGCTCACCAGCATGACCGTTCCGTTGATCCGGCCGCATCCGACGCCGACGGCCTTCCGCGATGGCGGCAATGTCCCCGCACCGTGCGCGACGGAATGTTTCGCTTATGGTCGTGATCCATCTGGTCCGCAGGGTCCGAAACACCTGACTCTGCCCAATTATCGGATTCTTACTTGACAGGCAATCTTATCGATGGTCGGTTCTCGATAACCTATAGAAAGGCGTGTCCACCAAAGGCGGCACGCCAGGGAGAGAGACGGAATGGCCTTCGCGGTTCAGCGCCCGGAGTCCATGGAGGCTGTCATTGCGGCGCTTGATGGACCCGCCCGGGTTGCGGTTTCCGGGGGAACCCTCGCGATCCGCGCCATCAATGAGGGCAAGTCCTTCCCCCTTGCCATTGTCAGCCTGAGCCGTGCCGGGCTTGCCGGCATTGCCCAGGACGGCAGCATGATCGAAATCGGCGCTGCGACACCCATTTCCGAACTCGCTCGACCAGATCTTGCCTTTCTCGACGGCGTGATCGCGAGCTTTGGCGCGCCCGCCGTGCGAAACATGGCCACCGTGGGCGGCAATTTGTTTGCCCCTCAGCCTTATGGCGATTTCGGCGTTGCCCTGCTGGCGCTCGACGCAACCCTGGCCATCGCAGGA
>DASZQO010000160.1:0-5149 GCA_035549615.1 Acetobacteraceae bacterium
ATTGAGCGCGAGCGAATCCATGGGGCCATCGATCTGCCCCTGCGCGTCCAGCAGGCCGCTCACACCGGCCCCGAGCACGGAGAGATTTTTCAGCGAAGCGGTCCAGATCAGCGCGAGCTTTTGCGCGGCAAGGCTTCCTTGGGCACTGAGCGAGAGGGCGGCGCCGGAAAGCGACAGCCGCGAAAGATGAACGTCACTGCCGGCCAGGCGGGCGGCGAGCGCGAAGCTCGGCGTGGAACCAAGAAGCGGGACGAGCGGCGCCATGCCCCCGCTGAGGCCAAGGCCGCCATCCAGAGTGAGCGCGAGCCCATCTGCCCGCGCCGCGGCGATGACCTTGAGATGGCCCTGCCCTTTGAGCGCGACGCCGCCGAGCGCCGCGAGCGGCGCGAGATCGGGCAGGGTGATGGTCGCGGTGAGCGAGGGCCCGCCCTCCGTCCGTGCCGTACCGGAGGCGGTGAGCAAAGGATGATCGAGGGTGAAGGAGACCGGCCGGCCCGCTTCCCCGAGATGCGCCTCGGCCGAGAGCGTGAGGGGCGCGGCCGCGAGGAGGTTCTTGGCCGGTCCAGGCAGCACGATGCCTGAGAATGTCGCCTTCAGATGGGCTTGCCCCTGATCCCCCCGAATCGCGGCCACAACGCGGGCGATTTCGGCGCCGGCTGCGGAAAGTTTTTCAAGATCAAGGGTTCCGTCCAGCAAGGGCTTGGTGAAGGGGCCGGCCACGCGGGCCCGCAGCGAAACGTGCTGCCAGGAAATGCCGGGGCGTGGCTGCATCGCGGGCGCGGCGGCGTCGAGCGTGAGATCGGCTGATTTCCGTGCCAGATCGATCGTGCCCTTCGCGTGCGCCGAGAGCGGGCCGGCGGTGACGGCGAGGGTGGTGGCAATCGCGGCCCGCGGGCCGGCGAGCGAGGCCACGAGATGGACCGGACCGAGATCGGGCAGACCAGCGAGTTCGGCCAAAAGCCCCTGCGCCGGCTCCTCGATATGCGCGTCGAGCGCGACCGCGCGCGGCGCGAGGCGGGCGCTCAGGCGGTAGGTGCCGCCGCCATCCAGCCGCCGCGCAGTGAGCGAGAGCGCCTCGGTTCCGTCCGGCCTTTGTTCGAGGGAGCCGCTGGCGGCGAGGCTCGCTGCCCGGCCGGTGAGCGAGGCAGGCAGGTCGAGGCGACCGAACGCGAAGGCATGTACTTGCAAATTCAGTGGTTTCGAGGAACTTTTTCCGTTTGATTTGGGCAGGCGGAGGAGCCGGATGTCCGCCCCGGCCAGGCGATCGACGATGATCGCGCCCTGCAACAGGCGGAGCGGCTGCCAATCCACCGCCACATCGCGTCCGGTGAGATAGGGGCCGGCGGCGTCGGCGAGCGTCAGGCGCTGCGCCCGCAGCGCGCGCGGAAAGCTGCCGGAGAGGCCTTCCACCCGAACCTCCCCGCCGGTGACGCGCGGCACGAGCCAGGTGAGCACCGCCCGGCCGGGATCGGTATTGGCGCCGAGCAGGATGAGGGCGAGCACCAGCAGCACCCCGCCGAGGGCGCCGGCCAGCACGATTCCGGCCCACTTGACACTCCCCCGGGCGATCCTTTGGGCCGTTCGGCGCATCAGAAAGCCTCGCCAAGACCGATATAGAGCTCGAAAGTGTCGCCGCCCGGCAGCCGCTTGACCGGAAAGGCCACGTCCAGCCGGATCGGGCCGATGGGCGTATAATAGCGCAGCCCGCCGCCCACACCGACGCTGGGCGGCGCGGAGAAAGGCGTGCTGCTGGCACTGACCTGCCCGGCATCGACAAAGGCCGCCGCGCCCCAATTGCCCCAGACCCGCTGGCGCAGCTCGAGCGTGCCGGCATCGATTGCGCTGCCGCCCTTGGGCGAGCCATCCGGGAAGGCCGGCCCGACGGAGAGATACTTGAAGCCGCGAATGGTGCCGCTGCCGCCGGCATAGAAACGCTTGTCCGGCGGGAGGGCATCGAGGCTGGTGCCGAGCGCCGAGCCGATCAGCCCCCGCACGGCGAGTATGCTCCGGCCGGGCGCCTCGCCGGCGAAGCGGGAGACGTCGAGATAGGTGGAGGCGCCAAGCTGGGCGAGAACAAACTCGCTCGGGTTCGGACCGAAGGAATCGGTGGGGGTGATGGTGAGGTTGGCGCGCACGCCGCGGGTCGGCGCGAGCAGACTGTCGGTTGAATCGTAGGTGACGCCGAAAGGCAGGCCAATCAGCGTGAAGTCATTGGTGATCCCATCCTGGGTGATCCGCTCCTGTTCGGCGGCAACGGCGATGTTGCCGGTGAGGTGGGGCAGCAGCGGACGGGTGAGGCCGACGCTGCCGACGATGGCGATCTGGTCATAGGCGTCGAGATTCTGATTGAGCGTGCCGAGACTGACGGTGAGCACCTGGTTGCGGACCAGGAAGTCGGGCTTGGTGAAGGTCGCGTTGACATTGTAGCCCGGGCCGTTGACGGCGGTGCCGCCGAGAGTGGCGCCGGCCGAGAGTTTCAGATCCTCGGCATTGCCGAAGAGGTTGCGATCCTCCCACGACGCGGTGAGGCCGATCCCGAGATCGGTGGAATAGGACGCGCCGAGGCTCACCACGTGCAGCGGCCGCTCGGCCACCTTCACGGTGATGGGGAGCTGCCCCGCCGCATTGGTCGCCGTGGCCGGCTGGATGCTGACCGCGGCAAAAATGGGAAGCGCGGTCAGATCCTGGCGCGCGGCGGCGAGCTTGGCGGGATCGAACCGTTCACCCGGATGGATCGTGAGACGGCGCTGCACGAAGGCGGGATTGACGGTTTTCAGGCCGGTGACGCTGATCGGGCCGAGATCGACGCGCGGACCAGGCGCGACCGTGAAGGTGATGTCGAGCGTCCGGCTTGCCGGATGAAGGATCGCGAGCGGCTCCTCGACCTTGGCAAGCGCATAGCCTTCGCCCTGCAAGGCCGCGAGCAGGCGGGTGCGGGCCGCGAGCACATCGGCAGCGCGGGCCGGCTGGCCGGTGGCAAGCGCGAGCGCGGCGCGCGCTTTTTCCGGCACGCTGCCCACGATCTTCACCTGGCCGAGATGGAAGAGCGGTCCGAGCGAGAAGCTGACATCAACCGCAACCGGCGGCGCCTCGGGCGCGGCGGCCAGAAGGGCCGGCAGGCCGGGATCATCGAGCGAATGCCCGGCGATGCGGATATCCACCGTGCCATCGTAATAGCCGAAGCTTTCGAGCGCGAGGCGGAAGCGCCCGGCATCGGCGCGGGCGCGCCCGATGAGGGCGAAGGGGCCGGCCGGGGCGGCGGTGCGCAGGCTGATCAGGGTCGAGCTGGCGGTGAGCGCCGCATCGAGTGCCGAATTTCCGGTGGCCGCGAGGCTTACCTGATAGGGCTGCGGGGAGGCCGCGCGGACGCTTGGGCCGACCACGGCGAGCACGATCAGGGAAGCGGGCCGCAGGAAGGAACGCACCCTTCCAAGCCTAGCTCAAGAGGGCTCGGAGCGGAACCGCGAAACTATCCGGAAGCCGATGAATCTGCTGAATAAAACAAGGCGTAAAGCAAACCTGGCAGGCATGGAGGGCCGCGATCTCCGCCATTCTTCGGCCGGCACGAAGCGGATCGCGGATCACAAAATGTTGCTTGTTAACAACAAAATGAGACGGATGCCGAAATAAGGGAACGGCTTGCCAATCGTCTCGTCGCCTGGATTTCGCATTCCCGGCGAAATTCATTGCCGTCAAGCCTCGATTGAAGAGGTCATGCGAAAACGGTCAGTGGTCTCCGGGGGCGGCGATGGCTCCCACCATGCGTGAAGAGCCCGCCCCTTATCGGGGCGGGCTCCGCTGCTTCTGGAGGCGCGGCCGGCCGCCCGCATCGGGCTTGATCGCACCGGTCCGTCCAGGAGAGCGATTGGGCGACCCTGCCGTCCCGCTATGGCCGATTTGCGACGGGTGAAGGCCGAAAGAAGGGCGGGCGCGGGCCCTCGCGTGAGATGAGACCGCTTACGCTCGCCCGACTCGCTCCCGCCACTTGTGATCCCGCGTGATTGAAACCTGCGGCGATTCCACCTCCAGTCATCACGCTCTATTTGCGCGGCCGGCCGGCAAGCCACTGGATCGGAAGACCGAGCGCTGCGGCCTCATCCTCGATCCATTGCCGGGCCTTGGCGGGCGAAGGGCACAATCGCGTCGCTGGCGCGCGAATATCCGCCACCGGTGCGCCGACAAGGGCGGCAAGAAACTCGTCATCCCGCCGCTCGATCCACGCGAGAAGTGTTCCGTTTGGAAGCATGATTGTGGGAAGACCCGAGACCTGCCGCTTCCCAATATAGACCTATCTCAAACTTGTCTAGTCTTTGTCACGAGTAAGAAACAAAAAAGACATCTCGCGCCAAAGCTTGAAACGGGCCGCGCGATCGAGCGGTGGGCGGGAAAGATTCGGCTTCCTCCGGAACCGGAACAATACCCGATGATATCAGCATGATGGGTTTGAAGGCCTCATCCAAAATCTGAAAGAAGCTCGCGCCATGTCCGCCCGCCTTGATCGGCACTTCTATGGTTTCGGCGCCGCCTGTTCGCATTTCGGCCAGCGCCGATGCAGCCAGAGCCAGGATTCAGGGCGCGCCCAGATCCAGCGCTCCAGTGCCGCATTCACCGCGCGCATCAGCGCGGCGATGTCGGCGTGCCGGTCGCCGCTATCCGGGAGCGCAAGCGGCTCCTCGCAGACGATGCGCAGCCGTGCCGCGCCCACACGCTGTGCATAGAACGGAATGACCGGGCAGCGGAACCGCAATGCCAGGGCGGCGAGCGCCGGCGCCGTCATCGCCTTCCGGCCGAAGAAATCCACGGCGATCCCGTCATTCTGCTTCTGATCGACCACGAGGCCGAGACAGCCGCCGCGGCTGAGATGCGCGAGCGCGCCGCGCGCCCCCGAAGCACCTTTGGTGAACATTGGAATATTCTCGCCCAACGCCTTGCGTCGCAAATCGCAGATGATGCGGTCGACCGCGGGATTGGACGCGCGCCGGTACATCGGCGCTACGGGCACGCCCAAAGCGGCGGCAACGGCCGGCGCGATTTCCCAGTTTCCGAGATGCCCGGTGAAGAAAATCGCCGGGCCGCCACGCATTGTCTGCGCGCGCAGAATATGCTCGCCCTCGATCTCCCATCCCGGTCCACAGGGGGTGCGGCTCAG
>DASZQO010000161.1:0-19321 GCA_035549615.1 Acetobacteraceae bacterium
GGGCGTGACGACAAAGTGCTGGCGGATTGGACCGGGCTGGCCGTCGCCGCCCTCGTTCGGGCAGGTCAGGTGTTCGGCGAACCGGGCTGGACCGCACTCGCGGCACGAGTGTTTGATTTCGTCCAGGCACATCTCGGGCAGCCGGACGGACGGATTGCTCATGCCTGGCGGGAAGGGAAAATTTCCGCGGCCGGCCTGCTCGACGACCAGGCGGCGATGGCGCGGGCGGCACTCGCACTTTATGAGGCGGGCGGGGAACCGCGGCGGCTCGAAACGGCGCTCGCCATCATCGCCGCGGCCGAGCGGCACTTCGCCGGTCCGGACGGCGCTTTCTTCTCCAGCGCCGAGGATGCGGCGGACCTGCCGCTTGGGGTGGAGGGCCGGGCGCTGACGGCGGAAGACCATGCCGTGCCGTCGGGCAACGGAATGCTCGCGGAGGTCTTCGCGCGACTCTTCCACCTGACAGGGGAGGATATCTGGCGGGTGAAGGCGGAACGGTTGATCGGTGCCTTCATGGGACATGCACAGGCACTAATCGCGATGCCCGGCCTGCTCGGCGCTGCCGATCTGCTGGCAAATGGGGCGAGCGTGGTGATCGCCGGGGAAGCAGCGGGTCTCGCCACGGTCGCCCTGCGCGCGGCCGACCCTGCGGTGGTGGTGCTGCAGGTTCCAGATCCGTCCCTCGTGCCTGTGGGGCACCCGGCGCATAGCAAGAGCGCGGGGGCCTATGTTTGCCGCGAAGGGGTCTGCAGCCTGCCCGTCGATGAGGAGGAGGCGCTGGCGGGGTTGCTGCGGCGCACTTGACAGAGGGGACGGGCGGGTCTCGCATCCGCGCTTTCGCGAATGCGGCGCAAAATCGAATGCCCGAACTTTCCGTTGCGACCCCGCTCGGGCCGCTGACGCTGAGCGAGATGGGGGGGGCGATCACCGAGCTCGATTGGCGCTCTGCCGGCGAGCCCTCTGGAACGTCGCTGCTGCAGCGGGCGTGCCTTTGCCTTGAGCGCTACTTTGCTGGACGCGTGGAAGAATTCGACTTGCCGCTCGCGCCGGGGGGAACCGCTTATGAGCGGCGGGTATGGGCAGCGCTTCGCGCGATCCCCTATGGCACGACGCGAACCTATGGCGAGATCGCCCGGGTGGCGGGTGGATCGGCCCGTGCCGTCGGGCGGGCCGTGGGGCGGAACCCGATCCCGATCCTCATTCCCTGCCATCGCGTGCTGGCGATGGACGGGATGGGGGGGTTTTCCGCACCGGGCGGGGTGAGAACAAAGCGGGCATTGCTGGCGCTCGAGGCGCGTGTCCTCGGCCCCGGCCATTCGGTCCAGTACGAGCTTTTCCCGGCCGGCGGCACGCCGGACTTCGTAACCAGCGAGGCAAGAGCATGACGAAGGCGATCCGAATCCACCAGCCTGGCGGCCCCGAGGTAATGACGTTGGAAGATGTGCCGACACCGGAGCCTGGGCCTGGTGAAGTGCTCGTGCGCCATGCGGCCATCGGGCTCAATTTCGTCGATGTCTATTTCCGCTCGGGCCTCTACAAGGCGCCGAACCTTCCCTTCACGCCAGGCATGGAAGGGGCGGGAACCGTGATGGCGGTCGGGCCCGGGGTGAGCGAATTCAGGCCGGGTGACCGGGTGGCGTATGGCACCGGCGCGATGGGCGCCTATGCGACGGAGCGGGTCATCGCGGCGGAACGGCTGCTCAAGCTGCCCGAGGCGATCGACTTCCAGACCGGAGCGGCGATGATGCTGGCGGGCATGACGGCCCAATACCTGCTGCGCCGGACCTATCCGGTGAAGCGCGGCGATACGATCCTGGTGCATGCCGCGGCCGGGGGCGTCGGGCTGATCATGTGCCAGTGGGCGAAACACCTCGGCGTGAACGTGATCGGAGTCGTCTCCACCCCGGAGAAGGCGGAGCTCGCGCGCGCGAATGGCGCGGACCATGCGGTGGTGGGGCACGCGAACCTGCCGGCCGAGGTGAAGCGGCTTACCGGCGGGGCAATGGTGCCGGTGGTCTATGACAGTGTCGGCAAGGATACCTTCATGGCGAGCCTCGATTGCCTGGCGCCGCTTGGGATGATGGTGAGCTTCGGCAATGCGTCGGGCCCGGTAGGGCCCGTCGATATCGCGATCCTCGGCGCAAAGGGCAGCCTGTTCCTGACCCGGCCGAGCCTTGCCACCTATGCAGCGAAGCGCGCCGATCTCGAGCGGATGGCGGCTGAACTCTTCGAGGTGGTGGCGGCCGGCATCGTGAAGATCCGCGTCAATCAGACATTTCCGCTTTCCGAAGCAGCCGCGGCGCATCGCGCGCTCGAGAGCCGGCAGACCACCGGCAGCACGGTGCTCCTGCCGTAGTCCCTTCCTCGGAACAGGCCGTTGGCGCTCGGCAGCTGCTGCCGGGTTTGATGTTACAATATGTGACGAACTGACCGCGCAATGCAGGGCGGCCGCGCAAGCGCGAGGGGTTTTCTGCGCCTGCGACGGGGATGATTATTCTCTGATGCTTAGCCGTCCACGAATCGCCGGGCCGGGGCGTCCGCAGCCGCCGGCGATGTCCCGCCGAGCGCGGGTCACTGCAATGATCGTCGCCTGCGCGCTCTTCATGGAGAATCTCGATTCGACAGTCGTCGCGACGGCGCTGCCGACCATGGCGCGAGACTTTCATACCGCGCCAGTGAACATGAGCGTGGCGCTCACCTCTTATCTTTTGAGCCTCACCGTGTTTATCCCGGCGAGTGGATGGGTGGCGGACCGGTTCGGCAGCCGCACCGTGTTCCGCATGGCGATCGTGGTTTTTACGCTCGGCTCGATCCTGTGCGGACGGGCGGAGAGCCTTTGGTTTCTTGTGCTGGCGCGCATTCTTCAGGGAATCGGCGGAGCGATGATGGTGCCGGTTGGGCGGCTGCTGCTGCTCCGGACCGTACCGAAGAACGAGCTCGTTGCGGCGATGGCCTGGTTTACCACGCCGGCCTTGATCGGGCCGGTGCTCGGGCCGCCGGTCGGCGGCTTCATCGTCACCTATGTCTCATGGCATTGGATCTTCGACATCAATGTACCGATCGGCGTGCTCGGGGTCGTGCTGGTGAGTCTCTTCATCGAGGAGATCGAGGACGCGCCGCCATGGCGATTCGATTGGACCGGCCTCGTGCTGAGCGCGGTCACTCTGGTCTGCCTGATGTACGGACTGCAAATTGCGAGCAAGGGTATCGTGCCCTGGCCGGTGGGCCTCGGCATGGTCGCGGTCGGCGCGGCTGCGGGCATCGCCTATTATCTGCACGCGCGGGTCAGTGAGCATCCGATCGTCGATCTTTCGCTGATGCGCATTCCGACCTTCGGGCTTTCGGTGGCCGCGGCAAGCTTCTTTCGCATCGGCATCGGCGCGCTGCCGTTTCTGCTGCCCTTGATGCTGCAGTCGGGCTTCGGGATGAGTGCCGCGCAGAGTGGCGCGATCACTTTCGCAAGCTCGGCCGGGTCGCTGGTGATGAAGCCGGGAGCGCAATATGCGCTGCGCCGGTTCGGTTTTCGTTCCACGCTGATTTTCAACGGCATGCTCTCCGTGGCGACCATTGCCTTGTGCGCCGGGTTCCGGCCAGCCTGGCCGCTCGCCGGCATCTATGCCGTATTGCTCGCGGGGGGCCTCTTCCGTTCGCTGCAGTTCACCGGCTTCAACTCGATCGCCTTCGCCGATATCCCGTCGGGTCGCATGAGCTCAGCGACAAGTTTTTATAGCACTGCCCAGCAGCTTTCGATCACCATGGGGGTCGCAGTCGGAGCGACCGCGCTCGGTCTCTCCGCGACACTTCTCGGGCACAAAGAGCCGCTGCTCGTGGATTACAGCTCAGCCTTCCTCGCGGTAGCCCTGATCGCATCGATCTCAGTGCCGGTCTCGATGCGTCTCGCGAGCGATGCCGGAGACGAGCTCTCCGGCCATCGTGTCGCCGCGGAGTAGAATAAGCCACGCCAGGGAGCGGGTGCTTACCAGATGCGTCCGGCACGGTTGAGGGCCAAGCCGATTCGGTAACAGAACATCCTCCACCGGACGAGGCCGGAATAGGCGATTCCGAAGAGCCCCGGCACGCTGACGAGCAGATCAAGGACCGACCAGCGCTGGTTCGGGGCGATCGCGATCAGCGAGGCTGCGAGGCTGCGAGGCTGCGAGGCTGCGAGGCGGCGAGGCGGCGAGGCGGCGAGAACACCTGAGAAATGAACAACGGTTCGGCGAAAGGAAAAAGTCTATGGCCGGGCGCTTGTCAGCGGTGAAGATGCCCGTGCCGACGGTGATGGCGACGAAGAGAAGACCTATGAGCGTTGCCGCCGCAGTGCCGGCCAACGCGTCGAAATCGTGTCCTGGGGCAAGGGCTTCGGCGGCAGATGCATCACGGCTCGTCGCCCTCTTCCTTATTTTGCGTCTGCCAGCGCCTGGCGAATGACGGAAAGCGGGACGGCGCCAGCATGCGCCGAGGCGGTCTCAAGCGCACGATAAGCGGCAAGGATCTCCTTTCCGAGCCCGCTCAGCGCCGCACCCCCGCCGCCGGCGCCGCCTTTGGCAGCATCGACGAGAGGCGCGCGGAACATGGCGTTCAAGGATTCCACCAGGCCCCAGGCACGTTTGTAGCTCATGCCGAGGCGGCGGCCCGCAGCGGCGATCGAGCCGGTTTCGTCGATCGCTGCGAGAAGGTCGGCCTTGCCCGGACCGAGAGCGACCAGCCGGCCAGCGGGATCGTGCAGGACAATACGCAAATGGAGGCCAATCCGGTCCGGATGGCGGACCCGCGGCGTCATGCCTCCGCCCTCGAGAACTCCTCGATCATGGCACGGATCTCGTCGGGGTCGCCGCGCTCCATGAGGCGATGGGCGAAGCGGGCGCAATCGTCGGCGCGCAAGCCGCGAATCGCCTGCTTCACGCGCGGAACAGCGGAGGCGTTCATGCTGAAGGAGCGCAAGCCCAGGCCGACGAGGAGCGGTGTGAAGCGCGGATCGGCCGCCATCTCGCCGCAGACCGACACCCCGCGGCGGGTGCGCAATGCCGCCTCGGTTGCAAACTGGACGAGACGAAGGACGGCAGGATGGAGAGGATCGTAGAGCGCGGCCACATCGGCCGCGCTGCGATCGACGGCGAGGGCGTACATCGCGAGGTCGTTGGTGCCAATGGCAAAGAAATCAACCTCGAAGGCGAGGGTATCGGCGGCAAGCGCGGCACCGGGCGTCTCGATCATGATGCCAAGCGGCGGGAGCGGCTCTGGCAGCCGCTCTCCGCGGCGACGCAGGCGCCGGACCACGCGTTCGTAGGTTTCGCGGGCCGCTCGCACCTCCGCGAGGCTGGTGACCATCGGAAGCAGGATGCGCACCGGCCCAGCCACGCCGGCCCGCAGGATGGCGGCGAGCTGTTCCTCGAAGAGCTCGGGCCGGCGCAGCAGAAGGCGAATGCCACGCATGCCGAGCGCTGGGTTGGCCTCTCCGGGGCTCATCAGCATGAAGCCGCCGGTCAATGCGTCGAGATCCTTCTCTCCGCCCCAGTCGAGCACGCGGATGGTGACCGGATCACCAGCCATTGCCTCGACGATGGTGCGGTAATGGTCGGTCTGAGCATCCTCGTCCGGCAGATCCTCCCGGTTCATGAAGAGGAACTCGCTGCGCAGGAGACCAATCCCGGCTGCCCCGCACTGGGCGATCAGGGGCAGCTCGCGGGGCAACTCAAGATTGGCCTGCAGCTCGATCTTCTGGCCATCAAGGGTCTCGGCGGAAAGGCGGCGGAGCCGGCCGAGTCGCGCTCGTTCGCGGGCGAAGGCGGCGACCGAACGGCGGGCTGCGGCCAGACTCTCCTCGGAGGGATCAAGAACGACGGTACCAGCGGTGCCGTCGACGATCACGACCGCACCGGGACGCACAGCCTCCGCGACACCGGCAGCGCCAAGCACGGACGGAATGCCGAGGGCGCGGAGCAGGACAGCCGTGTGGCCCTCACGGCCGCCGATCGCCGCAGCGACGCCGGCGATGCGCGAGGGATCGAGCAGGGCGACATCGGCGGGGCGGAGCTGTTCCGCGATCAGGACAGCGCCGTCCGGCAGGCTGGAGAAGCTTTGGTAGGGCTGGCGGGTGAGGTTGCGGATGAGACGCCGGGCGATCTCATGCACTTCCTCGGCACGGCGGCGGCGGCCGGTGCCCTCGTCTCCAGGTGTGGCGAGGATGGCCGCCGCGATTGCATTTGCTTCTTCGGTGACCGCGGTCTCGGCGCTGACCAGTCCCTCGGCGATTCTCCGGCGAGCACCGCGGATCAGGCGCGAGGGGCCAAGCATGCGGAGATAGGCATCGATCAACGGGCCAATCTCAGCCTGGCTATCCTCCGGCAGCAGGGACAGGCGGCCACGCAGCTTTGCGAGCTGTTTGCGCGACTGGGCGATCGCCGCCTCGAGCCGGGCACCTTCAGCCTCGATATCCGCCGCAGCGATTTTGTGGCGGGCGACCTCGACCGGCGGCTCGCGGGTGCCGAAAGCAGGTCCGATGGCGACACCAGGGGCGATCGCGATCCCTTGGAACTGCTGCTCAGGCAGGGCACGGCGGGCAGGAGATATGCGCCGGCGGGGCGTCTCAGTCCTGCTCATCGAAGCCGGCTTCGATAAGGGCGACCAGCGCGTCAAGCGCCTCCTTGGCGTCCCACCCTTCGGCGCGCAGCACGATTTCGCTGCCTGGGCCGGCCCCAAGCATCATCAGGCCCATGATCGAACGGGCAGAAACCGCCTGGCCGTCCTTCACCACCTCGACCGAGGCGCCGAAACGTTCGGCGGTCGTTACCAGCCGGGCGGCGGCACGGGCATGCAGGCCGCGGCGGTTCGGAACAATGACCGCGCGGCAGAGCACTGGGGGTTGCCCTGCCTGCGGCTCGCTCATTTGGCGCTGCCGTTGCCGTTGACTTTATCGCCATGCAGAACGTGCGAGGCAGAGGCGATATATTTTCGTCCTGCCTCCTGAGCGCAGACGACGGCAGAGGCAAGGGGCTCGTTCGAGCGAACCTTGGCGAGCTTGACCAGCATTGGCAGGTTGACGCCCGCCAGCACCTCGACCCCCTTGCGCTCCATCATGGAGATGGCGAGGTTGGAAGGCGTGCCACCGAACATGTCGGTGAGCAGGACCACCCCATCCCCTGTATCGACGCTTTCGATGCAGTGCTGAATATCCGTCCGCCGCCCCTCGATATCGTCATTCGGGCTGATACAGACGGTGGCGACGTTGCGCTGTGCGCCGACCACATGCTCCATCGCCGCGCGCAGCTCTTCGGCCAGGCGGCCATGGGTGACGAGAACCATTCCGATCATGTTGGTTGCCGATCGCTCATCGCGGGACTGTCGGACCTCCGCGGGTTGACTTCCGACGAGCTGCTGGCAGCCGACGTCCATGCCGGGAGATCGCGATGTGTTGTCGCCACGCGCCAGCCTGCCTCTCCCAGAACCTTGCCGATCCGTTCCGCCACATGCACCGACCGGTGCTTGCCCCCTGTGCATCCAACGGCAATCGTGGCGTAACTTTTGCCTTCCTGCCGATAGCGCGGCAAGAGCAGGGCCAGCAGATCACAAATCCGTGCGAAGAAGGCCGTGAAGTCGGGGTCGGACTCGATATAGGCGCCGACCGCCGGATCGCGGCCAGTGAGCGGACGAAGCTCGGGCACATAATGGGGGTTGCGGAGAAACCGGACATCGAAGACGAGGTCCGCCTCGCGGGGCAGCCCGGCCGCATAGGAAAACGAAACCAGGGCAATCGCAGGTCCAGTGTCGGCGCCTGAGGCGAAATGGCCGCCGATCAGCCGCCGGAGCGCCGCCGGAGTCGTCTCCGAGGTATCGAGGAGAAGGTCGGCGGCGGCACGCAGGGGCGCGGTGACCGCGCGTTCGGCGGCGATGCCGTCAGCGACCTTGCCCGCAGGGGCGAGCGGATGACGGCGCCGGCTCTCGGTATAGCGGCGGAGGAGCACGGGGTCATCGGCCTCGGCGAAAACGAGGCTCGGGGCAAGCGCCGGATTGCGGCGCAGCGCCGCGAGGGCGGCCAGCACGGAAACAGCATCAAAGCCACGGGTCCGGGCGTCGATCCCAATGGCGAGCGGACGGTCGCTGCGGCTGACGAGGGAATCGAGGAGAGGAAGCGGTGGATTGTCCACCGCCTCATAGCCAAGATCCTCGAAGGCATGGAGAATGGTTCCCTTGCCGGCACCCGAAAGGCCGGTCACGAGGACGACGCTGAGGCGCGACGGAGCGGGCCCGGGACTCATGCAGCGAAGGCTCCGGCTTGCACCTGGACATGGCCGAGTGCACAGGCGAGCGCGAGCGCCACACGGGCGGGGGCTGACGGACAGCGCGGGTCGAGCGCGATGAGCGGCAGGCCGGTCTCGGCATGATGGGCCGGCTGCGGCAGGCGCTCGGGCGAAGCGGCCAGATCCACGGCCAGCGCAAGGCGGGCTGCCGCCGTCCATGGCAGGCGTACGAGACCGAGGCCGCGGACCTCGAGCAATCCGGCAAGTTCAGGCGGGGCCGAGGCAATGCCGTCCATGATTTCCACCCTGTCATCGGCGACCAGGGTAAAGCCATGGTCGAGGAGGCGCAGCAGCAGGTCGGACTTGCCCGTCCCGGAGGGCCCGAGCAGCAATACGCCTGCGCCGCCGCGGGCGGCGCAGCTCGCATGTATCTGCATGACGGCGCGCAATGTGGTACGGATCAAGCCTGAAAGAAAGCGGCATATGGCCAAACGATGACCAAGCCAGCGTACCACGCATGGGACCTTGCGGGCGACCCCTCCGGCCTGCTCACGAAAGTCCCTCCCGAAAGGCCCCCAACAGTCGGAGACCTGGCGCGGTCGATGACCGGGATGGTAGAGCAGCAAGGCAAGACTCGGGATGCCCGGGTTAGATTCTTATGAAGCCGGCCGGCGCCGACTCGGGAGTTAGAGCGGGATGAGATCACCCGCGCCCACCCATCCGGCGTTCGATCTCTATTTTCTCGCATGATTCGGACCTCCGGCGAGTCCGCCTCCGGCCATCACGCTCTGGGCGCGGTCATTTGGCCCAACCTCCGCGCCTGGAGCTTTTCAATCAAGACATTCGTGAGCGCGATGCTGGCCCTCTGGATCGCGCTTCAACTCGATCTCGATCGGCCGTACTGGGCAATGGCCACAGTCTATATCGTGGCTCAGCCGCTGACCGGGGCGATGCGCTCCAAAGCGGTCTATCGCTTTGCCGGCACGCTGGTCGGCGCGATCGTTACCCTGGCGCTGGTGCCGAATCTGGTGGATACGCCGGATCTCCTGATCGGCACCTTCGCCCTATGGATCGGGATCTGCATCTATTTCGCCGTTCTGGACCGGACGGCCCGCAGTTACTTCTTCCTCCTCGCCGGATACACGGTGGCCCTGATCGGGTTCCCGAGCGTCGATGCGCCGGACGCGATCTGGTACGTGGTGCTGGCGCGTGTCGAGGAGATCACGCTCGGGATCGTTTGCACAACGGTGATTGGAAGCGTCGTTTTCCCCTCGCCGCTCGGCCCCGGGCTCACCGCACGGCTGGATGCTTGGCTGCGGAATGCCGCCACTTGGATCGTGGGC
Organism: Acetobacteraceae bacterium; assembly: GCA_035549615.1. Lineage (GTDB taxonomy): Bacteria > Pseudomonadota > Alphaproteobacteria > Acetobacterales > Acetobacteraceae > JAKAWQ01. The sequence continues at coordinate 9,584 of DASZQO010000161.1, forward strand.
GTGCTCACGGAGGAGCAGGACGCAGCGGCGCTTTGGGCAGCAGAGCGCCGGGTGGCGGGCGACGCCATCGAAATCGGAATGCTGATGACGCATCTCAGCTTCGACACGTCGAACCTGCAGACAGGAACCGTGCCGGTGGGGTTGCTGCGCCAGCGTGTGATGCTGCTGATGCCGGTGCTGAGCGGTACTGCGGACAGGATCGGCGTGCTCCGCAGCAACGGGGCGATCAGCGCGCCGCTCAAGCAGTTGCTCGACCATATCGCGCAATGGACGCGCACCGCGCGTACGAGCGATCTCGCGGAGGCGGAGCGGGTCCGGACCGAGATCGCGGCGCTGGAGCCGATGATCGACGCCAAAGCGAGCTGGGACGACATTATATTAAGCGGCCTGCTGGCGCGGCTTCGCGAGCTGACAGACCTGCTGCACGACATCATCGCGTTGAGGAGGCAGATCCGGCAGGGCCAGTCTCGGCTGCCGGCGCTCGCCGTCCCGCCGGCCGTGACCGCTCGGATGCGCCAGCATCGGGACCATGTAATGGCGCTGCATTCCGCGCTGGCGGTGGCCTTCGTCGTTGGCCTGGTCTCTGCGTTCTGGATTGCTTCCGCCTGGCCCGAAGGCGCCCAGGCGGCATCGCTCGCGGCGGTGGGCGCGGCATTCTTCGCGGCACAGGATGACCCGGCTCCTGCCATCACTGGTTTTACGTACGGCGTGGTGATCGCGCTTATGATCGACGCGGCCTATCTCTTCGTCATCCTGCCGCAGGTGGATGGTTTCGGTATGCTGATGCTCGCCCTCGCCCCGACCTACCTGCTGCTGGGGCTGCTGGCGGACATTCCGGCGACCTCCACCAAAGCGTCGCCGATTGCCTTCCTCTCGGCCACGCTGCTCGCGCTGAGCAGCAGCTACAGCGGCGATTTTGCCAGTTTCGTGAATGGCGGGATCGCCGCCGTCGTCGGGCTCGGCTTCACGTCGATGGTGATGCAGATCATCCGCTCCGTAAGCGCGGAGTGGATGACGGCACGGCTTTTGCGCCGTAATCGGGTTGATATTGGGCATGCTGCGCTCAACCACGACCCGCAGACCCGCGAAGCCTTTGCAGGATTGCTGGTGGACCGTTTGGGACTGGTTGTCTCGCGGCTGGCCGCCAGTGCCCCGGGTACCGATAAGGTGGCTGCGGCGGCGCTCGCAGATCTGCGTGTCGGGATGAGCGTGATCGATCTGCAAAATGAAATGAACCGGCTGACGAAGGCAGAGCGGGATGCGGTGCGTGCCGCCCTGGCAGCGCTCGCCACACATTTTCTCCACCGTGAGCCGGCCGGACCGAAATTGCGCGGAGTGATCGATCACGCGATCGCCACGGTGACATGCCGGCCTGGTTCGGCAACGCCGGACTTATTGAGGTATTTGAGCGGAATCCGCCGCGGGCTTTTCCCGGACAGCGCGCCCTATACACCGTGGCTGGCGGACAGCGTAGAGGAGAGGCAACCGACATGATCGGTGAAGTTGCCTTCGGCGGTATTTTCGTGATGAGGATGCTGATTTCGCTGCTGATCTCGCTGGCGATCGTTACGGTGTTGCGTCGGGTGCTCGCCTGGTGCGGAGCTTACCGGTTTGTGTGGCACCGCCCGCTGTTCGACCTTGCTCTTCTCGTCATCGTGCTCGGAGGGGTGGTTGCGGCCACCGACTCATGGCTGACACTCTGAAAGCGCGGGCCGAAGACCGGCCGCCTCAGGCCAAGCGGGGGACGGGCCGCTGGACGCCGGGCACGGCGGCACGATTCTTCACGCAGGTGGTACGCTTCACCGTGACGGCCGTGGTGGTGGGCGTCGCTGCCTTCGTGGGCTGGCGGCTCTGGGCCTATGACATGAACGCGCCCTGGACGCGCGACGGCGTGGTGCGGGCCGATGTCGTGCAGGTGACGACGGATGTTTCCGGCCTGGTGAGCGAAGTGCTGGTACATGACAATGAGACCGTGCGGAAGGGCCAGGTGCTGTTCCGCATCGACCCCAAGCGTTTTCGCCTTGCCCTTCAGCAGGCGGAGGCCACGGTCGCAAGCCGGCGGGCGGAAGCGGATGAAGCGGCGCGGGAAGCGAGCCGCTTTGGCTCACTCAACACGCTTTCGGTTTCGACGGAGCAGCAGCAGCAGCGGTTCGCGGTCGCCGCCGAGGATGCGGCAGCCTACCAGCAGGCGGTCGCGGATCTCGGGGTCGCCCGGCTCAATCTCGTGCGCTCAGTGGTACGGGCGCCGGTCAATGGCTATATCACCAATTTTCAGATGCGGCCGGGTGACTACGTCGATGCTGGCCGACCCGTTTTCGCGCTGATCGATAGCGACAGTTTCTATGTGGACGGATATTTCGAGGAGACGCGGTTGCCGCACATCGCGGTGGGTGATCCTGTTCGCGTTCATCTCCTGGGCCAAAGCCAGGTGATCGAGGGGCATGTGCAGAGCATCGCCCGTGGCATTACCGATCGCGAACAGGTGAGTGGAAGCGATCTGCTGGCCAACGTCAACCCTACTTTCAGTTGGGTACGGTTGGCGCAGCGCATCCCGGTGCGGATCGCGTTGGATCATGTGCCGGCGGGCGTAAGTCTGGTGGTGGGCCGGACAGCGACGGTTGACGTGATTCCACGCAACGGCGAAGCAGGCGGCGACGCTCGCAACGCCCTGTCGTCGGACTAGAAGATATCAAGAACCTTCTTTCAAGCTCAACGCGGCAGACAAAATGCGATAAACACAGAGGAGAAATTGTTCTTTCTTGAAAGAAAGAACCAAAGAACTTTCATCCTTTCATTCGTCGTCCAGAGCCGCCATCTGGTCCGAAAAACAGAGAAAAGTCTTTTTGCTTCTTTTTTCGATCCTCTATGGAAGGGCATAGCACGCTCCGGACACTCTCTCGCCCGAGGATCAACTGCGAGCCGTCGTTATTCGGCGCGGCTCCGCCGCAACAAAGGAGAGGAGTGCTGCGATCGGCAGCGCAAACCCGATCCAAGACGCGAGCGACCAGCCACCTTCGGCATAGGCCCATGCGCCGACTGCGGAGCCGAGCGCGCCGGCCGTAAAGAAGCTCGCCATATAAATACCGTTGATGCGGCTGCGATAGGCAGCACCGAGCAAAAAGAGCGCGCGGTAGCCGAGGACCAGATTCGCCTGCACTCCGAAATCGAGCATGATGGCCGCGCCGACCAAAAGCGCGAGAGAGAGCGGGGAGCCGGCACGGCCGATGTGGGTGAGAAGAAAGGCGCAGGCAACGAGCAGCATGGCCAGGGCGGTCGCCGGGCGACTCCAATCCCGGTCGGCGACGCGGCCAGCAAGCGGCGCAGAGATCGCACCGGCAACACCGGCGAGTGCGAAAAGCGCAATCCCACGCTGCGTAAAGCCGAAATGAGGCCCTGCGAGCAGAAGCGGGGTCGTCGTCCAGAAGAGGCTGAAGGCGCCGAACAGGCAGGAATGATAGAGCGCACGGCGGCGCAGGATGGGCGTCGTCCGGATCAGTTCCGCCATGGAGAGAAGAAGCTCGCCGTAGTGAAGCCGCGCATTAGGACGGCGTACCGGCAATGCCCACCCAAGCACCAGCGCCAGCGCGACCATGGCAAAAGCCGAGCCAAGATAGACGACATGCCAGGAGGAGAATGCGGTTACGAAGCTTGAGATGGGGCGCGAAAGCATCACGCCGAGCATCAGGCCCATCGTCACATTGCCGACCACCCGGCCGCGCGCAGCGTCCGGGGCCAGATGCGCGGCAAAGGGGATCAGGATCTGCACCGCGACCGAGCCGAATCCGACGCAGAGCATCGCAGCAAGGAAGGGCAATGGCCGGGCCGAGAATGCGGCCGCCAGCAGCGCGAGCGCGCCGAAGCTGACGACGATGATGATGAGCCGGCGATTTTCAACAAGATCGCCGAGCGGGACGATCAGCAGAAGACCCACGCCATAACCGATCTGCGTCATCGTCACGATGAGTCCTGCGGCTTGCGGCGCGAGGCCGAGCGTCGCGCTGATCGGGCCGATGAGCGGTTGCGCGTAATAGAGATTGGCGGCGATTATTCCGCAGGCAGCGGCGAACAGAAAGATCATCCGGCTTGAGATCGTGACTTCGAAGCGGGGGGTAGCAGCGGCGACCGCAGTCATCGTCTTCTCCGAAAAAGGGAACGATCGTTTCCAAATTGGACAAAACAATCAATTGGCGAGCTTCATCGCAGTCTCGATGAAGCTCGCCGCATCCGGCGGCGGTCGACCAGCCTTGCCAACAACGCGCATGCCCTGGGTCAGGCAAACAAGGGCGCGTGCCGCCGTCTCCGCGTCGATTCGTTTGGGAATCGACCCATCGGACTGGCCCTCGCGGATCAGGTTGGCGAAAAACGTTTCATTCCTGGCGAGGCACGCCTTGACTCGCGCCGCAACGCCCGGATCGTGGATGGCCAGTTCGATCGCGCTGCCGACGACCAGGCAGCCACGCTTTCCTTCGAGACCACGCGAATTCTCGATATAAAAAGCGAGTACCTCGCACAGCCGTTCCCGGCCGGGTTTCGGCGTATCGGCGAGGCGCAGAAGCTGCTTGGCGCCAAGCTCCGCATAGCGGTCGAAAGCTGCCAGGAAGACAGCGCGCTTGTCCCGAAAGGCCTTGTAAAGACTTCCGGAAGCAAGGGTCATGGCCTCCGCCAGATCGCCGATGGAGGTCGCTTTGTACCCCCGTTCACGGAAGACCCGAATGGCCTTATCGAGCGCTTCGTCCATGTCGAACGCCCGCGGCCGCCCACGGGGCCGCCTCTGCGGCCGTCCGTAAGAGCGGTGCGGACGCAAAAGTTCGGAGGCGACGCTGCTCACGGGCATGATTTGGGAGAGAGCATTCCTCAAATCAAGAAGGAGGCAGGCCAGGCGCGCGAAAACCGAGTCAGCGCTGCGTCACCGTGAAAACCAAGGCATCATTTGTGGATTCTAGAGTGAAGTAATTTTGAGATTGCTCGTCACATTGTGAGACCCCATCCTGCTGCACCCCGTTATTCTGGAAACGTTCCCGCAGGCGGGCACGAACAGATAACGAAACGGGAATGGGTCGCCACGATGGCTTTTTACAGTTTATAAAGGTATGAATAGCTTGGCTCCTGCTTATGGCAGGATCGGGGGCGCCGGGATGGGCGCCAAAATCCTGGCCGGCGCTGTCGGCAGGCGGGAGGCAGAGAACCATGGCATTGACACTCCAGGTCGACGACCGAGCCGTCCCCCGCCGCGGTTTCTCGCAGCCGGCCCGAGAGCGGGGTGCGTTCGCTTCTGTTCCCGCGTCCCGCTATTTTTGCAAGGCCTTGCGGCCGGCTTTGCCCGTGAAGGCGCGGCGGACACAAAGCGCTTCGCGGATCGACGTTTCTCCTCGCCCGGGCAGTCCGTCTTTGTGTGTGCTGACGGTTTCTGCGGGCCGGTGATCCGAACCAGGCGCCACGGAAGAGCGAGCGGTCGATGAAGCAGCCCGAGGCGGATGATCTTCCCCGCACCTGGCGCGGAAGGCTTTCTGCACGCCTGCGGGGGCGACCGGATACCGAGCATGAGATGAGCTTCAACCGGCTCATCTTCACAACCGTCATCACGCTCTATCTCGTCGCTGTGGGGCAGCCGCTTGGCGGGGCCGCGCTGCTCGGCATGGCGGTCTTCGCTCTCGGCACGGTCGCGATCATCGCGCACATCCTCACCTGGCCCGCTGTCAACGTCCCTCGCCGGCTTTTCGCCCTTTGCTGGGATATCGGCTTCGTTGCTTATGAAATGCATGCCGGCAACGGGCTCACGGCGATTCTCTATCCGGTCTATCTCTGGGTCATCTTCGGCAACGGCTTTCGCTTCGGCATCGAATATCTCCGCATCGGAATGCTTGCCAGCCTCGGCAGTTTTGCCGCGGTCGTGCTGACGACGCCATTCTGGCGTGACAACCCGGCACTTTCCGCCGGGCTGATGATTGGCCTTGTGATCCTGCCGCTCTACGCCGGCGCGCTGATCCGCAAGCTCTCACGCGCCAAGCAGCAGGCCGAGGCCGCCAACCGCGCAAAAAGTCTGTTCCTGGCAAGCGTCAGCCATGAGCTGCGCACACCGCTCAACGCCGTGATCGGCATCGGCGAAATGCTGCTCGAAACCAAACTCGACCACGAGCAGCAGGACATGGCCAGAACCATGCAGGATGCCGGCCGGGCCTTGCTGGCCCAGATCTCCAGCATCCTCGACTTCGCGCGTATTGAGGCGGGAAGAATGCCGTACACGGAGGTCGATTTCGACCTCCTCTCGGTCCTCGTCGAGACACGCGCCATGCTTGCCGCCCAGACGCGCAACAAGGCGCTTCGGCTTGGCCTCACCATCACGCCCCGCACGCCGACGGCGCTCATCGGCGATGAGCAGCATCTGCGCGAGGTACTGCTCAATCTCGGCGCCAATGCAATGAAGTTCACGGAATCGGGAAGCATCGTCATGGCCGTCGATGCCACCCCGATCAGCGAGGACCGCGTCCTGCTTCGCTGCGAGGTCTCCGACACCGGAATCGGCATCGCCGCAGAGGCCTGCGAGCGAATCTTCGAAGGCTTTACCCAGGCAGATGCCTCGATTGCCAACCGCTACGGCGGCACCGGCCTCGGTCTCGCCATCTGCAAGCGGCTGGTGGAGCATCTTGGCGGCGAGATCGGGGTCGACAGCGAGCTCGGAAAAGGCAGCACATTCTGGTTCACCATGCCGCTCGGCCGGCGGGTGGCGAAAGCCCCGGAACGCCTGGCGGAATTGCCCGTCTTCCTTCTCGGCCGCGAGGAGGCCGACGAAACGCTCGCCAAGGCGATGGCGGCAGCCTCTCTTGCGCCGCAACGCCATACCGGGATGGCCGAGCTGCTGGCCGCACTCGAAAAGGTGGGCCGGCGCAACGCGCTGGTGCTGCTCGATGGACGGCGACTCTCGGCGGCGCCGGAAGTGGTTGCCGAAGCCCTGCGCAGGGCCGATCCCTCCGACCGGATGACCCTCGTTCTGATCGCCTCCCCGACCTCCCCCTCGATTCCCTCTGGGCAGGAGACAAGCGGGGCCGAGAGCGTCATCGCGCGGCTCTTCAACATGGTCCTGCCGCCGGTGCCGAAGCCGGAGGCGTTCGAGGCGGCGGCGCGGCTCGCGCTGGCCAATCTGCCCCGCCGGGAAGAGAGGATCACCGTCTCGGCCGCCCAGCCCCGGCTCAATATTCTTGTCGCCGACGACAACCGGACGAACCAGAAAGTCATCGCCAAGATCCTTGAGCGCGCCGGACACGCGGTCACCCTGGTGGAGGATGGCGAGGCCGCGCTCGATGCGCTGGAGAGCGGACCGTTCGATGCCGTGCTGATGGACGTCAATATGCCTCGGCTCGACGGGCTGGAGGCAACCAAACTCTATCGGATGACCGAGCTCGGAGGAGCGCATCTCCCGATCATCGCATTGACCGCGGACGCCACCCCCGAGATGGCCAGAAGCTGCATCGAGGCCGGGATGGATGCCTGCGTCACCAAGCCGGTCGAGCCGCATCTGCTGCTCGACTTTCTCGCCACCCTTGTGCCCGAATCGAAGCAAGGGGCGGAAGAGGCGGAAGCCGCGCAAGGAACTGAAGCCGAGATGTCGGCGCAGGTCACCGACATCGCATCGCACCCGCAATTCAAGGTCGTGGCGCTCCCGGTTCTCGATAGCGCCACGATCCAGGAGCTCGATCGGCTTGGCGGCGAAGCGTTCGTGACGGATCTGGTCGAAGGATTTCTCGAGGACGCCGGAGAGACGCTGCGCGAACTCGAAGCGGCGTCGGCGCAACGCAACCTCAGCCTTTTCCGAGCCAAGGCGCATGCGGTCTGCAGTGGTGCCGCGAATATCGGCGCCCGCCGGATCAACGAGCTCTGCCGCCCCTGGAGCGGCATGCGCGCTGCCGAGCTCGCCGAGCGCGGACCGGCTTATCTCGCCCAGCTCGCCGAGGAGCTGGGGCGCCTGCGCCAGCACCTCGCGCGTCTTCGCGCACCGCAGGACCGGCGCGGCTGACGATCGACATCAGCCACCACCGTCGATCGTGAGGATCGTGGCGTTCGTATAGCCGGAGCGGGGGCTGGCAAGAAACGCGACGGCGGAACCGATCTCTTCAGGCGTGGCGGGACGGCCGAAGGGCATATGGGCGAAGAACTCGCGCCAGCGCGCGGGTTCGCCGAAGGTGCGTTCGGCGCGGGCACGCTGGAGCATGACCAGCCGATCGGTTTCGACCGGCCCCGGATTGATGCCGACCACGCGCACGCCATGGGCCGGGCTCGCTCGGCCGAGTGCGCGTGTAAAGGCCATCAGCGCCGCGTTGCCGGCAGAGCCGGCAATATAGTCGGGGTCGAATTTTTCCCCCGCGGCACCGATAACATTCACGATCACGCCGGTGCCACGCTCGGCCATCCGCGCATAGATCGCGCGGGTAAGCGAAATATAGCCGAACACTTTCAGGTCCCAGGCCGCACGCCAGGTCCTATTGTCCACCGCAGCGATTCCGCCCGGCGGGATCGCGCCGGCGTTGTTGACGAGGATATCGGGCGTGGGGGCCAAGGCGGCAACGCGCTCCACCTCCTCCTCGCGGGAAAGATCGGCCGCGATCGTCTCCACTGGCACCTGGGACCGCTCACGGATCATCGCCTGAGCGGCGGCGAGGCTCTCCGGGTTGCGCGCGACGAGCGTAATGGCGACGCCTTCGGCGGCCAGTATGGAAGCCGAAGCGCGGCCGATCCCCTTCGATCCGCCAGTGACGAGCGCGGTCTTTCCACCGAGTCCGAGGTCCATGAAGCCTGCTCCGGGATGGCCAGTGGGATTTGATCAGGCAGCCCGGCGAAGGCCGGTTCGGAAGACGCGGGCCGCGCGGCCAAAGGCGGCGAAGAGGGCGAGGCGATCGGCAAACGCGAGAACATCCCACTCGGGGTGCCATTGCACGCCGAAGGCGAAGGGGCTGCCCGCAACGCGCACCGCTTCGATCGTGCCGTCAGGCGCCCAGGCCTCGACGACGAGTCCCTCCCCCGGCCGGTCGATCGCCTGCTCATGCAACGAGTTGACCGTGATCTCGCGTTGCCCAAGCAGCTCGGCGATCCCGCCTTCGAGGGCAACCTTGTGCTTGGGGCGATATTTCTGGGCGGCCGGGCCGGTGCCGCCACGATGGTCGAGCCGCCCCGGAAGAGTCTGCACTTGCTGATGGAGTGTGCCGCCGAGCGCGACGTTCAGCTCCTGAACACCACGACAGATGGCAAGCAGCGGCAATCCCCGCCCCAGGGCCGCACGGATAAGGGGAAGCACCGTCGCATCGCGCGCGGGATCATGGCGGTCAGGCGTCAGGTCTGTCGTCTCGCCATAGAGAGCCGGCTCCACGTTCGAAGGGCTGCCGGGCAGGAGCAGTCCGTCCAGACGGTCGAGCAGGGCGACCATCGCCTCGCCTTCGGGCGGGATCATGACCGGCAGGCAATCGGCGGCAGCGATCAATGCCTTGCCATAACGGGAAGGGGTCGTGGCGAAGAGATGTCCGCCGGCCTCCTTCGCGCAGGCAGGCAGGCCAATGATAGGGGTCATGGGAAAATCCGGTATCGGGGTTCGCTGCAGCTTCGCATCACATAGGATTGCGGCACCGCCATGGTGCGCGTGGCATTGGGGTAGCGGGAATGCGCCGAGCGCGGATCACGGAACTTGCTGGCGCGCGCGGGCACCGCGCTCGAGCGCGCGGGCGATCAGGGGGTCGATACCGAACTCCTTTC
>DASZQO010000162.1:0-4916 GCA_035549615.1 Acetobacteraceae bacterium
CGCACGCGGAACAGTCCACCCTCATCGGCGCGGCGGAGCAGGGCGGCGATGATCCCAAAGGCAAGCAGGTGCCCCGAGGCGTGATCGAGCGCCTGCGCAGGCAAGGGTTTTGGCGTCGCTTCGCCGGCCGCTTCCGCCTCGGCGTGGTTGAAGCCGCTCGCCGTCTGCACCAGGCTGTCGAAGCCGCGCCGCCCCGCCCAGGGGCCCGCGAATCCGTAGGCGGAGAGTGTTTCATGAACGAGCCCTGGGCGAAGCCGCGCCACGTCCTCGGCGCTGAATCCGTAATCATCGAGAGCGCCCGGCCGATAGGATTGCAGAAACACGTCCGCCGACCGCACGAGTTCCCGCAAGGTTTCGCGCGCTTCCGCCTCGCGAAGATCGAGAAAGGCGGAGCGTTTTCCCCGCCCCGTATCGATCACCAGCGGCGCCATCTGCGGCAAGTAAGGCGCGCTGATCGCCAGCACGTCTGCACCATGGGCAGCAAGCACCCGCCCGGCGACGGGGCCTGCGATCACCCGGGTCAAATCGAGCACGCGGAGGCCCGAGAGTGGCCGCAGCGCCGAAGGCAGGGGCATTGGCGGCGCATCGCCGACACGCGTCAGCGAGACGAGCGGCTGCCGGGTAAGCGCCACGCCCTCGGCGCTTGTATCCCAGGCATCGAAGGAACGGAGCCAGGCGACCGCGAGACCCGCTTCGGTTGCTTCCCGATCGAAGGTTTCCGCTTCCCAACCAGCAAGCGCGCGCGCCACGGCCGCCCGCTCATACGCGCAGCCGAGCAGGCGCAGAACACCGTCGCGATGATGTGGAAAATTCGTATGCAGCCGGACCCAGCCATCTTTTGTGCGATAAAGACCGGCAATCGCATCCCAGAGGTCGGGCGGCATCGCCCCGTTCACGCGGAGATAGCGTTCGGAGCGGAATTCGATCGCCGCATCACGCAACGCCACACGCACCTCGGGCATCGGACCGCCGCGCCGTGCAAGCATCAACGACGCCGCAAGCGCCTGTGCCCCAATGCTCACCGCCGCTGCGGTACCGATCGCGAAGGACGAAGGCAGTACCGGATCATTGCCGTGGAAGGTGATCCCTCCCAGCACCGCCAGAGGAAGCCCGGCCTCGCGCCAAATTTCCGCAAGCGCCGCTTCAGGTGTCACACACGCATCTCCACGCAGACCGGCACATGGTCGGAGGCAAGCGCCCAGTCGCGCGCCTCCTTGAGCACGGTCTGCCGTTCGAGCGTGCCTGTCAGATCGTCGGAGACCCAGATATGATCGAGGCGCCGTCCGCGATCGGAGGCGCGCCAATCACGATTGCGATAGGACCACCAGGTGAAGAGCTTTTCGTTCGCGGGCACGAAATGCCGCACGGCATCGGTGAATCCGGTCTCGCACCAGGCGGTCAGCGCCTCGGTCTCCACCGGCGTGTGGCTCACCACGTCGAGAAGCTGGCGATGACTCCAGACATCGTTCTCGAGCGGCGCGATATTGAGATCCCCCACCACGATCGTCCGCACGGGCGTGCCGCCCTCCGCAAAATGCTTCCGTGCCTCGGCAACGAAGGCGAGCTTGTGCGCGAATTTCGGATTCTGATCCGGGTCAGGAATGTCGCCGCCGGCCGGCACATAGAAATTATGCAGCTCTATGGGCCCGCCGGGCAGATCAAGCCGCACCGCGAGATGGCGGCAATCGCTCTTGCCGCACCAATCGGGCGAGTCGTTAACCAATTCGAACGGGATGCGTGAGAGAATGGCAACGCCGTTGTAGCTTTTCATCCCGCGCCTGGCGAAGTGCGGCAGGCCAACTTCCGCCGGAAGTTGGTCGGGGAAAAGCTCGTCCGGAACTTTTGTTTCCTGAAGGCAAAGAATATCCGGCTCAAGCGCAGCGGTGAGGGCGGCGAGCCGGTCGCGGCGCAGGCGCAACGAATTGATGTTCCAGGTCGCAATCCTGAGCGGCCGATATGGCTCGCTCCGCCTGTCCCGCACCATCAGACGATGCGGGCGCGGACGCTGCCGACCCCCTCGACCTCGCCCTCCAGCACATCCCCGCGCGCGACGGCGGCCACACCCGCGGGCGTGCCGGTGAAGATGAGGTCACCCGGGGCGAGCCGCACCAGCGACGAGAGATGGGCGATGATCTCGGGCAGACTCCAGATCATCTGCGAAAGATCCCCCTTCTGGCGCACAGTACCATTGACGCGAAGCACGATCCCTCCGCGGGCCGGATGGCCGATCTTCGTGGCCGCGATGAGCGTGCCGACCGGCGCCGCATGGTCGAACCCCTTGCCCATGTCCCATGGTTTCCCCTCTTTTTTCGCCTGGCCTTGCAGATCGCGCCTGGTCATGTCGAGGCCAGCGCCATAACCCCAGACATGGGCAAGCGCATCTTTCTCGGGGATATTCGCTCCGCCAGAGCCGATCGCGGCCACCAGCTCCATCTCGTGATGCAGGTCCTTCGTCGCCGGCGGATAGGGCATGTCCGCCCCGTCCAGCACCAGCGCATCGGCCGGCTTCATGAAAAAAAACGGCGGCTCGCGATCCGGATCCCCACCCATTTCGCGGGTGTGCTCGGCGTAATTGCGCCCGACGCAGAAGACCCGCCGCACCGGGAATGCGCTGCCCCCGTCCACCGGCACCGCCACCACGGCAGGCGGTGCGATCACGTATTTGTATTCAGCCATGGCGGCTCAATCCCTGATGCGAAAACCAGCACCTGAGCCATACGCCACCACCCCGTCAAGGGGCTGGACTGCGTCATTGCGAACGGACAAAACCCAGGGTAGTTCGAGGAACTTTGGCAGAGCAACGAGGACGTTATGACCGGATCACGGAAAATACAAAATCTCTCAAAATTTCTTCCAAATCTCATGATTTTATCACTTGCTCTTTCCCCGGGACTCGCTCTTGCCGCCAAGACGATCTCGCTCGCCGGGGTTCAGCATTTCTCAACCCTTGCCGACGCGCAGAAAACCTGCGGCACGGATACGGTGGTGTGGGCGAACATGCACGCCAACGTCTATCATCTCTCCAGCTCGCGCTGGTTCGGCAAGACGAAGAAAGGCGCCTATTTCTGCGAGAAAATTGTTACCAAGGCTGGGCTCCACGCTTCCAAATATTGAAGGCCTAGGTTTCTTCGGCCCTCTCGCACACCCCCTCCGGCATATGGTTGAGCGGTCCGGCGACCGCGCCGATGGCCGGGGCGGTCGCGATGGCTGCCTGGAGATAGGCTCGGGCCCGGCGCCCAGCGTTGAGAAGTGGCATGCCCTGTGCGAGGCCCGTGGCGATGGCGCTCGCCAGGGTGCAGCCCGTGCCGTGGCGGGGCAGTCCTGGAATGCGTGGCTGTTCGAAGACGCTGATCGTGCCATCTTCTGCGAGGATATCCACCACCGTCTCACCCGGCAGGTGGCCGCCTTTGACCAGCACCGCACGTGCCCTGATCGCGAGCGCCGCGCGCTCCATCGAGGCGCGGTCGCGGATCGGAAATCCTGCAAGGATCTCGGCTTCCAGCAGGTTTGGCGTGACCAGCGTGGCAAGCGGGAAAAGCTCCGCGCGAAGCGCCTCGATCGCGTCTTCCGCCAGGAGCCGGGTTCCACTCGAAGCGACCATCACCGGATCGATGACGAGCGGAAGCCCGGGAAAGGCACGCAGCGAAGCGGCTACATGCCGGACAGTCTCGGCATCGACCAGCATCCCCGTTTTCACGGCATCCGCGCCAGGGTCGGCGAGCACGCAGGCGATCTGCGCGCCGACGATCGCGGGCGGAATGGGAAGCACCGCATGAATCGCGCGCGTGTCCTGCACGGTGATCGCGGTGATCGCGGTGGCCGCATAGGCACCGAGAGCCGTGACGGTTTTTATGTCAGCCTGAATGCCGGCTCCGCCACCCGAATCCGAGCCGGCGATCGCCAGCACGCGCCCGCGCATCAGGAGTCGGCTGCCTCCGATTTTTCGTCTCCGGCGCGTGCGGCTGTGGCGATCGTCTCACAGAGCTCAGCCACCACGTCCCGCACCAGAGCCTCGTCCTCCGCTTCCGCCATGACACGGATGACCGGCTCGGTCCCGCTCTGCCGGATCAGCACCCGCCCGGCGCCGTTCAGCCTTGCTTCGGCCTCTGCGATGCCCGCCTTCACCGAAGGCAGGGCGAGCGGCGAACTGCCGGCAAAGCGGACGCTGCGCAGAAGCTGCGGCAGCGGACGGAAGACCTTGCACACCTCGCTTGCCCGCAGCCCCTCAGCGACGATAACGCCAAGCACCTGCAGTGCCGCCACGAGACCGTCCCCGGTCGTGGAGAAGTCGGAGAGAATCATGTGGCCCGATTGCTCGCCGCCGACATTGAGGCCGCGCGCGCGCATCTCGGCAGCGACATAGCGGTCACCGACCCGGGTGCGGTGCAAGGCGAGCCCGAGCGTGCCGAGGAACCGGTCGAGCCCGAGATTGGACATCACCGTAGCAACGATTGCATCACCCTTGAGCCGCCCTTCCCGTCGCCAGGAACGGGCGATGAGTGCCAGAATCTGATCGCCGTCAATCAGCTCGCCATGCTCATCGGCGAGCTGGAGCCGGTCCGCATCGCCATCCAACGCAATGCCGAGATCAGCGCCGCGCTCAACCACCTGGGCGCAGAAGAATTCCGGCACCGTTGAGCCGCAGCCACGGTTGATATTGAACCCATCCGGCGACACGCCGAGCGGAATCACTTCCGCGCCGAGTTCCCAGAGAATGGTGGGCGCCACCTTGTAGGCGGCACCGTGGGCGCAATCGATGACGATCCGGAGCCCTTCGAGCCGCAGGCCGCGCGGGAAGGTCGCCTTCGCCCCCTCGATATAGCGGCCTGCCGCATCGGCAAGCCGTGCAGCACGCCCGAGCTTGCCCGGCGGAGCGAGGCGCGCGGTGAGATCGGCCCCCATCAGCGCTTCGATCT